>NZ_CABRJC010000013.1:0-64546 GCF_902471145.1 uncultured Merdimmobilis sp.
CTTTTATCCGCATAAAAGGAAGTGCCGGGGGTGCAAGGGGCCGGCACGAGGCACCCTGCATAACCTCGGGGGCGTGGGAGTGAGTAACGCCCCACAGAACTAGGCTTATCAGGGATTTCCCCTGAAAAATATAAAGCCCTGGCTGGGGGCTTGGGGGCGAAATCTCACAAAACTAAAAAGGGAGGGCCCAGGCGAACCTGTTCCCTCCCCTGCTATCCGGGAAATATTTACTTCTTGCGGACGATGGCCTTTTTAGCCTTCTCCACAATGTGCTCCGCGGTGAGGCCGAAGCGTTTGCGCAGGTAATCCTCGGGGCCCACTTCGCCGAAGGATTCCTCCACGCCGACCCGCTCCACCGGGATCAGGCGCTCCGAGACGATCACATCCGCCACCGCAGAATACAGTCCGCCGATGACGTTGTGGTTCTCACAGGTGACGATGGCACCGGTTTCGTCGGCAGCCTTCAGGACAGCCTCCCGATCGATGGGCTTGATGGTGAACATATCCAGAACCCGGGCGCTGATCCCCTCAGCCTCCAGCAGGGAGGCGGCTTTCAGGGCCTCCTCTACCATGATGCCACAGGCGATGAGGGTTACATCGCTGCCCTCCCGGGCGGTGACTGCTTTGCCGATGGTGAAGGTGGAGCCTTCCTCATAGACCTTGACGGCGGTTTTCCGTTTCAGGCGGATGTAGAACAGGCCGTCGGTGTCGATGATCTGGTCGATGATGCCGCCAATCATGGTGGTGTCGGTAGGCTCCACCACGGTGCAGCCGGGGATGGCGCGCATCAGTGCCACATCTTCAAAGGGCATGTGAGTGCCGCCGTTGAAGGCCGCGGTGACGCCGGGGTCAGAGCCGATGACCTTCACATTGTTCTTGCCATAAGCGCAGGAGAGGAAGATCTGGTCGTAGCAGCGGCGGGTGGCAAAGGGGCCGAAGGTGTGGGTGAAGGGGATCTTTCCGGTGGCGGAGAGACCGGCGGCAATGCCCACCATATTGGCCTCGGCGATGCCCACGTTGAGGTACCGGTCGGGGTATGCTTTGGCGAAGTTCTTCATGCTCATGGAGCTGGAGAGGTCCGCATCCAGGTACACCAGGTTTTTGTTGTCCTTGGCCCGGGCGATCAGCGCCTCGCTCAGGGCGCCGCGCATCTCTTTTGTATCTTTCACGATCTCTTTTGCAACGATCACTGCCATTATTTCGCCACCGCCTTTGCAAGTTGTTCTTCCAGCACAGCGAGGCCCTCGGCCATCTGCTCCTGGCTGATGTTGATGTGATGGTTGGAAGCAGCGTTCTCCGCAAAGGAGCAGCCCTTTCCCTTCACAGTGTCCAAAACGATGCAGGTGGGTTTATCCACGCTCTTTTTGGCCTCTTCAATGGCGGTGTAAATGGCTTCTACATCGTGGCCGTTTACCGTCACGGCGTTCCAGCCGAAGGCCTCAAACCTCTGGGCAACATTGGAGAAGTCGTTGATCTCCACAATGGGGCCGTCCAGCTGTTTTTTGTTCCAGTCCACAAAGGCGATCAGGTGGTTCAGTTTCTTCTGGGCGGCGAAGGAAGCGGCCTCCCAGACCTGGCCCTCCTGGATCTCGCCGTCGCCCAGGATCAGGTAGGTGTAGTTGTCCCGGCCATCCATCCGGTTGCCCAAAGCGATGCCCACCGCCATGGAGGAACCCTGTCCCAGGGAGCCGGTGGTCATGTCGATGCCGGGGGTCAGATTGCGGTCACAGTGGCTGGGCAGGGTGGTGCCCGGCTTGTTGATGGTGAGCAGGTTTTCCATGGGGAAATAGCCCTTCATCGCCAGGGTGGAGTAGAGGATGGGGCCTGCGTGGCCTTTGGAGCACACCAGGTAATCCCGGTCTTTCCAAGCAGGGTTTTTGGGGTCGACCTTCATTACGCCGTTATACAGCACGGCGACCAGGTCGGCGATGGAAAACGCGCCGCCCACATGGCCAAATCCCAGGTGACCAAGTGCCTTTAGGGTCTCGATCCTGGCCTGTATGGCGAAGACTTCCATCTCTTGTTTGAGTTTCAAATCCATTGCTGGGCACACCTCCATAATTTTGGATAAATCAGCCTTACGGAGCCTATTATAACATTAAATCATGGAAAAGAAAGTGAAAATAACTATTTCTTCTTGCCTTTTCGAGCAATCCATACAAAATATGCAATTAACACTGCGCCCAACAGGAGAAATGCGGTCAGAATGACCACAACCCCCTGGCCCATCACGTCCCCGGTGGCGGCGGCCGGCAATGGGGGTACACCAATGTGCATCATGGCAGAAATCCCCTCCTTTCCCCCTTAGTGTGCGCCGTTTGGGGGCGGATTCTCCCCTTTCTAGGAAAAAATCCGCCTTCGCCCGATGGGGGGAAGCCCTTGCCCGGCGCGATTTTACAGTGCCCTAATGTCCACTTTTCTTGACATTCCCAATGGGATATGGTAGAGTGGAATTATTATATCGGAATTCGATATAGCATTGTATAAAACCAGTAAACGTGCATCTATGTGAGATGTCAAGGAGGTTTCCCAGTTGAAAAAATTCAAGCTCGGCGCATGCGCCGCCATTGTGGTCGGCGCCTTGATCTACCTGTTTGTCAAAGCGCCCAACATCAACCCCCTCTACCCGGAAGGCGCCTTTTTTTGGTGTGTTCTGATCACCGCCTTCACCCTGGTGTGGGTGATCGCCCGGTTTGGGTCGGTGTTCACCCAAGCGGCGGAGCAGGCCACCTCCCCTTCCCTGCTCATCCCTTTTCTGAAGCTCCCCAAACTGCCGAAGGCCCTGCTGGTCGCCCCTTGGGCCCTCTTTTTCGCCGTGGTAATCGGCTCCTCGGTGTTTTTCCACTGGAAGGCCTACCGGGATCAGCTGGGCGAGCCCATCGTTAAAAAATTCTCCAGTGAGATCCAGGTGGTGGACACCAACCAGATCCCGGTGGTGGACCGCGCCCTGGCCATCAAGCTGGCCGACAAAAAATTGGGTGAAAAACCCAGCCTGGGCAGCCAGGTATACATCGGCGAACCGGTGATTCAGATGGTCAATGACAAGCTGGTATGGGTCGTTCCGCTGCACCACTCCGGTGTGTTTAAATGGCTGACCAACATGAGCGGCACCCCCGGCTATGTGGTGGTGTCGGCTACCAATGTCAACGATGTGCAGTATGTGGAGGATTTTAAGATCAAATACCACCCCAATTCCTACCTGATTCACGACCTGAACCGCCACATCCGCCTGTCAGGCGAGTGGATGGAGGGCATCACCGACGATTCCTTTGAGCTGGATGATAACGGCCAGCCCTACTGGGTGGTCTCCACCTACAAATACACCCGCGGCTTTGCCCTTCCGGAGACCACTGGCGCCATCATTGTCAACGCCACCACTGGCGAGATGGAAAAATACTCCATTGAGGAGATGCCTGAATGGGTGGACCGGGTCCAGCCGGAGGACTTCATCCTGCGGCAGATTACCAACAAAGGCGAGTACGTCAACGGCATCTTCAACTTCTCGGACAAGGACAAATACCGCCCGTCTGAGGGGCACAACATCATCTATAACAATGGCGACTGCTACCTGTTCACCGGCCTGACCAGCGTGGGCAGCGACGAAAGCGCCATCGGTTTTATCATGGTCAACATGGTCACCAAGGAGCCGCACCTGTACCAGATGAACGGCGCCACCGAGGAGGCTGCCCAGAGCTCTGCCCAAGGCAAGGTGCAGCACCTGGGGTATAAGGCGTCCTTCCCCATCATCATCAATGTGGACGGCCAGCCCACCTACTTCATGACCTTGAAGGATGCAGAGGGCTTGATTAAACAGTACGCTTTCGTCAATGTCAGCAACTACTCCTCGGTTGGGGTGGGCGAGACCATCCAAGCCGCCATGCGGGATTACCGGGTGGTGATGTCCGGCGCCGGCATGAACACCGATTTTGAGGATGGCGGAGAGCTGACCGACGTCCAGGGCACTGTGCTCCGCATTGCCAGCGAGTACAACGGCTCTGAGACTGTGTACAAGATCCTTCTTTCCAGCGAACAGGACAAAATTTTTATCCTGGATGCCGGTGTCAGCCAAGAGCTGGCCCTCACCCAGCCTGGGGACCATGTGTCTCTCTCCTACTACGATTTGGGTGGCCCCATCTTCCAAGGTGAAAGCTTTGACAACTTCTCCTTTGGGGAGGATGCGGTGGTCCCGGCAGAGCCAGCCGCATAACTTTTACAGGAACAATCCCCGCCTTTTTCTACGAGAGGCGGGGATTGCTGCGTCTAAGTCTCCCCTCTTCCTCCCAACCAAAGCAACAGGGTCCGGTTCATTTTTACATTTTATCAATTTCGCTAAACTCATGCCAAAATAGCTATTCAAATTGAAAGGAACATCAAAATATGATATACTAAAATTAAGATGTTGATTAATCGGAGGTTACCCCTTATGGACTTAAAACTATTAAAAACATCAGATTTAGTATCTCTCTACTCCTCGGTCATTAAAGAATTAAAAGATAGGTCTGTAATCCGTACAAACAATGTCATTGGTGATTTGGGCGAATATTTGGCCATTGACTACTATAACAATACAGCTGGATTACCGACCTTAGCAGTTGCTCCAGTCGGCACAGAAAATATTGATGCTATTAGCCGCAAAGGAGATCGTTATAGTATTAAGTCCACAAGTGGTAATGTTACAGGTGTATTTTATGGATTGGAACCAAAAGGTTCGACCGAGCCGGACAAGCAGAAATTCGAATATGTCATAATATGTAGGTTTAATACTGACTACGAATTGGAAGAAATACTCGAAATGGACTGGAAAGTATTTTTAAAGCACAAGAGATGGCATAGCAGAATGAATGCATGGAATATACCTCTAACAAAAGAGGTCTGCAATGATTGCAAAGTAATGTTCCAAAAGTGACAGAAAAGTGGGGCAGAATTTAACAATAAACCATCTAGTAAAATGAACCTTTTTCCCCTATAAATACAAGAGTTTCTATCGTTACGGTAAACTTCTTTCCTTCACCCCCGTTTCTGTAAGGTATGAAAAGAGACCGCCCTTGGTTGCCTTCCCCCTTTGGAACCGGTATAATAGGGGAAGTGGTTCCATATGCCCTATAGGGGAAAGGAGGTCTCTGCTCATGGACATCCCCGCCTACCTGCTGGATCGCCGCGGCATCCCCTTGGATCCCCAGCAGACCGCCGCTTTACTGGCCACCCAGGGGCCCGCCCTCCTGCTGGCAGTGCCCGGCGGCGGCAAGACCACCGTTCTGGTCAGCCGGGTGGCCCACCTGGTTCTCAACGAGGGGGTAGCACCTCAGAATATTCTCATCCTCACCTTCAACCGGGAGTCGGCCAAGGACATGGCTGCCCGGTTCCAGGCCCTGTTTGGGGAACTGATCTCCCAGACGCCCCGGTTTTCCACCATCCACAGCTTCTGTTACACTGTCCTCAAACAATATGCGTCCCTGCGGGGCCAGCCTATGCCCAGCCTGCTGGAATCCGAGCCCGGAGGCAAGGCCCGGGTCCTGCGGGAGATCGTCTCCGCCGCCACCGGGGAGTACGCCGACGAAGAGCAGGTGGAGGAGGCCCAACGGCTCATCGGCCTACTCATCAACACCATGGTCAAGCCCCAGGAGGCGGACGGTGACAAACTGGGTATGCCGGCCATCGGGCGGATTTACGCCGCCTACCAAGCCTATAAAAAAGAAAACCATCTTATGGATTACGACGATATGCTGGACTTTGTCCACATCATCTTCCGCAAGCTGCCGGACCTTCTGGAAGCCTTCCGGCGGCGGTATTCCCATGTGCTGGTGGACGAGGCGCAGGATACCTCCAAATTACAGCACGCCATCCTCTTGCAGCTGTGCACCCAGCAGGGCAACCTCTTTTTGGTGGGGGATGAAGACCAGAGCATCTACTCCTTCCGGGGGGCTTACCCTCAAGCCCTTTTGGAGTTCCCCAAGGTCTACCCCGGAGCTAAGCTTTTGAAGATGGAGCAGAATTTCCGCTGCCCTCCTTCTGTGGTGGAGGCCGCCAACTGCCTCATCGGCCACAACCGCCTGCGCTACGACAAAGGGATGTTCACCCGCCGACCGGATACCGGCCCTGTGAAAATTACCCAAATCCCCTCCTCAGAGGAACTGCCCCGCCATCTCTATGGCGCCCTCTCCCAGCTGCCCGCAGGCAAGACGGCGGCGGTCCTCTACCGCAACAATCCTTCCGCCGTGGGGCTCATCGACCTCTTTGACCGCAAGGGCCTTCCTTTTTACATCAAGGACCACAAAACCACCCTGCGCCGCCAGACCCTAACCCAGGACGTCTTGTGCATCTTGAATCTCTACTTCTCCCCCTGGGATTTGGAGAGTTTCCAGCGGGTGTATTATAAACTGGGAGCTTACATCTCCCGCGCCATGGTTCAATTCGCCATGGACAACCCCCGCACCCGGGATACCATCTTCGACCTGCTGGCGGAGTTCCCCGATTCCCAGAGGGTTAACACCGCCCGGCTGATGTTCGCCAAATACACCATCGGCCGGTTCGGCTCCATGACCCCCTCCAAAATTTTGGACGCCATCTTCTACGACCTGGGGTACTTCTCCTTTCTGGAAAAAAGCGAAAACGGCTTCCTTCTAGAACTGAACCAGCAGCGGCTGATGGCCCTTAAGCATCTGGCCGCCTCCACCTCCACCATCGAAGAATTCCTCGACCGGATCGATGGTGATCTCTGCCGCCTCCCAAAACCGGGACGCCCCGGTGACCCTGTCCACCATCCATTCGGCCAAGGGATTGGAGTTTGACTACGTCTATATCATCGATCCATTGGAGGGGGTGCTACCCTCCACCATGGCCATTGAGCGCCACCTCTCCCGCGACCCGGAACTGCTGGAGGAGGAGACCCGGCTCTTCTATGTGGCCATCACCCGGGCCCGGGAACAACTGGAAATCCTGGTCCCGGCCTCTGCGGGGGGATCATCCCTCTCCCCCTCCCGGTTCCTCTCCATGCTAAAGCCCGACGACAGCGCCGCCCTCTTTGAGCATTACGGATTACAGGCGGGCCGCCGGGTGATGCACCGGTATTTTGGGCTGGGGGTGGTCGCCGCCCTGGATTTTGAGAAGCGGACCTTCACCGCCCGGTTTGCCAAACTGGGGATCAAAACCCTGACGGTGGATATTTTGGAAAACCCCGACACCTGCAAACTGCTGGAAAGTTAACAGGAAAGCCCAGGACTTTCAACCCCCGCACCCGGATATGCAGGGCGCCTAGCACCCCAACAAGATTCCATCTTGAAATTGGTTTGTGGGGGCACGCGCCCCCACGCCCGCGCAAGGGTTTTTGTGTGAAAGAAACCCTTGTCCAACTGCGTTGTGCTCTCGAAAAGCACACTTAAGGGGGGCCGAACTGCTCGCGGCACAGTCGAAGTCAGTACGGTCAGCGTTAGCTGACTGTGCCCCCTTAAAAATCCCCCTCTGCCAACATTGGCATAAAATTACAAACTGTCTCATTTTTACAACCTCATCATAGACAATACAGTGGTACACTTATATTTAATATATAGTGAGTCGAATCGAGGGGAGAACATGCAAAAAACAAAGCATTTTGGACTGCGGATAGAACCTATCATTCATACAAAATTGTTTTATATTTCTCAGTATGAGGGTCGCTCCATCAATAGGCAAATACTTTATTTGATTCAGAAGTGTATTCGTGAGTTCGAAGAAATACATGGTACAATTCCATTAATTCACCATAAAAATATAATTTAGATTGATTTATCTGTTGTTTCCTGGGGCTTCCAGCCCTCACACCCCAAGGCCAGATTGCAACTTGCAATTGGTTTGTGGGGGTACGCACCCCTACGCCCGCGCAAGGCTTTTTGTGCGAAAAAGCCTTGACCAAAAGCGCATTTAAGAGGGGCCGAACCACTCGCGACACAGGCGAAGTCCGGCCCCCCTTAAAAATCCCCCTCTACAAAAGGCGGTTATTCCGAAAAGCAAGCTTCTCGCAGCCCCGCGAGGGCATCCGCGCAGCGGAAAAATCCTTCGCCTGAGGCGTGGAGAGCCTCTAAGAAGGATTTTCCGAGCGTGCCTATTGTGGCGAAGTTGGGGGGCCGGGGTCTCCCCGGCGGGTTTTGCTTCCTTTTATCCGCATAAAAGGAAGTGCCGGGGGTTTTAGGGGCCGGCACGAGGGCCCCTTGTACCTGCCGGGTGCAGGGCGGAGCGCCTGCAAAACCACTGCAAGATGGAATCTTGCCCTGTGCCTGGGGTCTTAGGGGCAGGCATAGCCCCTTAAAACCAAGGTGTGGGGACCCGTACCCCCACAAAAAAAGAGCAGAGCCCCCTGTGTTGGGGCTCCGCTCTTAGGAGAAAATTGTCGTTACAAAGAGGCGAGGATGGCATCTGCAACCGCATTGGCTGTTTTAAACTGGCCTTCGGGGCTGCAAATTTCATCATACTCCACTGGGTTGGAGATAAAGCCCATCTCCACCAGGACGGAAGGCGCATAGCTGTTGAGGGTCACACGGTAGGCAGAGTATTTGGCCCCGCGGTTGGTACGGCCGTTGTAGCTGGCCACCTTTTCAGAGATGGCAGCAGCAAAATTCTTAGAAAGATCCTCATAATAATAGACCTCGGTGCCGCTGGGCTTGCCAGCATCCACTGTGACACCCACGCTGTTGCAGTGCAGGGAGACAAAGAAATCGGCCTTTTCCTCCATGGCTTCCCCCATCCGGGCATTGTTGGTGGTGTAAGTATCCTTGTTCCGGGCCAAGATGACTTTAGCCCCCAGGGACTCCAGGCGGTTTTTGGTGGTGAGCACAGTGGCGAGAGTCAAAGTGTTCTCAGTGGGGCCGCCTTTGACACCCGCTGTGCCCAGGGCGCCCACATCGGTTCCACCATGACCGGCATCTAAGGCGACGGTGATCCCTTTGAGGGGTCGGTCAGAATCCGAGGACTTCTTGGGCGGGTATTTAAAGTAGAGTGTGGTCTCCCCTTCCTCGTTATACTCCACGTTGTAGCCCCACAGATTGGAAGCGCTGGGCATGGTAAAGGTGATCTCACATACGCCGTTCCCCTTGTTGTTCACTGTGATGTCGGTGAAGATGTTGCTGACCTCCGCATTGAGGGAGCCCACTCCAGTGGTGTTGTACAGGGTGAGAATCACTTTGTTGCCGTTCCACTCGGCGGTGAAAGGGGCGTTGGCCGTGCCTTCCAAGATGTATTTTTCCCCTTTGGAATCGCTGTCAAACCCGATGGAAGAGACTTCGTTCCAATAACCGGGTGCGCCGGTTTGGGGGGTGACCAAATTTTTAGAGACCCAGGCTCCCATGCCCAGCTGGTACATGGTGTCATTTTGGCCGATAACCCGGTCGGTGGTGCCCATCCGCAGGATGGAGACAAAATTACTGCTTGTATCCCCCTTGGCATAGGTGGCGGTGGCGTTCTGGTTGGCTTTGACCACCAAAGTGGCACCCGACCCAATGGAGAACAGGTTCCCCGCGGAGGTATAGGTGGAGGTCTTGCCGTTGTAGTTCATGGTATAGGTCACCTTGCCCAGGTTCACTGTCTGGTTCGCATTGGAATTTGGAACAGTGTAACTGCCGGAGAAGTTGGCGGCAACCCCTTTTTTGGTCGTGGACACATCCTGGCTCAGATAGACGGTTTGGCCGCCCACATTGGCACTAACCGAGGCGCCGGAAGGAGCTACGCACTTGATCTTGATGGTTTTCCCAGCGGGGAAGGCGTTGTCATAGGTGGGGAATGGGTTGGTCAAATAACTGGTGGTGGACACGTCCAAATAGGCGGCAGAAGCCACCCGGGTCAGAGTCACCGAATCGGTGGCGTCGCCGTTTTGGAAGTTGAAGACATTGTCCCCCAGTTCCAGGGAGACAAACACCCCAAAGCTGCCGTACTTGCCGCGGTTTGTCACCTGCTGGCCGTTGACATACAAGCTTTCGTTAGGGTTGGAGGTGCCGGTGATATAATACGTCGCACTGGTGACCTTGATGTCTTGGGCAGGCTTCTGCACCGCCAGCTTCTGGGAGACTTTGGTCGATACCCCCGTGTTGGTCACCGAGTCCATGTCGTTGTAATTGGCCGCATAGGCGGTAGTGGGCGCTGCTGCCATGGCCACCGCCAAGGTCAGCGCGGCAATGCGCGAAATAAACTGATTCATAACAATCCTCTCCATTGGTCAGGCGCGGCAAAACCGCGCAGGTGACTGCTCTAGTTATGCCCTCATACTAACACAGGTTGCGCAAAAGGAAAAGGGCATTTGTGGGAATATTTCGTGAATTTGTCATACTTTTGGTAGAATATACACGATTTATTCCAATTTGTTTCCGTTTTCCCTGTTGTCAAATCCTTCCCTTTGTCCTTTATACAGTGTCATCCAACCGCTTAATTGTTGCCCCATTTACAGATTTTCCCGCAAAAAGCGGGGGGCATACCGCCCCCCGCTTTTTCTATTCCATTTTAAAACGGCACACTGACCAGAATATCCGACTGGGCTCCCAGCTCAGGAAACGCTTCCCGTGAGGGAGATCTCTTTCTCCAAGAATCACAGCACTATCATTGGGCCACAACTTGTTTGCGGTCCATACGGTAATAGACAATGGATGCCAGGGTGCTGACTCCCAGGGTAGCCGCGGCAAAAAAGAAAGCCAGCCTGGGCCCTGCTGAGTACATAAAACCGGCGAACAGAGAACCAAAGATGCCGCCCAAAGATTTGGTTGCGTTGTAGAAGCCCATTACCAGGTTGGAATCCCCGCCTTTGGCCTTTGCCGCCACCAGATTCTGAGAGATGGGGAGGGTGATGGCGTTGAGGGCAAAGAACACGATGCTCATGGCGAAGAAGGGAATCACATCCTCTGACACCGCAACGACGGAAATGGCCGCAGCACTGCTTGCCAGCACAAAAATCACCGAACGCTTCACATTGGTTTTCCTCATGATCCACATACAGATCGTGGCGTTGGCCACCAGGGCAACAATGCCAACCACCCCTTTTACAAGGCCATTGTAAGCGGATGTAAAGCCGAATTGATCCTTAATGAAGTAGTTGAAGCACTGCTCAAATGCGTTATACCCCAACTGCTGGAAGGTGGTCATGGCAAACAAGACGGCAAACAGCACCGTCATAAAATTTCGCCCTGCCAGGAAAGCCGAAAAGGGGTTGGCCTGCCGGGCGATATCACCGACGGTGAGGGTGTGAATATCCTCGGTGGTATCATCCTTACAGGTGATGAACAGCAGCACACCGCAAGCAGCCAACAGCGTAGACTGGGCCAGGAAGGGGACCATAATATTGATCTCTCCCAGGAGGCCGCCCACCAGATAGCCAAAAGCACCGGCCACACTTTGGACGGTAGCTAAAATAGTCAGATTTTGGCCTCTCTCCTCATCCGAGGAACAGTTTACCACATATGTCATCATGCTGACAAAGGTGGCGCCGGTGAAAATACCCGCAAAGCCCCGGGCCACCACCACCATCGCCTCAGTGCGGGCAAAGCCGAACATCAGCTGGCCGATGCCGTAGCCGATGCCGCCGATGAGCATCGACCGCCGGCTGGAGATATAGCCGGTGATCTTGCCCCAGAAGGGGGAAAACAGAAAATTGACCGTCATCATAGCGGATAGGGCCACGCCAAACATATAGTCGTTGAGCCCATATTCCTTAATGAAGGAAGGGGTCACCGGGTGAGCAAAGCTGGCTGCCACATAAAAAACGGCACAGATGACGAAAAATAAGCGCATGTTGGCTTTTTCTCCCGACTGGTTCATAAAGAGGACTCCTCTCTCTTCTTTCGATTTTTTATTATTTCACCGCACCTGGCACAGATAGAGGCGTATCCCCACCTGTTTGAAAAATAGGCATGTATCTATTCTACTGCGTTTTACGGCCATAGGCAAGCCTTATTGCAAATTTCTCCGGCATTGGAACAAACAAAAAGGCCCCTACTCCCGGGGGGAGAGAGGCCTTTTTGCTTCATCTATCAGGGATTTCCAAGAGAAAAGGAAAAGAGGTTAGCGTTTCACCACTTTTTTGACCAAAACCACAATCTCGTGAACCAGCAGAGGTACACAGGCGAAAGCAGCCAGCTCCAGCCACTCGGTCATAGAGAGGGCAACAGTGCCAAACACCTGGCAGAGGAAGGGGATTTCGGTCACGGCCACCTGAAGGCCCAGGCCGATCACAAAGGCCAGCAGCATCACCTTGTTGGAGAAGGGCTTTGTCTGGAAGATGCTGTGCTCAGTGTCCCGCATGCCAAAGGCGTGGAACAGCTGGCTCATCGCCAGGGTGACGAAAGCATAAGTCTGGGCATGGACGAGGATGTCGGGGTTCTCCAGCATCAGCTTGATGCCCGAAAGGTTGATAGCCATACCCGCATCTGTCAGATGTTTGACAGGGGAGTACAGGAAAGCAGTCAGGGTCAAGCCGCCGATAACCAGGCCGTAGAGGATGGCCAGCGCCATACCGCCATGGGCGAACAGGCTCTCGTTGGGGTCGCGGGGAGCTTTGTCCATAATGCCTTTTTCCTTGTTGTCCACGCCGAGGCCAAGGGCAGGCAGGGAGTCGGTGATCAGGTTGACCCACAGGATGTGGATGGCCTGAAGAGGAGCTGCCAAGCCAGCGATAATGGAGGTGAACATGGTAAGCACCTCACCGAAGTTGGAGGACAGCAGGAACAGCACCGATTTTTTGATGTTGTTGTAGATGGAACGGCCCTCTTCCACCGCAGCGCGGATGGTGGCAAAGTTGTCATCGGTGAGGACCATATCAGCAGCGCTCTTGGAGACGTCGGTGCCGGTGATGCCCATGGCCACGCCGATGTCGGCGGTCTTCAGGGAGGGTGCGTCGTTGACGCCGTCGCCGGTCATCGAGACGATGTAGCCGTGGGACTGGAAGGCTTTGACGATCATCACCTTGTGCTCAGGGGAAACACGGGCGAACACCCGCAGGCTGTTGACCTTGGCATTGAGTTCCTCCTGGGTCATCTTAGAGAGGTCTGCGCCGGTGATGCACTGGTCGTCGCTGTCGGCGATGCCCAGTTCTTTGGCGATGGCAAGGGCGGTGTCCTTGTGGTCGCCGGTGATCATAATGGTGCGGATAGAAGCTTTCTTAAAGTCAGCGACAGCGCCTTTGGCCTCGGGGCGCGGGGGGTCGATCATGCCGACCAGGCCCACGAAGGTGAGGTTTTCCTCCTCAGCAGCCATGTTGTCCTCGCGGATGGCCAGAGCCAGCACACGCAGAGCCAGAGTAGCCATCTGGGAGGCGCCGGCAGAGATCTTGTTCAGATCCTCCTGGGTGATGGGACGGGTCACACCGTTCTCCAGGATGTGGGTACAGTGGGAAAGGAGCACGTCGGTGGCGCCTTTGGTATAGCTGACCACCCGGCCAGAAGGCTCTTTATGGACAGTGGTCATCATCTTCCGGCCAGAATCAAAGGCTTGCTCCGCCACACGGGGCTGGGTGGTTTCCATCTCCTCCCGGGCCATGCCGAAGGGCACGCCCATATCCAGGAGAGCGATCTCGGTGGGGTCACCGATCTTGGAACCGCCGGCAATGGAGGCGTCATTGCAGAGGATAAAGCCTTTGAGGAAAGTTTCATCGGCCTTGGGGTCCAAATCCTTCACGTCTTTGGACTGGCCGTTGACGTATACATGGGTGACGGTCATGCGGTTCTGGGTCAGGGTACCGGTTTTATCGGAGCAGACCACGCTGACAGCGCCCAGGGTCTCTACAGCGGGCAGGCGGCGGACAATGGTGTTGACCTTGACCATCCGCTGGACACCCAGGGCCAGAACGATGGCCACAACAGCAGGCAGGCCCTCGGGGATGGCGGCTACCGCCAGGGAGATTGCGGTGAGCAGCATCTCCATGACATCACGCTGCTGCCATACGGCGATGCCGAACAGCGCCACACAGATGAGGACAGCCAGGCCGCCCAGAAGCTTGCCCAGGTCGGCAAGACGCTTCTGCAGGGGGGTCATCTCATCTTTGGCTTCGCTGATCATCTGGGCGATCTTGCCGATCTCGGTGTCCTCAGCAGTGGCGACAACCACGCCTTCACCACGGCCGTAGGCCACGCTGGTGGAGGAGTAAGCCATGTTGATCCGGTCGCCGATGCCAACTTCTTTGTCAGCCACATAATCGGCGTGTTTTTCAACCGGTACCGATTCGCCGGTGAGGGCGGATTCCTCAATCTTCAGGTTGACCGTGCTGGTCAGCCGCAGGTCGGCGGGGATAATGCGGCCGGCATCCAGCACAACCACGTCGCCCACTACCAAATCCTTGGCGGGGATTTCCACCACATTGCCGCCCCGTTTGACCAGGGCGTAGGGGCTGGAGAGCTTTTTCAGGGCTTCCAGGGCCTTTTCCGCTTTCGCTTCCTGGAACATGCCGATGAAAGCGTTGAGCAGCACCACCACCAGGATGATGCAGGCGTCGCCCACCTCTTTGAGGAGGATGGAAACGGCTGCCGCTGCAAACAGGATATAGATCATGGGGTCGTTGAGTTGGGAGAGGAAGATCTGGAGCTTGGTTTTGCCCTTCTTCTCCTTCAGCTCATTGGGGCCGTTTTCCTGAAGGCGCTTGGCAGCCTCCTCAGGGGTCAAGCCCTGGGACAGGTCGGTGCGGAGCTCTTTCTCCGCCTCTTGTACGCTCTTTTGATACATCATACACACGCATCCTTTTCTTGTCTGATTGTATGCCTCGGTTCGAATGGCGTAAAAAAACAAGACTCTAAAGCATTTCAAAAACGCTCTAAAAGTCTTGTTACCTAAACGGACCGCAGACCAGGACTGCATACAATCCACGATGTTGATCTACAGTTTAAAACTACTCCCTTTTAGATACCCCGGCAGGTATCAGAAGCCTCATTTAATTTACAGTAATACTATAATCGCTTTTCACAATTTTGTCAACTGTTTTTTGGAAAAAATGTTGGAGGCATTTTCTTGGAGAAGAGGTGTACATCCGGTGGGGAGATGGCCAAGACTTTCTATCCGGCCGCCTGTCAGCTTCCATCCAGGGGAAACTACAGCGGCTTTCCCTCTTACTATGCCCGATTTTGAGAGGGGCTAATCCCAGGGGGTAAAAAGGAGTGGGGGAGTTTCCCTCACCCCCCGACAACCTCCACCGAGCTGCCGCTGGATCCCTTCTTGACCAAAATTTTCTGCTCAATCCGCTCTTTGAGCTCTGCCACATGGGAGATGATGCCCACCAGGCGGTTCCCCCCGGCCAAGCTCGCCAGGGCGGAGATGGCCTGTTCCAGCGATTCGGAATCCAGGGAGCCGAACCCTTCGTCCACAAACATGGCGTCGATCTGTACCCCGCCCGCGTGGCTCTGGATCACGTCCGAAAGGCCCAAGGCCAGGGAAAGGGCCGCCTTGAAGGACTCCCCTCCGGAGAGGGAACGCACCGACCGCACTCGGCCGGTGTAGTGATCCAGCACATCCAGTTCCAGGCCGGACTGGCTTCGCAAGTCGGCAGCCTGTTCCTTGCGAAGCAGCTGATACCGCCCACCGGTCATGGAATCCAGCCGCAGGTTGGCCCGTTCCACCACCTGGCCGAAATAGGCTGCCTGTACATATTGTTCAAAGGCGATCTTCTGCTTGCCGGGCAGCTCCCCGCTGGCGGTGCGGGACAGGTCCCGGACCATGGCGTACCGGCGATCCAGCTCCCCCCGCTGGCGGAACAGAACCTGGGCCTTGTCGTAGGCCGACCGGTTGTGGGTTAGACGGGTGTCCTCCGCCCGTTCGGCGGCGGCCAGGCGGGCCCGCGTTTCCCGCGCCAATGCAAGGCGGGCGGACAGTTCCTCCCGGTCCATGACCTTCCCCTCCCCACTGTGGGCAGCCAGGGTCTTTTCCCGCTCCTGGGCGGCGGCTAAGGCCAGCTGGTACTGATTCAGCTGCTGCTGTACCTGGGCGAACTCCTCTCCCCGGTCCATGTAGGCGGCAAAACCCTCCTCGGTGAGGGAATCGGCCACAAGGCCCGCTAAAAACACTGCCCGGGCCGATTGGGCTTTCCGAGCGGCCTCTTGCTCCCACACCGCCCGCAGGAAGTAGAGATCCTTTTCCGTCGCCGCCAAGGCCTTCTGGGATTCCTCCAACTTCCTACAGGCGGCCCCCAAATCCTCTTCCCAGGCGCACAGCACCTGTTCCGCTTGCTGACGGGAGGGGTATTCCAAATGGGAAGTGAGCTCCCGAAGCCGGCTTTCCACCCCGGCAAATTGGGAGGAAGCGGCTTCCTGGCGGGCCTGGGTTTCCTGCCGCTGCCGCTCCAGTTCCCCCTTCCGGGACCGGGCCGCGGACAATTCCGCCAGCCCTTCCCCACGCCGCCGCACCTGGGAAGAAAGGGATTCTTTCTTTTTCTCCAAGCGGGCGAGTTCTTCCTCCGCCCCGGCGATACAGGTGGTAATCCGCTCCATGAGGGCTGACAACTTGCCCCCAGCCGGGTCCTCGGGGAAGAGCTCCTCTACCCGCCGGCGCAAGGCCTCTACCATGGCCTTGCTTTTGGCGTCCAGCTTGCCGGCCTCCAGGGAGGCCTCCTGGGCGGCGGCTGAGGCCCGTTCTCTCTCTTGGCGGGCCTGTTTCAGATCCTCCTCGCCGGGAGCCCCGCCGGGCATCTGTGCGGGCCGGGGATGACGGAGGGAACCGCATACCGGGCAAGGCTCCCCCTCCCGGAGGGAACCGGCCAGCACCCCGGCCTGTGCCTGGAGGAACTGGTCCTCCAATTGGTCACAGCGGGCCCGCTTGCCTGAAAAATCCTCCTGGGCCTGCCGGAACCTCTGCTGGGCCTCTTTCAGCCGGCGGTTCTGATCCCGCAGGGCGGCGCAGTCCTCTTTGGCGGCGGCGGCCTTTTGCCACAGTTTCTTTTTCTCGGCGATGGCATGCTCCACCTCCACCAGGGCGGCCTCCGCCCCAAAGAGGGTTTCCAATTCCCCTTCCAGCTTGGCGATGACCTTGGAGGTTTCCTCCTCCTGCCCGGCGAGGGCCGCCGTATCCGACCGCCACTGGGTCAGCTCTTTTTCCCGTTCTTTCTTCTCCCTTTCCAGCTCCTCCACCTGGCGGTACACCGGCAGCTGGGGGGAGAGGCGGGCGATCTTTTCTTGCAGTTCCCGGCGCAGGGGTTCCCCCTCCTCCTCCCGCCGCAGCGCCTCTTGCAGGGCGGGGAGTTCCTCTTCCTTCTTGGCTAAGGCGGTCTTCGCCCGGGCTAGGGCGGCCTCCGCCTCCCTTTGCTCCGCCTCTTCCCGCTTCCAGGAGGCATACTCCCCACTGTGGGCCTCCACCCGCTGGTAGAGGGCCAGTTCCTTCCCCTGCCGGGCTATCTCATCCCCCTGGGCCGTCAGCCGCTCCAGCTCCCGGCGAGTCTCTTCTAGGGCAGCCAGGGTTTCCTCCTGCCGCTTTGCCTGGTCCTCCAACAGGGCCAACTGCTGCTCCTGTTCCTGTGCCTCCTGCAATTGGCGGCGCAACTCTTTCCAGCGGGTTTCTCCCGCGGCGATCTCCTCGGAAAGCAGCCCCAGCATCTTTGGGGCGGCAGCAATCTCCCGGCTGTCCAGGTCAAACTCTGGGGTTTCCACCTGTGCCCCGCTCAAATACTGCAAGATACCCCGGGCGTTTTCCTCCCGCTTAGCAAAAAGGGCCCGCTCCTGCTCCTTGAGCTGCTGCTGCAGCTGCAAAAACCGGCCGGTGCCAAAGACCTTGCGGAAGATTTCCGCCCGTTCCCGGCTGTCGGCCAGCAAAAGGCGCAGGAATTCCCCTTGGGCAATCATGGCGATTTGTTTGAATTGGCGGGCGTCCACCCCCAACAGGTCAGTGATCTGGGCGGTGACCTTGGCCGCACCGGAGACCACCTGGCCGCCGGGGAGGAACAGGTCGGCGTCCGGTCGCTCGGAAGTGAAGCCTTCCCCCGTTTTTTTCGGGCGCTGGTAGCCGGGGTTGCGAACCACCCGGTACTCCTTGCCCTGGTGGGAGAAGGTCAGCTCGGCAAAGGTTTTTTCCCCTGGAGAGGCAAAATCACTGCGCAGCCCCTCCACTGTGCGGGTGGAGCCGCTCACCTCCCCAAAGAGGGCGAAGGCGATACCGTCAAATACGGTGGTTTTCCCCGCGCCGGTGTCCCCGGTGATGAGGAACAGCCCCCCTTCCCCAAAGTGGGCAAAGGGGATTTCCACCCGGCCGGCATAGGGGCCAAAGGCATTCAGCACCAATTTTATAGGTTTCATCGCGCTTCCTCCAATCCCGCCAACAGCTGGGAGAGAAGCGCTGTCTGCTCCTCCTCCAACGGGGCGCCGTTCTGCGCCTCATAAAATTCTCCAAACAGCTCCAAAGGGCTCTTCTCCCGGATGCTTTGGGCAACGCCCGGGCCTCCCTGGGTTTGGGTGCGCCGGTTGTCAAAGGTGAGCCGCATCAGATTGGGGTAGATCTGCCGCAGTTCCCCCAGGGGGTCGGCCAGGCTCTCCTCGTCGGTGAGGACAGCCTCAATGTAATCTTGGCTCTTCTCCCCCATGGCGGTCAGCTGGGCAAGCGGCCCCCGGATCACCCGCAGGTTCCGCAGGGGGATGAGGGGGATTTTTTCCAGTTCTGGCTCTTCCCCTGGCCCCCTTAAAGTGACTAAGAGGGCGGTTTTCTGCTGCCGCCATTCGGAGAAGGAGTATTTTAAAGGGGAACCGGCGTACCGCACCGAAGGGCGCCCCACAAACTGGGGCCCATGGATGTGCCCTAGGGCCACATAGTCAAACCGGTCGAAGGCGGAGACCTCCACATTGTCCAGCCCCCCCACGGTAATGGCTTCGGAATCGCTGCGCTCCGGCTCCTTGCCGCCGCTGGTGACAAACTGGTGGGCCACCAGCACATGGCGGTCTGCACCGGAAAAATCAGCGTGGGAGAGGGCCAGGCGCACTCCGCTGTCGTAGCCGTCCACCTTTTCTTCCGGGTGGCAGGCCCCCACTGCCGCTGGCCGCAGGAAGGGAAGCAGGTGGATCCCCACCGGGCCATAGGCATCTTCCAAGGTGAACCGCTCCACGGCGCCGTGGTAAGGGGCGGCAATATACACCCCGCTTTCCCGCAGAAGATGGCTGCCAAACCCCAACCGCTCGGCGGAATCGTGGTTGCCCGGCACCACAAACACTGGGATATGGAGGTCCGCCAGGGAAGTGAGGAAGCCGTCCAGCACGGTGACCGCCTCCGCGGAAGGGATGGTCTTGTCGTAGACATCCCCGGCGATGAGCACTCCATCTGGCCTGCGTTCCCGGGCGATATCTAGAATTTGATGCAATATATAGATCTGATCCTCCAGCATGGAAAATTCGTTGACCCGCTTGCCGATGTGCAGGTCGGCCAATTGCAGCAGTTTCATCGTCTGTTCCTTTCTAAATTTGTGCGGGTGTTCCGCATTGTGGGGATTTTGCATGATATGGGGTTCTCGTGATTGTCCTCCTACAAAGTTAAGAAAAAGAGGAAAAATAGTGCAGCTTTGCCGCAGGAGGGCGCCCCCTCAAAATTGCGTTGCGATTATTGTGTCAGAAAAGTCTGCACAAACTGTAAGAATTGCGGTGCAGCTGTTGCCGCAAAGGGCTTCGCCTGTGGCTATTGTACCACAAAATCCCTGGGAACGGGAAAAAACCGCTATCCCCTGTCCCACTCCTCTTTTGGGGGCAAATTTCCCCCATTCCATCCCAAAACCAATAAAAATTCGAAAATCTTTCCGAAATTTTTCCTGCTTCCCTGCAAAAAAACTATGGTATAATACTACTGTATGTAAAATGGACTTTGCCGAATGGGAGGGATATGTGTGCAAAATTGGCCCAAGCGGTGGGCTCTTTTCTCCCTAGCCATCCTGCTGATCCTCTGCCCCCTCTCCGCCTTCGGGGAAGAATCCCCACCACCCAGACCCATGCGGCTGGACAACAACGTCACCCTCACCCTCTCCTCCCAGGAGCTCATTGCGCCGGAGGAGGAAATTATCACCCTATCCATCCTCGTTGAAAACCCATCTCCCTATATTCTGCGGGACTGTACCCTCTATCTGGGGGAGCTGCCCGCGGGGGTCACCTTTGTCCCGGATAGCTTGGTCATCAGTTCCATCTCCTACCCGGGGCTCACCCCCAACGGCTCCAAGCTGGGCAATGTGTCTGTCTACCACTCGGTGGGCGCCACCTTTCAGCTGCGGGTTTCCTCCCAGGCAGCCGCAGGAAGTTATGATATCGTCGCCGGCCTCGACGGCCACTACCAAGCGAGGGACCGGCAGATCGGCGATGTCACCGGCCGCGCTAGGGAGACATTGACCATCTACCGCCCCCTTGCCCTCACCGACAACGGCTCGGATAAAGAGGCGCCTTTGGGCACCCCCGCTTTGCACAGCTACACAGTGACGCCGGAGAGCATCTTGGGTCCCAGAGGAGATGCCTTTACCTTCACCGGGTTGAAATTGCAGGTAGTGGTTCCAGAGGACAATGCCCTTGACCCAGGCAGCCTCCTTATTCTCAACGATGAGGTGACCGATATTTCCATTGAGCCAGCCAGCCAAGAGGATCCGGAAGGCCCTGTCATTGACCTGGAACAATTTCTGCTGAGGGGGCATCTCATCCCCTTCACCTTCTCCTATGAGCTGGAGACTTCCCAAAACCCTCTGCACCGCACCCTGCTCCCCCCAAAGGAATCGGTGTCCTCCCAGCCGGTGCTCTATTACCGCCTGGCGGGGGAAGATTTTTGGCGCTCTGCTTCACTGACCACTACCACCGATCTGCGCAACCGCAAGACCTTCTCTTACCAGTGGTCCAGCGGCGGACAAGCCTACTATTTCTCAGTGTCCAGCCACGTGCGGGACATCAATCAATTCCTGGTGGAGCCGCTTTTGGCCCAGGGGGAGTTGTACAATCAATTTTCCCAATACGCGTCCTCTTCCAGCCGGAAGGTGGCCGCACTCTGCAAAGCCTCTATTCAAGATGAAGAAGAGCCAGTCACCTTGAGCCCTTATACCGTCTCCTTCTTCAATCTCAAGGTAGAGGACGGCACCCCGGCCTCCATCCTCTACCTGCGGGAAGACGGCTCCATCGGAGAGCGGCCTGCCACAGTATCCGGCGGGATGGTCAGCAGTGATTTTTCCAATCTGACCACCTTTGCCCTGGCCCTCCCCGATGAGAATTACGGCAAGTTCCAGGAGTTTGAAATCCTCGCCTCCACCGGAAGCGGCGGCACCATCCAGCCCTCCGGCATCAGCCGGCTGACTCAAGGAAGCAGCGCTGAGTTTCTGATTCAACCTAAAAAAGGTTACCGGGTCGAGAAGCTTTTGGTGGACGGAAAATCCCTCCCCCCAGCGGACTCCTACCTGTTTGAAAACATCAGCCGGGACCACGAAATCCATGTGGTCTTCACCAAAATTACCCCCTCCGGCGGGGAAGATCCTGCAGTCCCTTCTGCATCCCCCTCTATCCCACTGGCTTTGGGGGTCGTTGGTTCCGCTGTAGCTATCGCCGCCTTTTTAACATGGAGATCCCACCACAACCGAAACACGGACAGCAAGTAGCCACCTTTATGGCAGGTGGTTTTCTTCCCGCCCTCACCCCAGAACAACAAATGCAACCAAGTAGAAACCCCCGGCGAGATGGTTCTCGCCGGGGGTTTTCCTTGTGAAACAGGGCTTTCTCTGCTATGGGCAACACACCTAACCCTCATATTGCGTTCCCGGAGGGCAGCTTCTGGCCCTACAGCGGATGGCCGTTTAAAAAAGCATCCACTTCCTCCCGCCGGGGCACCGAACGCATCGCCCCTGGCCGGGTGGTGACTATAGCGGCCGCTGCGCTGGCAAACCGAAGGGCCTCCTGCATCTCTTGGGGGGAGAAGCCCTCCGGGCCCAGGCGGAGGATGGTGTCCAGCATACAGCCGAAGAAAATATCCCCTGCGCCAGTGGTGTCCACAGTGGGAACGTCCAGGAATGTTTCCTGCCGCAGGATGCCGCCGGGGTAATAAGCGGCACTCCCCTCTCTGCCGGAGGTGACAAACACCAAGGGGATTTGGTAGTGGTCCATCAGGAAGAGGGCCGCCCGGTTTTGATCCCCTATGCCGGTGATGAAATTGAGCTCCTCCCCGGCAATTTTCAGGACATCGCAGGCGGAAAACCCTTCCCGCATCCGGTCTTTGGCGATGGCCAGGCTCTCCCAAAGGGGGGGCCGCAGGTTGGGGTCAAAGGAGATGAGGGCCCCACACCCTTTGGCGCAGTCCAATGCCTTACGGGTGGCTTCTAGAGCGGGCTCGTCGGTCATGGACAGGGTGCCGAAGTGAAAAATCCTCGACTGCTCAATCAGGGAAAAGGGGACTTCCTGGCTGCGGAGCATGCTGTCCGCACCCGGCTTGCGATAAAAGGAAAAGCTCCGCTCCCCAGCGGTGTCGTTGTGGACAAAGGCCAGGGTGGTGTTGTATGTCCGGTCGTGGAGCAGCCCTTCGGCGGAGATTCCCAGTTCCTCCAAGGCGCTGTGGAGCATCCCACCGAAATAATCTGCCCCCACTTTGCCGATAAATGCCGTTTTGCGCCCCAAAGCCGACAGCATAGCCAGCACATTGCAAGGCGCACCCCCGGGATTGGCTTCAAATGCCGGGTTGGGCCCGCGGCTCTCCAGCGGGGTAAAATCCACCAATAGCTCCCCCAATGCGGTGACATCCCAAATTTTTTCCACAATCATTCCCTCCTTTCCACATGGTCTAGGCTTTCCCGCCCCTATAAGATGCTCTCCCATTCCTGGGGTTTAAAGCCAACCAGGATGGTATCCTCCCCGATGAGGAGTGGACGCTTGACCAGCATCCCATCGGTGGCCAGAAGGGCAACCATCTCCTCTTCACTCATGAGGGGAAGTTTGTCCTTGAGCTCCAGCGCCTTATATTTGAGGCCGCTGGTGTTGAAAAACCGCTTGATAGGCAGTCCGCTCCGGGCAATCCACTGGGAGAGCTCCTGTTCTGTGGGGTTTTCTTCTACAATATGGCGGGCGGTGTAGGAAACCCCGTGATCTTCCAGCCATTGTTTTGCCTTTTGGCAGGTGGAGCATTTGGGGTATTGGATAAAAAGATAGGACATATGCATTCTCCTTTCGGTGAAGGAAACCTTCCTTACAGCCGGGCAAAAGGCCCTCGCTGACTGTTGTCTCTTTTCATTATTGTAGCACAGCCGGCAAAAGAATCCTAGGAGAATTTACAAAAGTTCCATGAGCGCTTTCGCTGGAGGCCGCACCATTTTCCCATGCTATGACGGAACGGCCAAACACAGTCCCTCTTGTCTCCCCTCTGGGGAAGATTGGCCGCTGACCTAAAAAACAGCCGCAGTTGCGGCTGTTTTTAGGGGAATTATGCTTTGGGTATTGTCTCTACCAGGCGCGCCCAAGCCACCAGCCGGTGAGTGGGGTTGAGCACAGGGGTGCAGGTGACCAAGGTGAGCATGTGGCTCTCCCCCTCCTGCAGCTCGGTCACATAGACATCCTCCGGCTTTACCGTCAAAATCTCGTAGATCTCATAAGTGTAGATGTTGGCCTCATCCTCCACCATGACACGGTCCCCTACTGCGGCTTTGTCCAGGTGGCGGAATGGATGCATGACAATGTAATTTCGGTGTCCGGCCAGGACACAGTTGCCCTCCTGGCCCAAACCCGCAGTTCCATTGACATGGCCCACTCCATACATGAGCTCTTCATCACTACCTAACACGATGTTTTCACTAATCCCCAGCTTGGGGAACTTGAAGTAACCCACCACCGTTAGGTTTTCCACCTCCGGACGGGCCATCAACAGGTTCCCCTGGGCGGGCAGGACATTGAGGGGATCCCCCTCGGCCCATTCCTCCGCCGGGAGGGTGGTCCAGGTGGCGTTTTCCAAGGGCTTGGGGTCAGCCATAGCACTTTGGGAAGCCATGCCCAGCTTAGCCAAGACAATCTGCCAAGGGTAGTTGATCGCTTCATATCCCACACCAATTACCATCAGCACAGCGCCCGCAATCAACAAGGTTTTCGAGAGCATTTTGCGGTCTTTTGCGTTCATCATTGCAGTACTCGCTTTCCATGTAAAATTCTTGAAAAGCCGCCCTGGAACGCAGGGCGGCTTTTCTCGATTTGAGCTTGTTACTTGCACGGGTGGGAGAAGCTATTTCTCCGCATCCTCATCGTTCTTCTTGCGGCCCAGTGCCCAACCGGCCAGCATCATGCCTGCGCCAATCAGAGCGAGGGACTCCACTGGGAATCCGCCTGCATCCGGCAAGCCCGCCAGAGGAATCTGAGGATCTTCAATGGTGACATTGCCCAGCGGGACATCCTCGTCGTCGATGGTGACGTAGTCGTCATCATCATCGCCGCTGTCACCGCCGCCTCCGCCTCCGCTGCGTCTCTGGTTGCGGATGTTGAGAACGCCATCCTCCCAAGCAAAGTTGCTGTTGGAGTTGAGCATCTCGATGGTGAGGATTCCATTGTTGTATTTTACCTCAAAGGCGATGAGGTAATTGGGGGTGTAGTGGCCAGAGGGGACTCTGGTCTCCCGCAGGATATAGCGGCCTTCGCCCAGGCCGGAAATGGTCAGTCTGCCCTGTGCATCGGTGGTCTGTTCGCCTCTGATAATCGCGCCTACCACAGGATTTCCATTGCTGCTCTCCTCATACGCATACAGGGTGAACCCGGCATCGGCAAGAGAATTGCCATTGCTGCTGTATTTGTAGATGGGAAGGTCGATGGCTCTGGGTATTTTGTGGTTGGTCGCAGTAATTGCGAACACATTTTCAGCCGATGCATCGGAGGGAACGGTGAACTGATAAACGCCGTTGCCCTTATCCTCCAAGCCCTCGCCGGTGAAGTTTACAAAGCTGTAATCCGCGCCGGTGTTGGTCTCTTTGATGAAGTAGGTTCCACCCAGCTTCAGGCCGGGGATGTTGACCGCCTGGCCGTCTGCTCTCACAGTGATGGCACGGCCATCCTCTATAGCTTCCACAGATTCTGCCACCTTAAAGGTAAAGGAATCGGTGGAGTTGTAGGGGGTCTCGCCCGACTGGAGGGTCTTGGTCAGGGTGACTGCGCCTTCCTCTACAGCCTTCTGGTGGTTGGCAAAGGTGACGGTCAGCTGACCCTGCTGAGCTAAAGTGCTGTCAAGAACAAAGCTAAAGCTTCTATCTGTTGGATTTACAGTTCCTGTCTCACCACTAGCCGAATAGAAGTCATAGTAATCATGCTCTTTTTCGGTGATGGTGTAGGTGCCGTACTGCCACTGGAAGGTATCCGGCAGGGTGAAGCTGCCCTGTTTCCCTTCGCCGGCTGCACCTTCCAAGGTCAGTTCAATGCCGCCTTCGGCAATGCCAGGCCCCGTCAGGACAAAGTCAAAGCTGTCGTTTACCGCATTTTCGCTGTCCACCTTTTTGATCAGGTTCAGCGCAAAGCTGTCTTTGGCAACGCTATTTGCTTTATTGTGAACAACCATCACCACAGAGGGATTCGCAGTTGTCACAGTGTAGGTGTACTCGCCTGCTGCCAATTGGTAATTTCCGCCTTCGATCTCCTCGGTCACAGTGTAAACGCCGTTCTTCAAAGAGAAGTTCTCTTCCAGCACCTTGCTGTGAGATGCGGAGGAAATCAGCTCAGAAGCGCTCACTTCTCTTGTCTCTTTGAAAGTTTTGTCGCTGGATTCCACTGTGATCTTAAAGACATCGCCAGTGTCCAGGTCAAAGCCGTTGTCCAGGACCTTGGTCAGGGTGCTGGGGGTTCTTCCCGCGCCGGAGATGGGCTCATTGGTGAAGGTGATGTTCACGCCTTCTCTGATGCCGGTGACGGTGAACGCCGCACGGTTTTCCGTGGCTGCGGGCGCTGTATCAACCTGGGCCTTCTTGAACTGGTAGTTGCTGTTCCCGGCCAATCTCTCTACCACATAGTAATCACCCACGGGGAGAGTGGCTGGATTGGTGTCCCAAGCAATATCGCTCGAAGATTTCTCATTGCCGGATCCAGTAAAGCTTTGTGCCCCGATTGTACCAGTAGCAACCAATTGGTCTTCCCCTTCGGCTACTGCTTTGTACAATTCGAATGTCACTGCTTCTGCATCCAGACCATTAGTCTCAAACACTTTGGTCAGGCTGCTAATGCCGCTGCCGCTGGCATTGGAGTTGACTGCCACAACCTTGATCGGGCTGCCTACCTCCAGGGTAAACTCTGCGGTTTTGGCTTCATACTCCGTGCCGGCCACCATTGTGGCAGTCCCCGCGCTGTGGCTGATAGAATCCAGGATGTACCCATCCTGTGCCCGCTCTTTTACCACATAAGTCTTGCCAAATTCCAGACCGCCGACCATTTCGGAGCCGATTGTCCCGCTTGCATTTGCTTTTGCCTCAATTGTTACAGTTCTAACAACGTTGCCCGTTGCTTGATCGATGATATCGAATACAAACTGGGTATCCGCTTTCACCTTGGAACCAACCGCCATCTGTTTTTCGATGGTCACGCTGCCTTCCGGCAGGGGCTCATTCGCATAGGTGACTTCCAAGCTGCCAGCACCGGCATAGTGAAAGACCACTTCGCCGGTCTTCTTGCCGCCTGACTCTGTCAGGGTCGGGTTCATCCCCTCGCCGGACACTGTAACATCAGCAAAGATAAACTTCGAACCGGAATTGCTCTCGGTCAGTTTGTACTCACCGTAGGGCAGGCCTTTGAGCTCTTCTTCGCCCCAGGTGACGGTGCCGGTGGTGGCGTTGGCCGCCAGGGTCAGTTCCTTGACGGTTGTTGTGCCATCCGGCTTGGTCAGAGTGAATGCAAAGGTCTTATCGTCTGCGCCAACCGCATAACCGGGGATGGTCTTGCGGATGACCAGATCCATAGCGCCGGTCTTCACGGTATTGGTGGATACAAAGGCGATGCTGGTGGTATCCTTGTTCACACCGAAGGTGATGCTATTCACAGTGCTGCTTACAGTATCTGCACCGGTTGCGGTCATGCTCTGTGCGTTGAACTGGTCATCAGCACCCTCGGCCAGGGTGTAGGTGCCGACTGGGAGCTTCACAGGATCGCCATAAGCGGCTTTCACCTGCTCCAGGATATTGCTATTGCTGGTGCCATCTTTGTTAAAGGTGGCCGTGATCGCAATCGTTTTCTGATCCGGGGTGGTCAGGGTGTAGTTAAAGGTCTTGCCGCTCTCAGGGATCAGCCAAGCGCCCTCTGCGATCTCCTTCTTCAAAGAAATGGAGCTAACCTCTGCTACAGCCACTTTGTTGGTCGCGGTAAAGGTGATTGTGGGATTCTGGCTTAGGATGTCATCCGTCAGGGTAAATGCCACGCCGTTTGTGATGGACAACCCTGCAATATTGGATTTCATCCCGTCCAGAGTGTACTGGCTGTCGCTCTCCTCAGCAAGGGTATACACACCCGCAACCCAGCCGTTTGTGGGCTTTGTGAAGGTCACAGGGGCAGTGGAAAGATTGCCTTGCTGATCCTTGCTTACGGTCACTTTGGCTTCTTCCTCGTAGCCATTGGGGCCGGTCAAAGTAAAGGTAAACTCTTTGGAATCGCCATTTTTCAACAAGAAGGTGTCTTTCAGGTCTTTGGCGACCTGGATAGCAACGCCATAGGTGGCAGCGGTGTTGGTCACTACAACCTGGACTGCCGCCGTACCGGTGAGGGTGACAGGGTAGTATTTCTCATTGTTGTAGGTGACAGGCTCCACAGGCGCCCCACCAACGGTCATACCAACCAAAGTATAGCCTTTTACAGCTTCTTCTTTTACATAGTAGGTCTGATCCAAAGCCAGGCCAGATGCGGTTTGAACGGTTCCATCCGCATTTAAGAATATGGGAGTACCTGCTAAAACCATCTGATCGTTCCCTTGTTTAGTGTAAACACCAACTGGGAAAGTGCCAGTATAAGTCGGGTTCGCGGTTGTAACAGCTTTGGAAATGTTGATACTGCCCGCATTCTGCTTGGGACTGTTGGTGAAAGTTACCGTTGCGTCTTGGTCCGCAATGCCCAAAGTCGCAGTGGCGACCTTGTTGCTGATTGCAACGTTTTGACCGTCTCCTTCAGCCTTGCTCAGTTCGAACAAATTGCCAGAGCTGGCCTCTCTGATCTCCCAAGCACCGTATTCCAAGCCAGTGAGGCTGGAAACGGTACCGTCCGCAGTCGCCCACAGGACAGTGACGCCATTTTCCAGGTCTTCTTCTCTGCTAAATGTGGCGGTACCGGTGTGGGTTACACCACCCTTGGTGGCGGTGAAGGTAAACGCAGCATCCTTGGCAAACTCCCAAGAGGTGCCTTCTGTCAGCTTCTTCACAACGGTGATGGAGCCATCATTGACGTAGTTGTTTACCACTTTGCCATCATTGATCTTTGCGGTTCCGCCGTTGGTCACTTCTACAGAGTAGATTGTATCGCTTACCTGGTAATGATCCGGGGCAGAGATTTCTTTTACATAGTAGGTGCCGACCGGGATGTTGGCAAAGGAAACCTTGCCCTCAGCATCGGAAGTCGCAGTTGCAAAAGCTGTGGTAGCGCATGCCGGATCTGTATAGATACCAAATACAGCGCCTGCCAACTTGTTGTCCTCTTGGCCATACTTGGTAAACTCGATGTTTCCGCGGTTTGCTTTGTTGGTCAAGCGGATGGTAATTCCAGTAACGCTTGTAAATTTCTCGCGGGGGATTGTGAAGGAACCAGCAGATGTTTGCTTCTCACCACCCTGATAAGAAACCTCGATAGAGATCTCGCCGTCTAAGGTGTAGTTCGCCCCATTGGGGATTACTTCGGTGACGGTGTATTCCTTCCCTGCTTCTAGGGCAGGAGCGTCTCCACCGGTAAATTCGACCGTATATGGGTCGCTCACCGTGAAATCCTTCACCGTGGCAGCGCCATCGCTAATCCGAACGGTGTAGGATTTGCCGCCCAGATCAGTAGCATCCCCACTCTTGAAGCTCTTTTCCACTGTGGTGGTGATACCCTTCGCACCCAGGCTGTTCTTCACGGTCAGGGTGCCTTTCTCCATGGAGTATTCTGCCTTGTCGCTGTTTACGGTGAACACATCGTTCTCGCCGTTTTTAGCGATGCGGAACATGCTACCGGTATACTCCACGTCAAAAGTGGCAATTGTGCCGGAGATCGGTGCGTAGTTCTCCGGAGATTTCTTTTCCTCAATTGTAAAGGTCAGTTTTGTGCCCGCTGTGG
Organism: uncultured Merdimmobilis sp.; assembly: GCF_902471145.1. NCBI lineage: Bacteria > Bacillati > Bacillota > Clostridia > Eubacteriales > Oscillospiraceae > Merdimmobilis > uncultured Merdimmobilis sp. The sequence continues at coordinate 29,148 of NZ_CABRJC010000013.1, forward strand.
GGTTGCCGCCGAACTCTTGAGCCAAAACATCTAGCTTCATATTGGCTGTACCATCTGCGCCAGTTGTCAGGGCAGCAACTTCTTTGCTCCCCCTCTTGATGACAAACTCGGCGCCGGACAGAGCTGCCTTGCTATCAGCATCGATTTTTACAATGTCGATATCCTGGTTGTTGATGACCACTTTGGTTTGAACAACCGGTTTGGGGAAGCTTTCGGTATACACGCCACGGCAGCGGAGTTCCGCTACCCCGTTGGAGAACCAACCTTTATCGTTCGCATGGGTACCGGTATCCGGATCTGCCAAATTGGTGTAGTCAGTGCTCCCATTGGTGACTTTCACCTGGTAGGTCAGCTTATGGACGTTTTCCATACCATCCAAAATTGCTTTGTCCCCATCTTTTGCATTGATGGTCCAGGTGAAGGTGTCGTTGCGATCGTTGAACACCACCTCGCCAGACACTTCTGTATCATTGACCCAAGTCTTTTGGGTTCCTTGGATCAACTCCACGTTGCCGCTCAGTTGGTCAGTGACCACGGGGATTTCGTAATTCTCAAAAATCATATTGAGAATGCCGGTGAAGGTGTTGGAAATATCTGTCTCTTTGGTCGCTTTGGTGTAAGAATCCTGATAGCGGTTCTCGCCCTGGGGATTCAGTACCGCTGTGCCGGGATCGTTGCTGATGCCGATGGTGTGAATCTGGACTTCAGGGTAATCCGCGTTGATCTTCTTAGCGGCGGCAATTGCCCTGTTAACACCGTCTGCCCCATCGCTTTCATCGCCGTCGGTCATAAACACCACATAGGTGGGATAGTTGTTACCCCGCTGCCCCAGCAGTTCGTAAGCTTTTTCAAATCCCTTAGCTGCATAGGTGCCATAACCGGTACCCGGGTTGCCCAAGGTGATCCACTCTTCTCCGACATTGGAGGTCCAATTGGAAATGACTCCGCCTTTCTCATCCTGGAAGTACACGGCCGCAACCTGGCTGTTTCTATTCGATTTAATTAGGTTTTCCGCCATAGTGTTGATGGAGCGGCGGGTGATATTCCAGCGGGAGTTATCTCCGCCATTACCATATCCATTGCCGCTCACTGTATCCCGCATAGAGCTGGATCGGTCAATGACAAAAATGACATTGACAGGTGTCTCCATCTCGGTGACTTTGCCCTTGCCTGCCACGGTCAACTCCATATCATAAATGATGTCGTTGCCGGTGCTGAGCGCATCGTTGCGAATTGCCTTTTTGGTCAATTCCAACGCAGAGCCGGTTGCGCCGCCAGTGCCGGTTTTGGCGTTTACAAAGATGATTGCGCCATTGTCCCCTTTCTTGGATTCAAAGGAGGCCGGGCCCAAATCCAACAGCGTTGAACCGTGGAGCAACCGGATCAGTTTACACCCTGCGCTGCCGGTCTGCTCAATCACCACATTTTTACCAGCACCAATGCCAGTGATGGTGTAGGTGTAGTCTCCATTGTCGTTGTCCTGGGGGATTGTGACATAGCCATTCTCAGCGGTCACAGTATTCCCATTTTTGCTTGTCAAAGTGCCGTTATAGGGCACACCGTCCACCGTAATTCTATAGGTGAACTCCAAGCCGGACTGGCCAATGGCCAAAGCGCGAAGCTGCACCGAATTAACGGATTTCTTGTTTTGCACGGTGACAAAGGGCCTTCTAGTAGACTCTTTGGAATAATCCGTGACATAGTCAGTATTTACCCCGGGACGCCGTGAAACGGTTAGCTGAGTAGCATCCTCTTCCTTTTCAAACTGGATCAACCGGGTCTTGGGATCAGCAGCCTCATACTCATCCAAACCGCCGGTCTCATAGAGCTCAATGGTCAAGGCATAGTCTTTGCCGTTGATGGTCTTTGTATCTCTACTATCGGTATCTTTTACCTGAAAAGAACCGGTGTAGTTCAGCACCGCTTCCCCGTTTTCATCGGTGGTGACGGGAATCTCAGCGCTGCCATCGGTATAATAAGTACCGAAGAATTGATGCTTAAAAACGTCTTCCGCAGTGACCTTTGCGGTAAAGGTGACACCGGGGATGGGGTTGCCCTCTCCATCCACCTTTTTGATCAGGAGCTGGCCTTCGCCTTGGGTCACCGACAGAGGTTGCACCACAAAGCTAGTCTTCTGGAAGGAGAAAGGGGCGACGGTCATTGTCACCTTCTTGACAGAACCCAGGTCTTTGCTCTCCACCTTTTCCGCAGAAGCAGTGAAAGTGGGTTCTTCCTCTTCATCCTCGATGGCAGGCTTATCATCGTCTTTTTTGTCATCCTCGGTGGGGTCGGTGATGTCTTGGTCATCCTCACCGTCTTCGCTATTGTCAGAGGGGTCGGTGACGTCTTGGTCATCCCCACCGTCTTCGCCATTGTCAGAGGGGTCGGTGACGTCTTTGTCATCCTCGCCGTCTTCGCCATTGTCAGAGGGATCGGTGATATCTTCGCCTTCATTGGAGCCAAATTCGTTTTCTACCAATGCTGAAAGGACAATGCGGCCGTCGATGGACGCAACCAACACACCCTCAGAATCATTGTCCGAGGTATCGTTGCCGGTGGAGTCTTCCTCGAAACCGTCAGAATCACCCTCGCCGGGAGTTTCAGAAGGAACTTCTGTGGGCTCTTCGGCCTCATCAGACCCATCGGTGGAAGGATCGGAAGGAGTTTCCTCAGGGATCTCTTCCGGCTCGGTGGGTTCGCTCCCTTCGGGATCTACAGGCTGGGTGGGAATGGAACTGTCGGGGTCCACGGGAGTGACTGGCTCACTGGGAGTCTCATCGGGGGTTACCGGCTCGCTGGGGGTTTCCCCAGGGACGGAAGGCTCACTGGGGCTGACCTCCGGCTCGCTGCTGGAACTGCCGCTGGGGCCAACAGGTTTGCCCTCTGGTTTCTCCGGCTTTTTTTCGGACTCAACCTCTTTGGATTCCAGCGCATAGGTATCCCTGATGGTCTCCTGGGTTTCTTCACCCAACAACCGCACTTCTATCTTTTCTTCACTTAGCCCGGTGTTGATGGTGTAGACTTCGACGCCAACAATCTCCGGTTTTGCGTCTTCTGCCTCAGCATCGGACAGGGCCAAGCGGACAGCAACTAAAATCCGAATGTTTCCGTTGCCGTCCAGCTCCCGGTTTTCCACCACTTCCAGCCAATTGCCGTCCTGTTCGGACAGCTGCTCCCGCAGTGCATCTGCCAGGGCTTGGTTCAATGCTTCTGTCTCTTCTTCTGTATCCGCTGTAAAGCTGGGCAGATTTTCCAGCACTTCGTCGACGGTTAAGACTTCACCGTCAGCATAAGCTTTACGCACAGCAGCACCGTCGATCTCCACAACGGTGGAGGCCGCTTCCGCTGCAAACACATTCACGCCCAAGTTTACAACACTGCCTGAAAGCATCAGAAGTGTCAAGAAGAATGCAATACATCGTTTTGTCGTTATAGAAAGCGATTTTCTCCTCATGAAATAACCACCTCTCTACATTCGCCCGAATGCGATATAATACTGTTGTTTAAGCGAACAGGACTCGCTTTTACACCATTGTATGGATTCATCATACCGGCATGTAGTCACAGCATGGTTACATTATTACAAATCCTTGAAATTTTTATGTCAGATCTTTCCAATTCCACAGATGAGGATAAGGCCCCCCTTAAGAATAGGTGCAGCGCTTGCTACCCTCCATAGGGATTGGGGTAAAACCGCCCTTTCCTCCAAACCATTGGGGGAGGGGGCTTTGATTGGGCAATTTTTTACCCCCGGCGGCTCAAAAAGCCTCCGGGGGCAGCTGGGATGGGACTCCCCGAACTAGACCTTCACCAGTTCGGCAGGCTGCTCCTTCTCCTTTTTCTGGACGTACCTGTACAGGTAGTAGAGCATGTCCTTGGGATAAGGCTTGTACTCCGGTTTTTCCTCTAAGATCTCTTTGAGAATTTTGGGGTTGCCGTTGTACCACATGTCATCTACCACTCTAGCTACCGATCGCACGAGAACGTCCCGGCTGACATCCAAATCCCGCGCAGCTTGGCTGTAGATCTTGGACATCAGTTGGCCGGAAGGGAAGACGTCCTGCTGCAAAATAAGATCCATCACATGCAGGAACCTTTGATAGCTGATGTTTGCCACATGTCCCCCAAGCCGGAGCAAGGTCTGTTCTACAAGATTCATTGAAAAAACCTCCTTATTTACTTTATTTTTTAAGGGTACTAGAAATTGACGGCTTTGGAGAGATAAGGACAAAACTACACAAAGCTTGACCAAAAGAAAAGAACATTTGCAGTAAGATACCAGAAAAACCAAGCAGTTATGCCAAAGTGGAACCACTCCCCTTTTTTTCAAGGAATTGGGGGAAACCCTCCTGCCCCACGGCGGCCCCGGTATTTTTCCAATTTAAAAGAGATTTGTGATATACTATGTAGGTAGAGTATACTGAGCCATCGGAGAAAAAGCACACCTATTCTATTATACAAGGGGCAATTTTGAATTGAATCTATACTGTCATTCGACAAAAAAGGAGGATATTATGGACTATTTTAGCCTGATCTCCCAGCGGGAGAGTTGCCGGAACTACGATCCCAACCGCCCGGTCTCCCACCAACAATTGACCCGCTGCCTGGAGGCGGCCCGCATCGCCCCCTCCGCCTGCAACAGCCAGCCCTGGAGTTTCGTGGTGGTCAACCGGCCGGAGCTCTCGGCCCAAGTAGCCGAGTGCCTTCAGGGACTGGGGATGAACAAATTCAGCGAAAACTGCCCCGCCTTTATCGTGGTGGTGGAGGAAAAAGCCACCCTCTCGGCCCGGCTGGGCGGCATGGTCAAAAGCCAGGAATACGCCTCCATCGATATCGGTATCGCCACTGCCCACCTAGTGCTGGCCGCCACCGAGCAGGGACTTTCCACCTGCATCATGGGCTGGTTCCATGAGGGCAAGTTAAAGAACCTTCTCCCCATCCCCAAGGAGAAGCGCATCCGGTTGGTGATCGGCGTCGGGTGCGCCGCAAAGGAGGGGCTGCGGCCCAAGAAACGCAAATCCCTCCCGGAGATCGCCACCTTTTTGGAGTCGTAAGGGGGAATTTCCCATGAAAACGGAACTGCGGACCATCCCCTATGTGGGCGAGGCCACCGAAGCCTCCCTCCTCTCCCTGGGCTACACGACCATCGCCTCCCTCAAGGGGGCGGACCCTCAAGAGCTCTACGACCGGGAGTGCCTGCTGACCGGCGTCAAAATCGACCGGTGCCAGCTGTACCTCTATCGGATGATTGTCTACTACGCAAACACCCCCGAGCCGGACCCGGAAAAGCTAAAATGGTGGGTCTGGAAAGATTTGAACTAGAGATTTAACCAGGAAGGAGGCCCTCCCCATGGACGGCAAAATAAGAAATAACATCTCCATCGGCGCGCTGGTGGACATTGTTTTAAAAAATGACCAGCCCACCGGCAAATTGACCCGGGGCCATGTCAAACGCATCCTCACAAACAGCCCCACCCACCCCCATGGCATTAAAGTGATGCTCCGGGAAGGGGACCAGGTGGGCCGGGTGCAGGCCATTTTGGAAGAGGACTAAATGGGACCCCATCCCAAGACGCAAAAACCATTGACGGATAAAGGAGGAACGCCTCATGGCCAAACTGCTGTACCAAGGACACGGAAGCTACCGCATCACCACTGGTGAGGGCAAGGTGATCTATGTGGACCCCTTTGCCGGGGAAGGGTATGATCTGCCCGCTGACGGCGTGCTCATCACCCACGGCCACTACGACCACAACAAGTTGGATCTGGTCACCCAAAAGCCCGGCTGCCAGGTAATCACCCATCAGGAGGCCCTGGAAGGGGGCAGATACCGCACCTTCCCCCTCTGTGGGACGGAGGTGGAAGCAGTACCCGCCTACAACAAAAACCACAAAAAAGAGGAGTGCGTTGGATACATCCTCCGCGTGGATGGGGTGACCATCTACGCCGCCGGGGACACCTCCACTACCGACGCCATGGCCGGGTTTGCCGCCCGCCACCTGGACTATGCCCTCCTGTGTATGGACGGCGTCTACAACATGGACCGGGAGGAGGCCCAGAAATGCGCCCGGCTCATCGGGGCCAAGCACAACATCCCCATCCACATGAAGCCCGGCGGGCTGTTTGACGAGGAGATGGCCAACGCTTTCGATGCTCCCGGCAAACTGGTTGTCCGCCCCGGCGAGGAAATCCAGCTCTAACAAAAAATCTCCCTGTTCCTTTTGGGAAGGGGAGATTTTCCTTTTTCTGGGGGATCGCTCCCCTGGCTGCCGCCGGAAAAACCTGTCCGGGATTGTACAAAATTCCTAATTTTTTTGTAACAGTTTGAAAGCTTATGGGGAATGTGCTATTCTTGGGAGGACATCAATACGCAAGAAAAGAGGAAGCCTATGGAACATCCATCCAATCCCCTGCTCCGCCAGGTGGCCTCTGGCTGGCTGGAGGGCATCCGTTCCCCAGAGCACAGCGTCCTTTGCTGGCTGGGTATCCCCTACGCCGCCCCACCGGTAGGCCCGCTGCGCTGGCGCGCCCCCCAAGACCCGATCCCCTGGGAGGGCATTCGCCCAGCCAAACAATTCGGCCCCGTTTCGGTGCAGAAGCAGGGAACCGCCGTCGTCGGCAGCGAGGACTGCCTCTACCTCAACGTCTTCCGTCCCGACACCCAGGAGACCCTTCCGGTGTTCTTCTTCATCCATGGGGGCAACAACCAGACCGATTCCGGCCAGTTGATGGACGGTCCGCTGATGGCCGACGCCCTGCACGCCGTGGTGGTCACCATCAACCTGCGGCTGGGCGCCCTGGGCTGGCTGAACATCAAGGCCATCCGCACCGGCGACCCCTTGGAAGATTCCGGCAACTTCGGCCTGCTGGATATCAAAAAAAGCCTCTCCTGGGTCCATGAAAACATCCAATCCTTTGGCGGCGACGCCGGCAACCTGACCGTCTGCGGTTACTCCTCCGGCTCCCGGGACCTATTGTGCATGCTGATCTCCCCCCTGTTCCGGGGCAGCTTTTCCCGGGCGGTCACCTTCAGCGGCGGCTTTACCACCACCGACCCGGAAAAAGGGGCTTCCATCGCCACCAAGGCCCTGGCCCGGCTTGTGGTGGAGGACGGCAAGGCCCCCGACCTGCCATCGGCTGCCGCCTGGCTGGATTCCGCCTCCCCTGAAGTGCGGGATTACCTGATGGGGGTGGACGCCCTGCGCTTCGGCCCTTTGATGGCCGGGGCCGCCATCCGCATGGCGGTGTTCCCCCACCTCTTCGCCGATGGGGCCACCATCCCCAAGGAGGGGTTCCAGGTGCTTGCCCGGGGGGAATCCTATCAGGTGCCGATGATGGTCCTCAGCGGCGGCCATGAATTCACCGCCAACGCCAACAGCGACCCAGCCTTCCAGGGCGCGGACTTCACCGACCCCCAGGTGGTGGAGGAATACCGGTTTGTCACCCGCTACGGCAGCGCCCTGTTTGGGTACATCAATGGGGAGCAGAATGCCAAAGCCTTCTCCGCCCAGCTGGGACAGCCCCCCGTTTACGCAGGCCGGTGCCTGTGGGGGATGAACCCGGAGGTCACTGGGGAACTGGGCTCCATGCGGATGGGCGGGGCCCACGGCCTGGATCTCTTCCTCACCATGGGGATTGAGCGGCCCTCCTACGCGGTGACGCCGGAGGTGTTCACCTCCCGGAACCGTCCAGGCAGGGAGGCCCTAGCCCAGGTGTACCGGCAGTATCTCTCCAACTTTGTCCACACCGGAGACCCCAACGGGGCAGGGCTCCCCCAGTGGGAGCCCTGGGATAACCGGGAGGGCGGACCTAAGCTGCTCCTTTTGGATGCAGACAACACCGCCCCGGTGGTGAGGATGACTGCCGATTGGGTGGAAGAGGAAAAAATCTTCCAGGAGATTCTCGCCGACTGCACCCTCCCTGAGGACCGCAAAACCTTTTTGATGGAGCATGTCCTCAACGGGCGGTTCTTCAGCGACAACCTGGACCCCTTCTGGGTGAAAGCAAAGCAGGGATAACCATCCCTCAGGATTTCCACCCAAATACAATCTAAGGGGGAGCGCAGCCAAATTGGCTGCGCTCCCCCTTTCTCTTTTCCCCAACCGGGGTTATTTTTTTGTGTTGGCGCCGCCCATCGCCCGGTCCAGGGCGTCCTTGACCGCCAGGTTTTTCCCGCTGCGGGCAGCTTTGGTCAGGATGGTGGAAATCTGCTCCCCAACCTGTTCCACCTCCGCCCGGAACAGGTCGGCTGACACCCGGATGGCCCCATGGCCCAGTATGATCAGCTGTTCCAAGTTGTCCGAGGTGGCAACCCGCACCTTGTGGCGCTTGCCGATCTCATAGGTGGCTTTTTCGATGTAGGCGTCGGCGGTTTCCGCCTCCTTGGTGTAGACCACATAGATGTTGTGGAACCGGCTCACCTCCCCGGGGTTTCCGGGGACTTTGTAGGCGTCGAACACCAGGATGACCTCGCACTGCCGGTACCCCTGGTAGTTGCTCAGCAGGTTCATCAGCAGCTGGCGGGCGGTATCCAGGTTGTCCTGGGCGACTTTTTTCAGTTCTTCCCAGGCGAAGATGATGTTGTACCCGTCCACCAGGAGGTACTCCCGCCCCCCTTCTTGAGGTGCCGTCTCCCGCCGGTCCCAAGGGTTTTGTCCCCGCTCCCCCCGGGGGAGGATGTCCTTTCGCTTGATGGGGCCATAGGTGCGCTCATAGATGGCCTGGAGTTCCTTGTCCAGCTCAAAGATGGTGGCGGCAGGTGCAGATGGAGCGGACGGGACGGGCTGGGAAACCGGTTCCGGATCCTGAGACACGGAAAACCCGGTGTGGACATGCATGTGTTCCCGAACCTGGTCCCACTTGACCACAAAGCCCGCCCCATGGCTGCAAAACACCGAATCCGGCGGGTTGTCCAGATCCCGCTCCGGGTCGTATCCGACAGCCTCTATGACCTCCTGCTGGTTGTGGCAGGGCAGGTACCCTGCCGGGACGCAGGTCAGCTTCCCCCGGCCCCGCGTGTAGGAGGCGACCTCCATGGCGTAGCCCTGAAAGCCCGCCACCGGCGCGATACCGGTCAGAAGGGCGGCCTCCCCCAGGGTCTCCGGCGGGTCCGCCTCCCCGGCCATCCGCTGGATGTCTGACATGGCCCGGCCCAGGGATTCGGCGGGGATCTCCAGCCGGAACCGGTACCAAGGCTCCAAGAGGACGCTTTCGGTGCTCATCAGCCCCTGGCGCACCGCCCGGTAGGTGGCCTGGCGGAAATCCCCGCCCTCGGTGTGCTTTTCGTGGCCCCGTCCGGCGATCAGGGTGATTTTCATATCGGTGATGGGGGAGCCAGTGAGCACCCCCAGGTGGGTTTTCTCCTCCAAATGGGTTAAAACCAGCCTCTGCCAGCCGCGGTCCAGCACATCTTCGCTGCACACAGAGGCAAACTGGAGGCCGCTGCCCCGCTCCCCCGGCTCCAAAAGCAGGTGGACTTCGGCGTAATGGCGCAGGGGTTCAAAGTGGCCCACCCCTTCCACCGGGCGGGCGATGGTCTCCCGGTAGACGATGTTCCCAGGGCCGAAGGAGACAGGAAGGCCAAACCGCTCCCCGATCAAACGCTGGAGCACCTCCATCTGGACCTCCCCCATCAGCTGGAGGTGGATCTCCCCTAGGGCCTCGTTCCAGGAAAGGCGCAGCTGGGGCTCCTCCTCCTCCAGCTGAGAGAGCTTTTGCAGGGCTGTGTGGGGGTCCATCCCCTCGGGGAGCAGCAACTGGTAGGTGAGCACCGGCTCCAGAAGCGGGGCTTTCCCCCCTTCCTCCCAGCCCAGCCCTTCACCAGGATAGGTCTTGCTAAGGCCGGTCACCGCGCAGACTGTCCCCGCCGGGGCCTCCTCCACCATCTGGTATTTGGCGCCGGAGTAGAGGCGAACCTGATCCACCTTCTCCTCCCAGCCTTCCCCGCCGGTGAGCAGGGCTTTCACCTTTAGGCTCCCCCCGGTGACCTTCATGTGGGTGAGGCGGTTCCCCTGGGCGTCCCGGGAAATTTTATAGACCCGCGCTCCAAACTCGGTGGGGTAGGCCGGGGACTGGGTGTATTCCTCCAGCCCGGCGAGGAATTCATCCACCCCCTCCAGCTTGAGGGCAGAGCCAAAGTAACAGGGGAACAGCCTGCGCCGCGCGAGCAGGGAGCGGATGGCCTCTTTCCCCACCTGGCCCTCTTCCAGATATTGGGCGAGGGCATCCTCATCGCAGAGGGCGACAGCCTCCCACAAGGCGTCCCCTTCCAGGCCGAAGTCCACGCACCCCTCCCCCAAGCGCCGTTTCAGCTGGGAAAGAAGGGCCTCCCGGTCAGTCCCCGCCAGGTCCATTTTATTGACAAACAAAAAAGTGGGCACCTGGTAGCGTGCCAGCAGGTCCCACAAGGTCTGGGTGTGTCCCTGTACCCCGTCGGAACCGCTGATGACCAAAATAGCATAGTCCAATACCTGGAGGGTGCGCTCCATCTCGGTGGAAAAATCCACATGCCCCGGAGTGTCCAGCAGGGTGATCTCCGCCGTTTGCAGCGGCAGTACCGCCTGCTTGGAAAAGATGGTGATCCCCCGCTCCCGCTCCAGGGCATCGGTGTCCAAAAATGCGTTTTTATGATCCACCCGGCCCAATTTTTTCAGCGCCCCACTGCGGTAGAGGAGCCCCTCCGACAAGGTGGTTTTCCCCGCGTCCACATGGGCCAGGATGCCAACGGCCAATCTCTTCATAACCTTCGTTCACCTAACCGGCCCGGGTCTACCCGGGCCCTTTTCTTCGATCTTTCCCCATCTTTGGGATCTGTAAACAGCGCCGCGCCGGCCCTGTTCCACCAGGGGCCGCCTTGCCGCAAGGCGCTTCGCCTGAAAGGGATTTCTTCCCCAATAACCGCTCTGCGGTTATTGTAGCACAAATCCGCCCATCCCACAACGGGAGGCGCCGGGCAGCTCTCCCCTGCCCGCGGGAATATAAGGCGGCAATCTCAAGAGCGGTCAGGAATTTGGCTGGGGTTCACAAAAAATTCACTTGCCTTAGAGCTGGCTCCAATCTGTAAAATAACCATATTAAAGCTAAGAAAAAGGGGTTGCGATGACGATGAAAAAATGGCTGTGTGTTTTGTGCGCGTTGCTTTTCCTGCTGGCAGGCTGTTCCCAGCCGCAGGGTGGAGAGGGGGACTCCCATGGCGGAGACTCTTCTTCCCAGGAGGAATCTTCGCCGGAAGAGAACGGCCGCTGGGAATTTGACCTGCCGGAAAACCACGATATGGACCCGCAGCGGCTCCAACTGCTTCACGAGGCGCTGGCGGACTCGTCGGTCTATGCTATGGTCACAGCCAAAGATGGGGTCATTGTGGATGAATTTTATCAAACGGGTTATGATGAAACCAGCGTTTTCCCGCTGCACTCCTGTTCCAAATCCTTTACTGGGGCCCTTGTGGGCATAGCAATCCAAGAGGGGCTCTTGGGCGGGGTGGACGACCTGCTGTCCGAATACCTGCCCCAGGTGCGGGAGCTAGGGGACCAAGGCAAGGGGCAGATCACCCTGCGCCATCTGCTGACCCATACCTCCGGGCTGGAGTGGTACGAGTGGGGCGAAGGCGCCAGCAATTGGATAGAATTCCAGTCTTCCCCCAACTGGGTGGAATATATTTTAGAACGGAATTTGGTTGCCCAACCCGGCAAGCAGTTCAACTACAGCACCGGCAACACCCACCTGTTGGCGGCTGTCCTCCAACAGGCCACTGGAATGAATATGCTGGACTACGCCAAACAGGTGCTCTTTGATCCTCTGGGCATAGAGAGCGTCCAGTGGGGGACCGATCCTCAGGGTATTGTGGACGGAGGCAATGGGATCTCCATGACCGCCCGGGATGCCGCCCGATTTGGACAGCTATATCTGGAAGGCGGCCTTTGGAACGGGGAGCAGATCATCCCCCAGTGGTGGCTGGAAGAGTCCACTACCGCCCAAAACAACGGCGCCGGGGACGGGACCGGCTCCTACGGCTACCAGTGGTGGATCCGCTCCTTCGGCGAGGGAAGGTATGACACCTACTACGCCTTTGGCGCGTGGGGACAATATATTTTTGTGGTGCCAGAACTGGATCTGGTGACGGTAATCGCCAGCCATTACCCAGAAAACAGCTACGCCCCCCGCCCCTATTTCACCGATTATATCTTGGCGGCTTGCCGGGGCTAGGTGGAAAATGCAGCATCTCCTCTCTTGGGAGAGGCTTCACAAGGGGTTTATCCTTTCTCAATAAAACAGTCTGCCGGAATTATCCAGCAGGCTGTTTCTCACTATATGTTTCAGCTGAGCCTGTTCAGCCTGGTGGTGTGAAAAATGACGGCCCCCGACGGCTACATTGAGCATCCATATTGTCTGTGACTTGGAAATCCGGGCACAAAAAAGTGTGTGCATCGAAACCGATGCACACACTGCTGGTTGCGGAGGCAGGATTTGAACCTACGACCTTCGGGTTATGAGCCCGACGAGCTACCGAACTGCTCCACTCCGCGATATTGTATTAAGCACTCTCTTTGGGTGCCTATATAGAATACCACAGCGAGCAGAGATTGTCAAGAAGTTTTTTCAGATGCTATCGAACTTTTTCTTGAGACTATTCTTCTATGTTGGCTACCGGCTCCTCATCCCCAGAAGCAGGCTCCTCAGCGGGCACTTCCGCTTGGGCTTCCTCTTCTTCACAGCTGGGCTCCACCTGGGTGGAATAGTAGTCCAGGTCATCAGGCTCTGCGCCCAGCAGGTCGTCGCCGTACTCGTCACAAAGGGCATCGTTTTTCCGTTTAAAGTAGGCGGCAAGGGCCACTACAACGCCCACCAGGGCGACCAAAAGCGCAATAATGGATATGAGATAACCTTTTTTCATGGTATTTCCTCCCGTCTATGCCGGGCGGACGGCCACGGCAGATGATGAATACTGTTTTTAGTATAATACCCTTTTTTTGAAAGTACAATACACCTTTGTGAAAGATTGACCGCTAATTTGTGAACAAATGGAGAGATTTTCCTTATTGCAGCAGAGACCGACCGGTCATCTCGGTGGGCTGGGGGAGTTCCAGCAGCTCCAACATGGTGGGGGCGATGTCCGCCAGGATTCCACCCTCCCGCAGGCCGCGGGAAATCCCCGCCGCGACAAAGGGCACCGGGTTGGTGGTGTGAGCGGTAAACGGGCTGCCATCTTCAGCCATCATCTGGTCTGCGTTTCCGTGGTCCGCTGTGATAAGGGCAGCTCCTCCAGCCTTCAAAAGGTGGTCCACCAGCTGGCCGACACAGGCATCCACCGCTTCCACCGCTTTGACTGCGGCTTCATACACACCGGTGTGACCCACCATATCGCAGTTGGCATAGTTGAGGATGATGACGTCATACTCCCCGCTGTCGATGCGGCGCAGGGCCTCTTCCGTGACGGCAAAGGCGCTCATCTCCGGCTGCAAATCGTAGGTGGCTACCTTGGGAGAGGGGATCAGTACCCGGTCCTCACCAGGATAGACCGCCTCCACCCCACCGTTGAAGAAAAAGGTGACGTGGGCATACTTCTCGGTCTCGGCGATGCGCAGCTGCCGTTTGCCGTGGGCGGAGAGGTATTCCCCCAAGGTGTTTTCCAGCTTTTGCGGCGGAAAGGCAATTTGAACCCCCGGCATGGTGGCGTCGTACTGGGTCATGCAGATGTAATGGAGAGGGAAATACCCCAATCTCCGGTTAAAACCAGTAAATTCCGGGTCCACCAAAGCACGGGTGATCTCCCGGGCGCGGTCGGGGCGGAAGTTGAAAAATACCACCGTGTCCCCTTCCCGGATCATCCCCTGCTGGTCGCAGACGGTGGGCTCCACAAATTCATCGGTAATCTCTTTTTTATAGGATTTTTCCAGAGCATCCTCATAATCGGGGTTGTAGCTGCCTTCCCCATAGACCATGGCGGCATAGGCCCGCTCCACCCGCTCCCAGCGGTTGTCCCGGTCCATGGCGTAATAGCGGCCCATGAAGGTGGCCAGCTTCCCTACCCCGATGGCTTCCATCCCCTCCACCAGCTTTTTCAGGTAGATGCCGGCAGTGTGAGGCGGCACATCCCGCCCGTCCAAAAAGGCGTGGACATAGACCTTCTCAAGCCCCTCCCGCTTGGCCAGCTCGATGAGGCCCAACAGGTGGGAAAGGTGGCTGTGAACCCCGCCGTCCGAGAGGAGGCCCAGCAGGTGGAGGGCTTTATCCCCCTCCTTACAGGCCCGGACTCCCGCGAGGAGGACGGGATTCTGGTAAAAATCCCCGTCCTTTATGGATTTTGTGATACGGGTCAGCTCTTGGTAGACGACCCGGCCCGCGCCCATGTTGGTGTGCCCCACCTCGGAGTTGCCCATCTGCCCCTCCGGCAGGCCCACAGCCAGGCCGGAAGCCTGCAACTGGGTGTGGGGGTTTTCAGCAAAAATGCGGTCCAGATTGGGGGTCTTTGCCGCCCGGATCGCATTTCCTTCGGTTTGATCGGCCAGGCCATACCCATCCAGTATGACAAGGGCCAGTGGTTTTTTCATTGAATTCTCCCCCATCTTATCTGGATGCCGCTTGGACAATGGCGGCGAAATCTGCCGCTTTCAGCGATGCGCCGCCGATGAGGCCGCCGTCCACATCCGGCTGGGCAAGAAGCTCGGCCGCGTTGGAGGCTTTCATCGAGCCGCCGTACTGGATGGTGAGAGCTTCGGCGGCCTCCCCGCCATAGAGGGCGGCGACGGTGGCGCGGACCACAGCGTTCCCCTCACCCGCTTGGGCAGCGGTGGCGGTTTTTCCGGTGCCGATGGCCCAGATGGGCTCATAGGCGACAATGATGTTGGAGAGCTGTGAGGCTGTTACCCCCGCTAAGGCCGCTGTGGCCTGGCGGGAGAGAACCTCCCGGGTTTTGCCCTCCTCCCGTTGGGAGAGGGTCTCCCCCACGCAGAGGATGACCTTGAGGCCGGCTTCCAAGGCGGCCAGCAGCCGCTTGTTGACTGTTTCGTCGGTGTCGCCAAAGTATTGGCGGCGCTCCGAGTGGCCGAGGATGACATATTCCGCCCCCAGCTCGGTGAGCATGGCGGGGGAAATCTCCCCGGTGAAGGCGCCGGACTCCTCCCAATGGCAGTTCTGGGCGCCGATTTTGATGTTGCTGCCGGCAGCCGCCGAGAGGGCGGTCTCCAGGTCGGTATAAGGAACGCAGAGGACCACCCCGCAGGCGGCTCCTGCCACCAGGGGTTTTATCTCCTCAATCAGCGCTTTGGCCTGGGGGCGGGTCAGGTTCATCTTCCAGTTGCCCGCGATGACCGCGCTGCGCTTGTTCGGGTTCATAGGTTTTCCTCCCATACATGGAATTATGCGGTTTAGTCCCGGTCGGAAAGGCAGGCGATGCCGGGCAGTTCCAGCCCTTCCAGGAATTCCAGGGAGGCGCCGCCGCCGGTGGAAATGTGGGTCATTTTATCGGCAAAGCCCAGCTGTTCCACCGCCGCTGCCGAATCGCCGCCGCCGATGATGGAGACCGAGCCGCTGTCCGCCACCGCTTTGGCCACGGCACAAGTGCCCTCGGCAAAGGGCTTCAGCTCAAACACGCCCATGGGGCCGTTCCAAACCACAGTGCCCGCTCCGGCAATGGCCTTGGCAAACAGTTCCCGGGTCTTGGGGCCGATATCCAGCCCCTGCCAGCCGGTGGGGATTGCTTCTGAGCCGACCACTTTGGTAGCCGCGTCCGCCGAGAAAGCGTCAGCCACCACATTGTCCACCGGCAGGAGAAGGGCCACGCCGTTCTTTTCGGCTTTGGCCATCAGTTCTTTGGCCAGGTCCAGTTTATCTTCTTCGCAGATGGAGTCACCGATCTCACAGCCCTTGGCTTTGAGGAAGGTGTAGGCCATGCCGCCCCCTATGATGAGGGTGTCCACTTTATCCAATAGGTTGTTGATCACACCGATTTTATCCGAGACTTTGGCGCCGCCCAAGATGGCTACAAAAGGCCGTTTGGGGTCATCCAGCGCCTTGCCCATGACCTCCAGCTCCTTCTGGATCAGGTAGCCGCAGGCGGAGGGCAGGTAGTCCGCCACCCCGGCGGTGGAGGAGTGGGCCCGGTGTGCAGTGCCGAAAGCGTCGTTGACATACAGCTCTGCCAGAGAGGCCAGCTGCTTGGAGAATTCTGGGTCGTTTTTGGTCTCCTCCTTATGGAAGCGGACGTTTTCCAGGAGCATGACCTCCCCGTCCTGAAGGGAAGCGGCCAGGGCTTTGGCGTCCTCCCCCACAACATCCTTTGCCATCTTCACCGGCTGGCCCAACAGTTCCGACAGGCGGGCGGCCACCGGCTTCATGGAGAATTCCTCGGCATAGCCGTTTTTCGGCCGGCCCAGGTGGGAGCAGAGGATGACCCGCGCCCCTTGATCAACCAAGTACCGGATGGTTTTGAGGGATTCCTGGATGCGTTTGTCGTTGGTGATGGCCCCATCTTTGACGGGGACGTTAAAATCGCAGCGGACCAAAACCCGTTTGCCGTTCAGGGAAAGGTCCTCCACATTTTTTTTGTTCCGTGCGTTCATGCTGCACAACCTTTCACAGTGTATTCTTATGGGATGCCGGATGGGAGCTGGCACTATTTCCGGCTTTGATGGACGTTGCTGAGTGCGATCACTTCTGCGATTCATTGTACCCTATTCCACCGGCATTTTCAAGTGCGGCGTTGGAATAGGGGCCCATCTGCGCTGTCAGCAACAATTGGGGGAAATTCCCAAATAGGATATACAGCAAAAGGAAAAGGGAGGGGTAAACCCTCCCTTTTGTCATCTCTTATTTATTTGGTGCCGGGGATGGGGAAAGCAATGCCCACCATGTTGGGCCCGGAGTTGATGGCGATGCAGGCACCGGTGCGCAAGATATAGGCCGGCTTTTTGCCAGTCATCTCCTCGATAAGGGCGCAAAGCTCGTCAGCGGGCTTTTTATCCTCCCCGTAGAGCATGACAAAATCCCGGCCTTCGCCTTTATCCCGGTAAATTTCAGCGATGCGGTGGATCACCCCTTTGTCACCGCGAACCTTCTCCAGCACCACATTCTCCCCATCAGGGAAGGAAACGATGGGCCGCAGCCCCAAAAGGTCCCCTACAAAGGCGGCAGTGGAACCAAGGCGGCCAGAACGCTTGGCAAATTTCAAGGTGAAGAAAGTCGTGAAAATCTGGTTTTCGTCGATGGCTTTGACCAAATAGTCTTTCAGCTGCTGGAAGGTTGCCCCCTCCTTGAGCATCTTGGCGGCGTTGATCAGCGGGTAGCCATACCCCAACGAGTAGGCTTTGCCGTCAATGGCCTCAATGGTCAGCTTGTCCGCCAGTTCTGGACGGCTTTGAAACAGTCCCTCGATGGCCAGATGGCAGTTGCTTAAGGTATTGGATCCCTTGCCGTTGATGGAAACATACAGAATATGGGTGTACCCCTCTTGGCTGGCCTTCCAGAATTCCTCCAGAAAGCGGATAGGGGTAACCCCCGCGGTGGTGGGGAGCTCCTGGCAGGTATTCAGCATCTGGTAAAACTCCTCCGAGGTAAAATCCACCCGGTCTTCCAGGGTTTTCCCTTCATAAGTGATGGGCAGGTTGATGATGCGGATGCCCAGTTCCTCTTCCAAATCCCGGGGGATGTCGCATGCGGAATCGCTCATCAAAAGTATCTTTTCCATGGTTTCATTATTCCTTCCACTGGTATTTGGTCAGTTTCCCCTTGGATTCCAGGGCAGGGTATCCCCATTGGCGCAGCGCTTCATAGGTGGCCACTGCCACGGTATTGGACAGGTTCAAACTGCGGGCCGCCCCGATCATAGGCAGGCGGACACAGGTGGGTTCGTTTTGGACCAGCAGCTCCTCCGGGAGGCCGGCGTCCTCCCGCCCAAAGACGATATAAGCGTTGTCCGGGTAGGAGACTTCGCTATAGACATGGCGGCCTTTGGTGGTAAAATAAAAAAATTCCCCTTGGTTCCTGCTGAAAAAGTCAGAGAGGCCGTCGTAATAGGTGATGTCTAGCAGGTGCCAGTAATCCAGGCCCGCCCGCTTGAGTTTTTTGTCGTCAATGGAAAAGCCCAGCGGCCCCACCAGGTGGAGGCGGGCCCCGGTGGCCGCACAGGTGCGGGCGATGTTGCCGGTATTCTGGGGAATTTGGGGCTCAACCAAAACAATGTTCAAAGTTGGCATAGGGGGTATCATCATCCTTACGGCGGGGTCGCCCGTCAAAAATAAGAACAACTGCCGCGGCAAAAACTTTGCATCCCGCTTCCCTCTTTGCAGGGAGACTGATACCGGCGGGGAACTCCCCCATGGCCGGCATGCAACAATTGTTACATATTCTATTTAACTATAATTTTCCGTGTTCGTCAAGGGGCGACACCAGGGGATTTCCCCCTCCGGCGGACAACGCAAGCGTCCTATCCCCCAATCCGCCAGTTTTTCAAATATTTTTGAGAAGTTGCAGTTTTTTTGCAACTTCTTTTTTCTTTTGGCGGGAAAGATGAAGGGCCCTTCCCCCTTCTCGAAAGACCAATGGATTGTGAGGGATGCGTTTGGAAACACCTTTGACCGCTAAGGAGCGGTTGTTCTGCGGGGCTTACGCCCGCCTGCTGCTGCCCCGGGAAGCTGCCCTGGAGGCGGGATATCCAGCCAAAAAGGCAGCAACCATCGCCGGCGAGCTTCTCTGCCGGGAGGAGATCCGCCAAGCGGTGGGGGAGGAGATCCGGCGGGCGCCCCACAGAGACCTGCTTCCAGAGATTGTCAAAAGCGGCCTCCTGCGGCTTATCTTCTCCTCGGCCCAAGGCGGTGTGACAGCAGAAGGGGCGGATCTCCCCGACCTGTTCGGCGTGTCGGAGATCAAATCCGGCAAAAACGGGGTGGAGGTCAAGTTTGCCGACCGGCTGCGGGCCCTGGAACTGCTGTGGGAGATCGCCAAAGAGGAGACCCCCGCCGGGGAGAACCCCATCTACCAGGCTCTCCTCATGAGCGCCAAGGCCCTGGAGGCCCATGGGAAGGATTGACCGCTTTTCCCCCAAACAGCTGCGGGTGCTGACCTGGTGGCTGGAGGAGGGATACAGCGGCATCCTCTGCGACGGGGCCATCCGCTCCGGCAAGACCTTCTGCCTCACCCTCTCCTTTGTGCTGTGGGCCATGGCCTCTTTTGCAGGGGAGGACTTCGCCATCTGTGCCCGGACGATCCGGGGGCTGCGGCGAAATCTCCTCTTCCCCCTGCTGCCCTATCTGCGGGAGCTGGGGATGGAGGTGCGGGAACAGCCCTCCCAAAACCTGGTGACCATCCGCCAGGGGAACCAGCAGAACCGGTTTCTTCTCTTCGGAGGCAAGGACGAGGGCTCCGCCGCCCTGATCCAAGGCGCCACCCTGGCGGGGGTGCTGCTGGATGAGGTGGTGCTGATGCCCCGCTCCTTTGTGGAGCAGGCCCTGGCCCGCTGCTCGGTGGAGGGGGCCAAATTCTGGTTTAGCTGCAACCCCGACCACCCGGGCCACTGGTTCTACCGGGAATGGGTGCAGAAAGCCGAGGAGAAGGGCATCCTCTACCTCCACTTCACCATGGAGGACAATCCGGGGCTCTCCGACCAGGTGCGCCGGCGATATGAGGGCCTTTACTCCGGAGGGTTTTACCGGCGGTATGTGCTGGGGGAATGGTGCGCCCCCCAAGGACTTGTCTACCCCATGTTCGACCCTGTCCGCCACCTGCGGGAGCCGGACGGGGAGTACCGGAGGTACCTGATCTCCTGCGACTACGGCACCGTAAACCCCTGCTCCATGGGGCTGTGGGGAGAGCGGGATGGGGTGTGGCACCGGCTGGCGGAACAGTATCTGGACAGCCGCCGGGACGGCCTGACCCGCACCGACGAGGAGCTTTATGCTGCCCTGGAAGAACTGGCTGGGGACCGGGCCATCGAGCAGGTAGTAGTGGACCCCTCGGCAGCCAGTTTTCTAGCCTGCATCCGCCGTCACGGCCGGCTCCGGGTTTTACCCGCTGACAACCGGGTGAAGGAGGGGATCCAGCTGGTGAGCGAAGCCCTTCTCGCAGGGAGAATGCTTTTCTCCCCCCAATGCGCCGACACCATCCGGGAGTTTTCCCTCTACCGGTGGGACGAAGGGGCGAGGCAGGACAAGCCGGTGAAGGAGTTTGACCACGCCATGGATGACATCCGCTACTTCGCCATGGCGGCGATGCAGGAGGGGGAATCCGGGTTCTTCGCCGTGAGTGTGGAGCGGGGATGACCTGTTCCCAAAAAATCCCTTTTTCGCCCGTCGGCGGGGCGGATGGGGACGGCAACCAACAGCGCGCCCCCTTGGGGGGCAAAACAATTATGAGAAAGGAGGAGGATTGTTTGGGCTTTTCGAATTTATTCCGCAGGCCTGCCCTTTCGGTGCAGACCGGGCGGGGCTCCCCCCATCCATTCAGCCCCTTGGAGGACTACACCCCTCTGTGCGGCTGCGATGGGGAACTGTATGCCTGCCTGCGGGAAGCGGTCCCCATCATCGACGCGGCCATCGACAAAATTGTCCGGCTGACTGGCGGGTTTACCGTACTCTGTGAGGAGGAGGCCGTCCGGGAGGAGCTTTGCCGGTTTCTCTCCCAGGTGCCAGTCTCCGGCGGGCAGACCGGCATCGCCCCCTTTTTGGCCTCCTACCTGGACAGCTTATTGACCTATGGCTCGGCGGTAGGGGAAATCCTCCCCGGGGAGGAAGGGGTCCTGGGGCTGTACAACGCCCCCTGCCGCCAGGTGACGGTCAAACCGGGCCAATCCCCTATGGAGCTGTGCTTTTACGTCCCCGGGGAGGAGGGTCTTGTACCGGTGCGGGAACCCCAGTGGATCTTGTTTTCCGCCCTGCGGCCCAACCCCGGGGAAATACGAGGGAATTCGCTTTTAAAGGGCCTGCCTTTTGTCAGCGATATCCTGTTAAAAATCTTCCGCTCCATCGGCAACAACTTTGAACGGATTGCCAACCTGCGTTACGCCGTCACCTACAAGCCCGGCGCCGGGAGCCTGGACCGGGCCTATTCCCAGGAAATCGCCGCCTCCATCGCCAAGGAGTGGCAGAACGCCATGAATTCGGGCAAAAGCGGCTCCATCCGGGACTTTGTGGCAGTGGGCGACGTGGATGTCAAGGTCATCGGTGCGGACAACCAGATGATTGACACCCAGGTGCCGGTGCGCCAGATGTTGGAACAAATGGTGGCAAAACTGGGGATCCCGCCCTTTTTATTGGGCCTCAACTGGTCCACCACCGAGCGGATGAGCGCCCAGCAAGCGGACATCCTCACCAGTGAACTGGAGTATTACCGCTCCCTCTTGACCCCGGTGGTGGAGAAGGTCTGCCGCAGCCATCTGTTGCTAAAGGGGATGGACCGGCCCTTCTCCATCGACTGGGACTGCATCAATCTGCAGGACGAGGTGGAGCTGGCCAACACCCGGCTGATCCAGCTTCAAGCCGACCGGCTGGAGCGGGAAAACAAGGAGGCTATGGATGAATAGAATCGACCCATTCCCCGAAGCGGCGGCCGGGGAGAAACAACTCGCCGCCATCAACCGCTTCTCCCGCCGGAAACTCTCCCCCGATGAGGTGTTTGTCTTTGCGGTCAACCTCTGCGACAACGAGGTGGACCGGGATGGGGAGCGGTTTACCCGCCCTGCCTTGGAGGCCCTTGCCCCCATGATGCTGGGCAAGACCGGCATCTTCGACCACAATCCCCAGGGTGCGGGGCAGACCGCCCGGATCTTTTACACGCAGGTAGTGGAGGACCCCAGCCGGGAAACCAGCTGCGGGGAACCCTTCTGCCAGCTGCGGGCCCTGTGTTACCTGCCCCGATGCGAGAAAAACGCCGACCTGATTTTGGAGATTGACGCGGGGATCAAAAAAGAGGTGAGCATTGGCTGCGCAGTGGCCAAAAAAAGCTGTTCCATCTGCGGGGCAGCGGCCGGCTCCTGCGGACACAAAACGGGGGAACGGTACGGCGGCCAGCTGTGCTGCACCCTGCTGGAAGAGCCCACCGACGCCTATGAGTGGTCCTTTGTGGCGGTACCCGCCCAGCGGGAAGCCGGGGTAACCAAAGCCTACGGCACCGCCCTCTCCCCTGGGGAGCTGAAGAAGAAGCTCGCGCTGGGGGAAGTCACTTTAAAATCCGGGGAGGCCAAAGCCCTTCTCACCCAGCTGGAGCGGCTGGAGCCACTTGCCCAGGCTGGGGAGGAGTACCTCTCCTCCCTGCGTCGGGAGGTGGAGAAGGCACTGGTGCTTCAGCACCCGGCCCTGACTGGGACCCTGGCCCAAAAAGCGGCGGCTTCCCTCTCCTGCCGGGAACTTCAATCCTTCCTGGCCGGGCTGGGAAAAGGCACCGGCCTGCCGGTGCCCCAGCTCTATCGCCCGGAGGGAACCACAGCCACATCCAACCGCCATTTTAAACTGTAAGGAGGCTATTTTTATGGGCAATTATCAATCGGTTGTTCTGGAAAAATCCATGTACCACACAGGCGAGGGCTTTTTGAACCGCCTGGAGGCCTTAGACCCCTCCCGCGGGTACGAGGGCACCGACCTCTGCGGCCTGGATGCCCTGGAGCGCCAGCTGAAACGGTTCGACATCAAAGTAAGCGGCCCCTTGGGCGACCGGGTAGAAAAATTCTTCCAGGACCCCCAGTCCGCCCTCCTCTTCCCCGCTTACCTCACCCGAGCAGTGGAGCAGGGGATGAAAAACTCCCCCTTGGATCTAATCCTGGCGGCCAAAACGGTGGTGAACACCCCCGATTACCGCTCCATCTCCTCCACCGCCAGCGAGGATGAGGACAAAGCCATCGCTGAGGGCGGCGCCATCCCCGCCACCCAGATCCGCCTCAAGGATAAACTGGTGACCCTCAACAAGCGGGGCCGGATGCTCTCGGCCAGCTATGAGGCAATCCGCTTCCAGCGGCTGGAGCTGTTCGCCGTCACCCTGCGGCAGATCGGCAACTCCATCGCCCGGCGCAAGCTGAAAGACGCGGTGAGCGCCCTCATCGGCACTGGGGATGATGCGGCGGAGAAAACCGTCTGCGCCACCTCCGGAACCTTGGCCTACAGCGACCTTCTCAAGCTGTGGCAAAGCTTTGAGGACTATGAGATGAACCTGCTGCTGGCTTCCCCCGACATGGCGGGCAAAATCCTCTCCCTGCCAGAGTGCAACCTGCCCGGCTGTGCCGCCGCCTTCACCGGCCCGGACGCGGCCCTCACCCCTTTTGGCGCGGTGCTGATCAAATCCGACGCGGTACCTGCGGGAACAGTCATCGCCATGGACAAAAACTGCGCTTTGGAGATGGTCTCCTGCGGCGGGGTAACCGTGGACTCCGACAAGGTGATCGACTGCCAGCTGGAGCGGGTGGCCATCACCGAGACCTGCGGCTTCGCCAAAATCTTCCCCGACGCGGTGAAGGTCTTGACCCTGACTGCATAAGGGGTGCGCCTATGTCGGAAGTTGACGCCGTATTGACGGCATTCCTCTCCCTCGCCGGTTTGGACGAGGGGGAAAAAGAACGGTGGCGGGGGCTGTGCGCCTCTGCCTGGAACGACCTGCTGGCCCACCTGCGGGAGGGGATTTCCCCCTCCCAGCAGGGGGAACGGCTCACCCAGGGGGCGGCGGCTATCGCCTATTACAAATACGCCCTTTTAGAGGCGGCGGTGGGGTGCCACAGCCTCAAAGCGGGGGAGCTTTCGGTCTCCTGCGATGGGGACGGCCTGCTGCGGGCAGCTGGAGCCATCCGGGACGACGCCATCCTCTCCCTTGCCGACCTGGCGGACTTCTCCCCCAAAGTCCTTTTTGAGGTGAAACCGTGACCGGTGTGGAGGCCATCCTCACCCGCCTGGGGTGGGAGACGGCCATCGAACACCAAGGGGAGGTGCACCGGGTAAAGGCGGTGGTGCAGCCCATCCACGACCGGAACAAGCTGTATTTGGAGGCGGATTACTCCGCCTTGGGGCAGCTGGAAAAAGGCCATGCCCTCTACTATGGGCCAGCCCTCCCCTACCCCCAGCAGGGGGACTTTATCCGCTTTGGGGAGGAACATTATTTTGTGAAGCAGACGGAGAACTTTTACGGCAAAGGCAAGGCCCTCTACCGGTGGGCGGTTCTCCAGCGGGCGCGGGAGGAGGAGCGGGATGGCTGATTTGAAGGAGCTGAAACAGCAGCTGGTGGACTACCTCTCCGACCATTTTTCCGGCCAAGGGGTGGCGGTGATGGGGGAATTTCCTCCATCGCCCAAGCCCTCCCCCCTCCTCAAAAGCCGGATTGCCGTGGGGTTTGACGCTATGGCAGTTCAAGATGCAGGGCTGGACGACTATCTGGGGGAGGACAGCAGCCAGACCCTGCGGGGGCGGTATGTACAAATCACCCTGCGGTTTGATCTGGCCTGCCCGGTCCGCCTGGGGGGTGGGGCCTGCCAAGGGCTGTTCGAGGACCTGCTCGACGCCCTGCTCCTTCGTCGCAACAGCCTGGGGGTGGAGGAGCTGACCTGTGGCCCTGTAGCTTACGACAAAAACATCGGGGGCTTCCTCTTGTGCGCCAAGGGGCGGATGAACGCCTTGATCAGCGCCGGGGAGACCTCCCTCGCCATTGATGAAATTGAACTGAGGAGGGTGATGGAATGAACCCCATTGCTACCAAACGGCCGGGGGTGTACTCCCAATATGCGGTGACCAGCCTGTACGCCCGGCCGGTCAGCGAACGGGCTGCTGCCCTGGCAGGCGTTTTTCCCGAGGTGGAGGGGGTGACCCGCCTTTCCCGCTACAGCGAGGCCGCCGCCCTGCTGGAAGGCTGGGCATTAGCCGCCTGTTCCCTCCTGTTTGGGAGGGGGGTGGCCGCGGTCTACCTCTCGCCGGCAGCTACCGATACAGCAGAGGGGTACGCCGCCGCCTTTGCCGCCTTGGAGCCGGTGGCCGAGGTGGGCTGCATCCTCTGCGATAAGGCCGAGGAGGACATCCTCGACGCCTTGCAGGAGAGCTGCCAGCGGGCCAGCGAAGGAAGCCGGGAGCGGTTGGGTTTCTGCGGGGTGGACGACAGCGCCGCCGCCTCTTCCCTGGCCTCCGCCCTGAACAGCGAGAGGATGGTCCTCGTCTGCCCTGCCCCCTCCCTGGGCGGTGCGGCATGCCCTCCTTTGGGCGCGGCGGCAGTGGCCGGGGAAATCCTCTGTGAAAGCGACCCCTCCACCGGGTTCTCCGGACGGGAAATCCCGCTGCCGGAGGGCCTCTCCCGGGAACTGGGACAGGATGAGGTGGAAACCCTGCTGGGCGCTGGGGTCACCCCCTTGGAGACCCAGCCGGGCGGGGTGGAGATCATCCGGGCGGTGACCACCCGCACCAAGACCGGCGGCAAGACGGATTTGAGCTTCCTGCCGGTCAACACCATACTGATTATTGACCACGTGATGGAAACGGTGCGGGGCGCCCTCAAATCCCGGCTCACCGGGATGAAAAACACCACCCAGACCCGGGAGAGCATCGCCTCCCAGGTGACAGTGGAACTGGGTCAGCTGCTGGATGGGGAGATTATCGAAAGCTATGAGCCGCCCCGGGTGTATGTCCACCCGGACGACCCGGCGGTACTGGTGGTAGAGCTGGCCTTTGCCGTGGCCCACGCCGCCAACCAGATTTTGATCTCCGCCAGCATCCAGGTGTAAAGGAGGCACAGGTATGGCAATTGGTTCTCTGCCGACAAGCAAGGATATTTACATTGAAATCAACGGCAAAAAGCTGGCCGTAGTCCAGAGCTATAAGGCCCGGTCCACCCGGGAAAGCCGCACCATTGAAGCCTTTGGTTCCAGCGAACCGGTGGGCACGGTAGGGGGGCGGGTAAAACACATTCTGGAGCTCTCCCGGGTGTGCCTGACCGGCGGGTTGGACGATGGCATCGGCTTCTTCGACCTCTCCGGCTTCAACGTGGTAGTGGTCAAACCCGACCGGAAAATCATCTACTCCGGCTGCGAGTGGGCCGGCATCACCGAGACGGCCGCCTTGGGGGATGTGATGGTGGAATCAGTCACCGTCGCCGCTGCCAAGCGGATGGAGCTGCGATGAGCGGGCCCAGCTTCGCCCCCCTGACCGCCGGCGACGCCCTCAAATTGCGCCGGGTGGCCGCCCAGGTGCTCCCCCAGCTATTCGCCCAGATGGACGACGACCTAGGCGCCCTGGCTGTGGCTTACAACTGCGCGGCGGTCTTCCTCTCCCTGCGGCGGGGAGAGCCTCAGCTGACCCACCCCGCCCAGGTACTGGAGCGTTTCTCCCTGGAGGAGCTGGCCCAGTATGCCCAGCTCCTGCGGGAGGGCGGGGAGTGGGGCGTCAACGAATCCTTTGACAGGGAGGTGGGAAGATGACTGGATTGGAACGGGCCCTCGCCCGAAACAAAGAGGCCGCCGGGCTGACCCCGCCCCACCGGGAGAACCTTCCGGCGGCGGTGATGCCAGATCCCCCCGCGGTGGCACAGATGCCCAACCTCCCCCAAGAGGGGGAACCCGTTGCCGATTGGAAACCGGCGGAGATGGAGGCCTTCCCTGCCTCCCCCCTTTGGGAGGATGAGGACAACCTCCTTCACCGGATGGCCAAACTGCAAGAACGGGAAGCCCTGCGCTTCCCCTTTGGGAGGGATTTTTGATGGATCGCATGCAATTCGGGGACTACCTCTTCCCCCACAACCCCCACACCATCCAGGTGGAGACTGCCCAGAAGGCGGCAGAACTATTCCTTCCCCGGCTGGGGGGACGCATCCAGCCCCTGGGGCCCCAATGCCGGCGGATCACCTGCAAAGGGGAACTGTTTTCCGACAGCCCACAGAAAACAGGGAAAGCCCTTGCTTCCCTGGCACAAGCGGCGGGAAGCGGGGAGGTCAAGACTTTATTCCTCCCCACCGGCGAGGCGCTGTTTGCCCTTTTTGAACGGCTGACCTACACCGCCGACGGGGACGGGCGGGTCATCGCCTACACGGCGGTGTTTTTGGAGGAGGCAGGGCAGTGAAAGGACGGTGGCCACAATGAGCAATTTGATCCAGCTGACCGGGTACAGCCAGACCGGGACGGCCTGCCCGCTGCCCCAGCCGGTCTCCCTCCAACTGAGCCGGGCGGTGGACTCCCCGGCGGACGGGCTGGAGCTGACCCTTCCCCTACCCCAGGACCTGCCGCCCCTTTGTAAAGTGAAAGCCCAGCTGCCAGGGGATATCCTCTTCATCGGGGAGGTGGATGAGGAGGAGCGGGTCTCTTCCCCAAAGGGGGAACTGCTCTCCCTCTTTGCCCGGTCGGACGGGGCGCTGCTGCTGGACAACCAAGCCCTTCCCCAGCGGTTTGACTCCCCCCGGCTCCAGGATGTCTACCAGCGGTATATTGCCCCTTACGGCTTCCCGATCGCCGGGTTTGGGGAGCTGCGGCTCCCCTCTTACCGGGTGTCCAAGGGGGCCAGCGAGTGGGAGGCCTTCTGCGGGTTTTGCGAGGGAGCTCTAGGGGTGCGGCCCTACCTGACCCCCCAGGGAGTCATTGAACCCCAGCGGCCCAGCGGGGGGCGGCGGTACACCATTGGGGAGGGGGGCTTAGCCTACCAAAAGCTGACCTTCCGGCGGGAGCGCAGCCGGGTCCTCTCCAAAATTTGCATCCGGGGGGAGGAGGGCTACTACTCCTCCGCGGTCTCCAGCGAAAAAGCCCAGGAGATCGGGGTGCGGCGCAAACGGTACTGGATCCCCCCCGATGAATACCAGCACAACCCCCAGGCCGGGGCGGACCGCCTGCTCATGGACGCCTGGAACCGTTACCGGCAGGCGGAGGCGCTGCTGCCCGACCTTCTTCCCCTCTCCCTGGCCGACCGGTTCGACCTCATCGACTCCATTGGCTCGGAGATGGGATATTACCCGGTGGAGATCCGGTGGGAATTCTCCGCCAGCGGGGCCTTTACCCGGCTGTATCTACGAAAGGAATGACAACCATGACAAACCAATTGGACCCCTGCACCGGGAGGATCTCCGCCTCGGCGGAAGGTAAGATCACCGCAGCTGCCGACTGCTGCGACACCCTCCCCCTCTTTTGCCCCAGCGGCCTACGCTGCTTCCCCAAGGAGGGGGAACAGGGCTTCCTCATCCCCTTTGGGGGCGGCTACGCCCTGCTGGGCACCGCAGCTTCCACCCAAGGGCTGAATCCGGGGGAGCTCATCCTGGAAAGCGGCGGCGGGGCCTATATCCACCTGAAAAACACCGGGGATGTGGTAATCAATGGGCTGGCCATCCAACCCGACGGGACAGTGGTCCCCCCTCAAAAGGAGGATACCTAATGGACACACTTTTGCACAACGGGGATTTTCTCTTGGACAGCCGGGGGCTGCCCCAGACGGTGGATGGGAAGGCGGAACTAGCTCAGCGGGCGATGATTCGACTCATCTGCCGCAAAGGGGGCTTTGCCCCCAACCCTAAGCTGGGCAGTGAACTGTACCGTCTCAAGAGGGGTCCCGCCGCCCAGATGAACCGAGCAGCCCAGGGGTATGTAATGGATGCCCTCGCCCCTATGGCCGGGGCAAAAGCGGGAGAGATCACCTGCCGCTATGACCCGGAAGAAGATCGGATCGAACTTTCCCTGGAGCTGGCTTTGGGCGAGGCATCCACCCTGTTGGAGGTGAATTTATAACATGACCCAAACGGAAATTCGGACGGCCATGACCGACCGCTTCCGGGAATTGACCGGCGCGGAGGCGGACGACGCCTCCGACCTGGGCATCCGGATGACGGTACTGGCCGCCCAGCTGGAGCTTTTGTACAACTACGCCGCAGAACTGGAGGCCCGGGCCTTTCCTGAGACCAGTTCCGGTGAGTTTTTGGACCGCCATGCCGCCCAGCGGGGCTTGCAGCGCAAGGCGGCCACCTGTGCCCAAGGGGTGCTGAAGTTCGTCCGCGCCACCCCGGCCCCCCAAGATATCCCCCTTCCGGCGGGGCTGATTGTCTCCACCGACGGAGAACCCTCCTATCGGTACCAAACCACCGAGGACGGGATTCTCCCCCAGGGGAAGACAAGCGTGCTCATCCCCGCAAAGGCAGAACTTGCCGGACGCGGGGGAAATGCGGCATCCGGCGCCGCCTCGGTGCTGATCACCCCGGCCAGCGGTATCGCCTCGGTGAGCAACCCCGACCCCTTCACCGGCGGGGTGGACGCGGAGGACGATGAATCCCTGCGCAGGCGGCTGCTGGAGAGTTACCGGGAGGTGTCCAACGGAGCCAACGCCGCCTACTATCACCAGGCTGCCTTGGAAGAAGAGGGGATCACCTCTGCCCTAGTTCTGCCCCGGCCTTCCGGCGCTGGCACGGTGGAGGTGGTAGTCACCGCTGGGGGGACCGCTCCCTCCCGGGAGGTGATGGACCGCCTCAAGGAGCGGTTCGCCGCTGAAAAAGAGATCAGCGTGGACGTCACCCTCACCCCGGCCCAGGCGGTGGCGGTCCCTGTCTCGGTGGAGATTGAAACCTCTGCCGGACTGGAAGAGGCTAAAACCCAGGTGGAGGAAGCCCTCACTCAATACCTGACGGGGCTGGGGGTGGGCAGCAGCGCCCTCCTCGCCGGGATGATCCACAGGGTGTATAGCCTGCCCTCTGTCACTAACTGCCGCTTCCTCACCCCTACGGGGGACACCTCCATTGAGCCGCGGCAGGTGGCGGTGCCCGGGGCCATCACCGTGACCCAAATGGGGGCCGCCCAATGAGGGCGGCGGCTATGGCCCTGCGGGAGATGCTCCTCCCCATGGGTCTTTATGACCTCTCCCCCGACAGTTTTGTCAGCCGGGAACTGGAAGCCTACGGGGTGGGGTTCGCCTTGGTGGAAGAGGTCTTGCGCCGGGTGGCGGAGGACAGCTTTGTCACCAGCTGTTCCGGGGAAGCGCTGAGCCGGTGGGAATTCCTTCTAGGGCTCCCCACCCAACCGGAAGTCCCCCTGGAAAGCCGACGGGAGACGGTGCTGGCCCGCCTGGCCATCCGACCTGGGGACTTCACCCTCCCCCGGCTGGAACAGTCGGTCAGCGGGGCCGGAGTCAAGGTGAAGATCACCGAGAACCCGCCACAGGGGGCCCTTTCGATCTCCTTTGTGGACACCCTGCTGGAGTATGAAAACTGGGAGCAGCTGAAAAAGCAGATCCAGGCCCTGCTACCTGCCCATCTCCCGGCGGAGTTTGATGTGGGCATTCTGACTTGGGAGATGTTCGACGGGTTCAGCCTCTCCTTCACCGACTGGGATTCGGCCGATTTCAGTTGGCAATGGTTTGATATCAACGGCCACAAACTTGGAAAGGAGGGGCAGCATGCCTAGTTCCCAAAAAACCGCCCATCTCTCCCTCAACAGCTGGTCCGGCGCCGACAAGCCCAAAATGGACGACTTCAACGCTGACAACCTCAAGCTGGATGCGGCGTTTCACCAGCTTACCCCAGTGTGCGGCAGCTATGTGGGGGATGGGAAGATCACCCGGGCGGTGGACTTGGGGTTCCGCCCCAAAATATGCTTGGTCTACACCGACTTCGTCCCCCTGCTGCGGATGAACCCCACTTTGTACACCGAGGTGCAGATCGGCTTTGCCATCCTCTCGGAGGCAGGATGCAGCATGGGAGCATCCCTCACCGATACGGGGATTTCGGTGCGCAGCGGCGCTGGGGAGTACGACTACGAAGCCTTCTTCCTCAACAGCTCCGGCCAGACCTACTACTATATCGCCTTCCGGTAACAACAACGAAAGAAGGGCCTCCCCCTAGCTGGGGAGGCCCTTCTTTCTGGGTAAATGTCGATTCTATGATTGAGAGGGGAAGAGTTTGCGGTAAATGCCCGCCCGCTTCATAGCGGCCAGGAACAATGGGGCCACCAGCACCGAAACGATGACGGCGACAACCCCGTTGAACAGGGACACCGAGCCCTTCTGCACCAGGGAAGCCAGGACGGTGTTCATAGGGTTGTGGTGGAGGTAATACCCCTCCACAAAATTTTTGCCCAGGTATAAAATCACATAGGAAACCGAGCCGCACAGCGCTCCTATGATATTTTTGGCCTTTTTCTCCCCGCGGCTGCCGCCAGAGTGGGCAATGACGCCGCAGACTGCACCCATAGCGAATTTAAACACCAGGGTAAAGGGAGCGCTGGAGACGAACAACGGGTCCATCACATCAAAGAAAGCGGAACCGATGCCGGCAGCCAACCCGCCCCGGACGCCGCCCAGCAGGAGGCCAGACAGCAGACAGAAGATGTTGCCGAAGTGAATCATGGTTTTGCCGATGGCTGTGGGGATGTAAATTTTAAAGTTGGTTGCCACAAACACCACGGCGGCCATCAACCCGATGGCGGCGATGTCATAGGCGGTGATTTTCTGCTTGGTCTTGTTCATAAAAACACCCTCTATCTCGTAGTAGCGGAGAGATAGGAAGGACAGGCTGCCGTTACAGGATTTGGTAGTTCTTCAGCACTTCCCGCTGGGTCAGCCAAGGCAGGGAGCGCTCCAGCATCACCCCTTGGCGGGTCTCGGTCCCGTAGCTGAAGGTGGTTTTGATGGAGATTTCCGCAAACCGGGTGGCCCGATCCATAGAGATGGGCAGGCTGTCCCCCGTGAGCAGCGAACCGATTAGGGCGCTGGCGTACAAATCCCCTGTCCCAGGGTAAGAGACCGGCACATAGTCACAGGTCACCCGCCAAAAGGCGTTTTGGTCCCGGTCGTAGCCCACGTTGGCGATCTCTCCGGTGGCCAGGGAAAGGCCGGTGATCACCACATTTTTGGGCCCCAGCTCCGACAGGCGGACCAGCATACTCTTGGCTTTGGCCCGGGTGACAGGCTCGTGGCTGTACTCCTCCCCCAGCAAAATGCAGGCTTCGGTGTAGTTGGGGGTGATCAAATCCGCCACCGACACCAGTTCGCCCATGCGGGTCTGCAGTTCCTTGGTATAGGTTTTATAGGGCTTTCCGTGATCCCCCATCACCGGGTCCACCACAATCAGTGCCTTGGGGTAGCTGCGGAAAAACTCCAGACAATGGTCCACCTGTTCCTCCGACCCCAAAAAGCCGCTGTAAATGCACTCGAAGTCAATGCCCAGCTCCTGGTAGTTTTCCAGGGCGCGGGGAATGTAGTCCGTCAGATCCCGGAACACCACATCCCCAAAGCCAAAATGGCAGGAGAGCATGGCGGTGGGAACGGGGCAAACCTGCACCCCCATGGCGGAAAGCACTGGGAGAATCACCGTCAACGAACACCGGCCCACGCCGGAAAGATCATGAATGGCCGCAACGCGCAATGGTCTATCCATATAATATCCTCCGCTTTTCATCTATCAGTATACAGTCCGTCCGGGGGCTCCGCAACGCGGAAGGAAAGGCGGTTTGTCCCCCCGCCTTTTGTGCAAAACCCCTTGTTTTTTAGAATAACACAAACTCATTCTTATTGCAAAACACAAGATTTTTTGAATTTTGGGATAAGGCGCTAAATCATTATTGCAATATAGCTAATTTTTCTCTATTTCAAATCGCCAAATCCTGTGGCATTCGTAGAATCGTTGGGATAGTCCAATTTGTTTTTGAAACTTGGAAGCCTTGTCAAATCTTCTCGGGTGTTTTCGGCGGCGGCTGGGAAAGGATAAAAAAGCATGGGACAAAGAAGCGCCGGCACTGGAAATGGAGAAAAAACGTTGGGTTTTCCAAATTTCCAGCATATCGCACCAGCCAGCGCCGCCTCGTCCCAAGCGATTTTTGTTTTGGAAGAGAGGGGAACCACCTTATGAACAAACCTGTTTCCGCCACCATCGCCGGCATCGCTGCCTGTGCCGCCGTGGGCACCGCCGCCTATATGGCCACTGCAAAATCCAGCAAAGCCCAGCGCCGCGCCCTGAAAAAGAATGCGGGCAAAGCCCTGCGCACTGTGGGCAATGTCATTGAAAACATGTCTTCGATGATCGGCTAACAGAGCCCATCCCCCCAAGCCCTGGGGGGATACATACATGGGGGGTTCCCTATCCCACCATGATCCGCCCTTCGGGGATGACCTCTTTTTTGTTGGAAGCGGGCTTCGCGGCAAAGGAGAGGACAAAAGAGACCGGGCCCACACGCCCTAAGAACATGAGCAGGATGAGCACGATTTTGGAGGGGATGTTGGCCATGCCGGTCACCCCGCAGGAGATGCCCACGGTGGCGAAAGCGGAGCAGGCCTCAAAAAAGCTTTGGGAGCCGGTGATGGAGTGGCTCTCCCCCATAGTCCCCACCATGACCCCGGCGGCCGTAGCCACCGCCATGATGGCGATGAGGATGATGGTCAGGGATTTATACACCGTCTCCTTGTTGATCCGGCGCTTGAGGATGATGGTGTCATCCCGGCCCCGGGCCACCGAGACAATGGTCATCATCAGTACGGCCAAGGTGGTGACCTTGATACCTCCGGCGGTGGAGCCGGGAGCGGCGCCTACCAGCATGATGAGGCCGGATAAAATCTCGGTGATCGGTCGGAAACTGTCGGTGGGCACACTGTTGAATCCGGCGGTGCGCAGGGTCACCGACTGGAATAGAGCGCCGGTGAATTTCTCGTACCAAGAGAGGCCGCCCATGGTGGCCGGGTTGTTCCATTCAAAGACGGCAAAGACCAAGAACCCCGCCCCGATGAGTATACCAGTGACAATAAGAACCACACGGGTGTGCAGCGAAAGTTTTTTGGTGCGGAAATAAGCAAACAGCTCCTGCCAGACATAGAAGCCCAGGCCGCCGGCGATGATGAGGGCCATGATCACCCCGGTGACCATCAGGTTGCCGTTGTAGTTGCATAAGGAGATGTATGGGGTCTGCCGGCCCAGGATATCAAACCCGGCATTGCAGAAGGCCGAGACGGAGAGGAACACCGAGATCCACACCCCTTCCAGCCCGTATTGGGGGACAAAGGTGATACACAAAAGAAGGGCCCCCAACAGCTCGAAAGCCATGGAAGTTTTTACCACCATCCGCACCATATTCCCCGCGGTTTCCAGCCCGCTGGAGTTGACCGACTCCTGGGCCAGCTGCATGCTGCGCAGGCCCATCTTCCGGCCGATGGCCATGCTGATAAAAGAGGTCAGGGTCACCAGCCCCAAGCCACCCACCTGGATGAGGGATAGAATGACCACCTGCCCAAAATAGGACCAGTGGGTAAAGGTGTCAAACACAATCAAGCCAGTAACACAGGTGGCGCTGGTGGCGGTGAACAACGCATCCAAAAAGCCGGTAAACTCCCTGCTTTTGGAGGAGAACGGCAGCATCAGAAGCACCGATCCCACCAGGATTACCAGCACAAAGCTGATCATAATGGTCCGGGCCGGGAACGCAAAGAGCCGGGATCGTTTCTTGTCAAAATTCTGCATCATCTTTTGTCTTCCTTTATACAATCTTAAGGATGGGGAGAAACAGCAATCTCCCGCGGGGTGGGCGGGAGATTCCTTGGCAAGGTCTTCTGTTTTAATTCTTAGTCAGATAGCGCTTGGCATGGCCGATCAGGTTCTTGTCGTTTTTAAAAGTGACCGAACGGTGGGCATCTTCCAGCTTGACCCAGCAGATCTCGCTGACTTCTTCCTCTTGCTTAACCACTTTATCGTCTAAGGCATGGCCCAGAAAATAAACCACCTGCTTTTTGACGTTGGGTTTGGGGTAGTATTCCACACATTGGCGGAATCCCTCCTGTAAATCGATGGTGAGGCCAGTTTCCTCCTTGACCTCCCGCAGGGCGGTTTCACACTCTGTCTCCCCCGATTCCACATGGCCTTTCGGGAAAGACCAATGCCCCCCAAACCGATGCTTCAGCAGCAAAAGTTCCACGGCGTTTTGCCTGACACGGTAAACCAAAGCACCGCACGATTTCTCCTGCTTCACCTTGTAATCACCTCGTTCTAGCGTTAGCATTGCCGCCCCTTCCCCCCGCTATGCGGCGGCCCGGGGCGTTTTCTTAAGTTCCAATCAAAACGGGCGCAGCGCTGGGGAACCGCTTGGAAAGTTTCCCAGCTGGGGCGTGGCGGCAATCCGCATCCCCAGGAAAGAAAAATTCCATCTTGCGGCCGATGCGGGGCAAAAAACACCTTCCCGCGGCTGCTCTGTGGTCATTATACCATTCTTTTTTGGATTCGAAAAGGGGGAAGCGGAACATTTCCGCCCTTCTTGGCTTTTTGGTTGACAACCCCCTCTTGTTCGGTGTAAACTAAAGTCCAGCAGGGGAGTGCCCACCCAAAGTCCCCACCCCTATTTTGGGATGTTGTTTGAAAGGCCTAGAAAAACAGCCCAGGCAATTTCTTGTGGCAGCTCTTCTCTTGATCCGTTTTTATAGGGCTCCGCAGCTCAGCCGGATAAAGCGACCTCCTCCTAAGGTTGTGCTCTACCTGCCGCTTTACGGTGAAAAGTGATTGTTACCAGTTTTAATTGA
>NZ_CABRJC010000014.1:0-56508 GCF_902471145.1 uncultured Merdimmobilis sp.
CACCAGGCCGGTCAGCAGGGAGATGAGGATGGAATTGGCCACCAGTTTCCCCAGGGCACCCACCGAGATGATCCGCTGGAAATGGCGCAGGGTGAAAGTCAGGTCATAGGGCCATCCCTCGATAAAGGGGGCAGCGATGATAATGACGATAGGGATGGCGATTATCAAAGAGATTACCCCGAAGAACAGCTTCTGGATGGGGTGAAAGGGGCCGGATTTCACCGGGCGCAGGTTGTGGGCCGATTGGGCTTGCTTTTTGCTGAAATAACAGATGTCCAGCAGGTACACCACAGCAGCCGGCACTAGGATGATGGTGCTGTAAATGGCGCCCTTGGAAAAATCCAGCATGCCGATGACGTTTTTGTAGAAGAGAAGCGGCAGTATGGAGTATGTACCACCCACTGACAGGGGGATACCGTAATCGGTGAACACCATAGTGAAAACCACGGCGAAGGCAGAGAACACCGAATACTTCATCACCGGCAACACCACGTCAAAGAACCGGCGCATCGGCTTGGCGCCCAGGATGACGGCGTTTTCAAAAAGGCGGCCGTCCAGATTGGCAAAGCCCTGGCTTAGCACCAAGAAGGCGGTGGGAAACGCATAGAAAAAACTGCCCATCACAATGCCCAGAGGGCCGTATATGGGAAGGTTCAGCCCAAACAGCCGGGTGAAGATGCCCATCTTGCCAAACAGGTACACGATGACAATACCGTGGGTAATAGAGGGGACAAGCATGGTCATCAGGGCAAAAAAGCGGAAGAACACCCGCATTTTGTGGGAGAGTTTATACTCCACGATATAGGCGAAGAAAAAGGCCGCACTGATGGAGATCACGCAGGAGATAAGGGTGACCTTCAGGGAGTTGAAGATGGCGCTCCGAGTGGTGCTGCTGGAGAGGACGGTGGCAAACCCTTTGTAAAACGGGGTGTAGTCCACCGATTTTGCCAACAGTGCCAACAGCGGCAGCACCAAGTTCATCAACACGATGGCGATGAGTGCGGTTAAGAGGAAATACGGTTTGCGCTGGGTTGTAGTGGGACTGTTCTTCAAGAGGCTCCGCCCCCTTTAAGCTCCCAGATATACCGCGCCCGCTTGTCGATCTGGTCGATGACAAAGGACCGGATAAAGGGATCGTCCTTGCTGGCGTACAGTCCATCCGGGGTGTCGTCCGCTACAATGGCCCCCGCCCGCATCAGAATGATCCGGTCGCTGAGGGAGAGGGCTTCCTCCTGATCGTGGGTGACCATGATCATGGTGATGCCGAACTGTTTTTGAAGCTCTTTGAGCTCTTCGCTCAAATCCACCTTGACCATGGCGTCCAATGCGGAGAAAGGCTCGTCGAGAAGAAGGAGGTCGTTTTCTAGAACCAGTGACCGGGCGATGGCAGCCCGCTGCTGCATGCCGCCGGACAACTGGGAGGGGTACTTCTTGACGGCCCGTTCCAGCTTGAGCATTTTAAGCATGGGCTCAATTTTCCCCCGAATTGCTTCGGGGGAAGTTTTGCGCAGCTTTAAGCCGTAGGCGATATTGTCATATAGGGTCATGTGGGGGAACAGGGCGTAATCCTGGAACACGATGGAGAAACCCCGTTTGTCCGGCGGCAGATTGGTGATGTCCTTGCCGTGGTGGAGGATTTGGCCGGATGATGGGGATTCCAGCCCCATCATCACCCGCAGTAGAGTGGTCTTGCCACATCCGCTGGGCCCCAGGATGGAGATGAACTGCCCTTTTTCAATGGAACAATTGATGTCCTTCAGGGCATGCTGCTGCCCAAAATATTTATTTACACCGACGATGTCTAAGACATTACTCATACCGCTCACTCCATTTTTGTGCTCTTTCCGCCTTCAAGTCCGGGTCAGCGATGTCAGTCATATCCAGGAGCTTGAAGTTTTCGGGGTACTCGCCCCGGTTTTCCCCGCCTTCGATGACGGAAAGGTTGTAGTTGTTGAAGACGGCGTTGCCCTCGGCGCTGGTGATGGTGTCCAATACATCCAGTACCAGCTGGGAGGGTTCCTCTTTCTTGTTGACCAGCAGAGCGGTGTCGTAGTCATAAGGGGCGCCTTCAGAGGCAAACAGGACTTTGACCGGCTTGCCTTCGCTTTGCAGCAGAAGGCCCTCGTAATCGATGCCCAGGCCGATGGCGGCTTCGCCCGAGGCGACCATCGAGGACGGGGTAGAGCCGGATTCACCGAACAGGAAGATGTTTTCACTCAGTTTGTCAAAATACTCCCAGCCTTTTTCCTCACCGTACAAGCCCAGAATGCCGTGGAGGAAGAAGTAGCCGGTGGAACTGGTGTTGGGGTTACTCATAACAATGTGGCCTTTGTAAATAGGGTTCAACAGGTCTTCATAGGAGGTGGGCTCCGGAAGGCCCAACTTTTCCAGTTCTTGGGTGTTGACCAGGATGGCACCGGACCAAACGCCGTTGGGGATGATCACATTGTCCGGGTCGGTGTATTCGGCTTTGTAAGTGCTCTTGGGGGTGAACGACCGCAGGTAGCCGCCGTCTTTCAGCTGATTGGCATAGCCGCTGGAGAGGGAGAGGAGGATGTCAGCCTCAGAATCGGCTCCCTCCGCCTGGATTTTTGCAGCCAGCTTGCCGGAGGACATATAGGTGATGTTGATTTCTGCATCGGGGTAAATTTCCCGCAGATAGTCCAGCTGCAATGCGATCTGGTCTTCATAGTTGGCGGAGAGAATGTTGACGACCTGTTTATCGCCGCTGCCGCTGCTGCTGCATCCGGCAAACAGCCCTGCCGCTACTGCTGCAGTCAGCATAAGGGCAAGGGTTGAAAAAAAACGTTTTTTCATGGGGGACCTCCTTGCATTTCAATTTTCAATACATTCAAAACTAACAACTTTATTATAATATAAAGTTGGCAATATCGCAACAAAAAGAAAGAAATTTTAGAATATTTTAACACTTTGACCATTTATATTGAGTAGATATTTGTCGATTATCTACGCCTTAATGGATGGAACCCGGCAAGAAGGCAGTATGAATTGAGGACGGATCTCTTGCAATGCCCCCAATTTGCTTGAATTTTTTTCCAGCCCATGCTACAATAATCCCACGGCGGCGGTCGGTAAGGCTCCGGCGTTGCAACAACAACCACAGAGGGAAATTACCCTTTTTTGAAAGGACTTTATATGAAATTTGAACAACTGAACTTGGCTGCCCCTATCCTGAAGGCGCTGGCGGAAGAGGGCTACACCGCCCCGTCCCCCATTCAGGAGAAGGCCATCCCTCCGGTGCTGGAAGGGCGCGACCTATTGGGCTGTGCCCAAACCGGCACTGGCAAGACCTGTGCCTTTGCCTGCCCCATGCTCCAAACTCTGTATGGGCGGCCGGTGCGGGAGAAAATCCGGCCGATCCGGGGCCTGGTGCTCACTCCCACCCGGGAACTGGCCCTCCAGATCAGCGAGAGCTTCCAGAGCTATGGCCGGCATCTGCCCATCCGCACCACCGTCATCTTTGGTGGGGTATCCCAGGTGCCTCAGGTGGAAGCACTCAAACAGGGGGTGGATATTCTGGTGGCTACCCCGGGCCGGCTCAATGACCTGATCGGCCAAGGGTACATCGACCTCTCCAAGGTGGAGATTTTTGTGCTGGATGAAGCCGACCGGATGCTGGATATGGGCTTTATCCACGACGTGAAGAGGGTGATCGGGAAGCTGCCCCAGAAGCGGCAGACCCTTCTGTTTTCCGCAACCATGCCCCAGGAGATCATCAAACTGGTGGAGACGATCTTAAAAAATCCGGTGAAGGTCATGGTGACTCCGGTCTCCTCCACGGTGGAGATCATTGACCAGTCGGTCTACTTTGTGGACAAGGCCAACAAGCCCAAGCTGTTGATCCACCTGCTCCAGGACCCAGCTATCACGTCGGCTCTGGTATTCACCCGCACCAAACACGGCGCGGACCGGGTGGCCCGACTGCTGCAAAAGGCGGGGGTTGGGGCTGCGGCCATCCATGGGGATAAATCCCAAGGGGCGCGGCAAGCCGCCCTCTCCCGGTTTAAGAAAGGGGAGATCCGGGTTCTTGTCGCCACCGACATCGCCGCCCGGGGAATCGACATCGACGAGCTCTCCCACGTGTTCAACTACGACCTGCCCGACGTGCCGGAGACCTACGTCCACCGCATCGGCCGGACGGGCCGGGCAGGGGCAGGAGGCACCGCCATCGCCTTCTGCAACTTTGATGAGAAGGAAAACCTGAAAGATATTGAAAAACTGATTCGCAAACAGATCCCCGTGGTGGAGGGCCACCCCTACCCCATGGAGATCTTCGAGCCCACGGTAAAGCAGCCGCCCCAGCCCCGCAGGGCCCGGGAGCCGCAACAGGGGAAGGCCGCTCCCAAAAAAGTGAAACAGCCGGCCCGGCAGCTAGAGAAAAAAGATCTGTCGCGGGGAGAACACCCCGCCCGGCCCCAGAGGGAGGGGAGCGCGGTGGAGCCGGCTGAAAAAGCGCCCCAGCGAAAGAACCCTTCGTCCTCCCAGAAAAAAGAATCCCCGGCGAAACCTGCCTCTAGTAGGGAGAGGGCACAGGGAGGAGCCCCCCAGCAGCGCCCAGCGAAAAAACCGGCTCGCCAGGGAGCGCCCAAAGGGGAACAGAAGACCCCGAAACAGCCGGTAGCTCCGGAGGAAAAACGCCCCCAGATCGCCTTCCAGAGGGAGGCCCACACCGAAGTGAA
Organism: uncultured Merdimmobilis sp.; assembly: GCF_902471145.1. Classification (NCBI taxonomy): domain Bacteria; kingdom Bacillati; phylum Bacillota; class Clostridia; order Eubacteriales; family Oscillospiraceae; genus Merdimmobilis; species uncultured Merdimmobilis sp. The sequence continues at coordinate 4,701 of NZ_CABRJC010000014.1, forward strand.
AACCGTCCCCCGCAAATGGTTTGAGTTCTGGAAATAACAGCGGCCGCGGATGGCCTTGGCTTCGCCGGTCCTCTTGCACAGGGGACAAAACAGCAGAGAAGCCCCCTTCTTCCCACAGGAAGAAGGGGGCTTCTATTTCTTATTGGACTGCACTACAACCTAATGGTTTTGGAGTTTCTTTTTCAACTTTTATATAACATCCCTCCAAAGACCGGCAGAAACGATGTTCGGCTTAGTCCACCGAGATGGGGGTAAAGGTGCCGTCCTCGTGGGGGGTAAAGACAAAATGCTCCTTTAAAAAGATGATGTCGTCCCGCTTCACCGCACCCAGCTCCGCCAGGATGGCGGCGCGGGCGACCACCTGGGCGCCTGCCTCTACCGCCAGGCCCTCAATGGCGGCCAGGGATTCCCCAGTGGCGATGACATCGTCGATGAGGGCGACCCGTTTGCCGCGGATCTTCTCGGCGTCGCAGCCGTTGAGATACAGGGTCTGCTCCTTCTGGGTGGTGATAGAGCAGGCCTTGTGGGAGAGGGCATCCTGCATATAGGGCTTGAGGGACTTGCGGGCGACGATGAATTCCTTCATCCCAAGCAGGCGGCTCATCTCATAGCAAAGGCAGATGCCCTTGGCCTCGGCGGTCATCAGGTAGTCCACCTCGGGAAGCCGTTTGACCAGCTCCGGCGCCACGGCCTGTACCAGTTCGGTGTCCGAGATGACCACAAAGCTGGCCAGCGCCTTATCGTCTGCAATTTTTACATAGGGCAGCTTGCGTTTTACGCCGCAGATTTCAAAGTCAAAATATTTCATCATGCTGTTGCTTCCTCCTGCTTCCTTAGTTTACCGTTTTATCTTATTATAGCAAAGCATGGGGAAGATTGTAAAGAAAGACCAGTATGTACCGCCCCACTGGGCGGAAAACTATTTGTGGGCACGGTGTTCGGTCTGTAGGCCGTGGTCAGCCGCTTTGGCATTTTTGCTCATCGGCACGTCGTAGATCGCCTGATAAGAGGAGACCTCAGCAGGGTCGAGGGGCGCGCTGGGGATGAGTCCGGTGCACTCGGTGCTGGAGGCCACGCCATACAGCTCTTCATAGGGCTGGCCGTCCGGGGAATCGTAGGGGAGGATGGGCTTGTGTTTTTTTTGCATGAAAAAACAGCTCCTTTCCCCTTTATTATTTCACCCCGCGGTGCAGTTAACAGCGTTTGGACCAGGGAGTTTGCGGCAGGAAGAAACTGGGTTAGACCCCATCGTCCCAGACGGTAATGGAAGGACGGGAAAAATAGTAATCCGGCCCCGGGCCGCGGGGCAAGCCAAGCCGGGTTTGGCGGCTGCGGGAGATCAATTTCAGCTTGTCCACCGGCACGCCGCGGTTGTACTGCCACAGCTCATAGGAGAGGGATTCCACCCGGTTTCGGACCATCTGGGTGCTGACTCCAAAGCGCTGGGCCAGTTCGAGCAAACCCGACAACCGGTTAGAATTAGAACGTATGTTCGACAAAATCGGCAAAAAAATACGATAGGGCAAAAGCAGCTCCGCCGCAGCCTCATTGGCCTGCCATTCCAGCGGAGAGCGTTCGCAGCCATCGCAGAGAAATTGCGTGTGATTTTGGTGAAGTAGATAGTGAGACAGTTCGTGAGACAAGGTGAAGCGCTGGCTCGGCAAAGAGGCGTTTTGGTTGAGTGCGATTTGGGAGAGGAATTCCCCCCGGATCAAAACGCCGCAGAGCCGTGTGCTTTGAAAATCCAGAAGCCGCACGGGCACATCCAGCTGCTGAGCGGCTTCAAAGGGGTCAAAGGGCGCAGTAAATCCATGCTCCCGCCGGATTTCGTCTACCCGGCGGTAGAGCTGGGCTTTGGTGGCATAGCTTTCTATGGCCGCTCATTCCTTTCTTTGAACTTTTTCTCTTTGTCCTTGATCTCCCGGGCGATGCCCAGCAGAAGGTCCACATCGTGTTGGGTCAAATCCAGGGCCTTGGCGCCCTGGGCCAGACGGAAGTAGATGTCTGGCATGGATTCCCCATCCGGCCCAAAGGAGACAGGGGAATCCTCCCCCAGCAGGTAATCGGTGGAAACACCGAAAAACGCAGCCACTTTGCGCGCAGTTTCGGTGCGGGGCACGCGGCAGCCGCTCTCCCAGTTGCCGATGGTGCTCTGGGTGACGCCCAATTGTTTGGCAAGCTGAGCCTGGGTCAAGCCGGCACCGGTGCGCAGTTCTTTCAAACGGGTGTCAAACATGAGAATCCCTCCTTATCAAAAATGTGTGCAACAGCCCGTTTGCGGGTAAGGCCCGGTCTATCAATGGGGGAAAACCCGGCTTATCTGAAGTTGGCTAAGAGGGAGGTCAAGATAGGCACCTCCCCAATGGAGCCAGACGGGATCGGGATACGATGCATTCCCATTTTGAGCGGCGAGCGTTGCGGTTGGTGATTTGTTATGGGAATCGGTTAGAAACTTTTCCACTTTTATTATAGCACAAAGAATGATGAAAGCCATCTATTTTTGACGAATTTTTTCTGTTTAAACAATTTTTTTCGGGGACAAAAGGGCATTGTTTTGCGGGTTTAACAGGGGATGGGGAAGCATGCCTTTCCCATGAGGGGTGTTTGTACGCCGTCCACTTCTGCGGAGGGTTTCTCTCACCAAAGGCCGGAGGGAAACCCCGCGGAAGAAAGGGAGGAAAAAGAATCCCCTCCCCCAGCCGGGGGAGGGGATGAGGTCATCGGCTCTGAATCACGCTGGCATCTGCCGCAATCTGATACCCCAGATTGTTGAGACAGTGCTCAATCTCATCGTAGGAGGTGCCGGAGCTGTCATAATCCACGGCGATTAGCCGGCGGTCCGGATTGACGGCGGCGGATGTCACGCCGTGGATGGTGTCCAGCTTGGCTTTAACTTCCTGAAGGTTCCGCTTGCCTGCGGTTCGTTCTACAATAAAATATGCGCTTTCCTGGGGCATGTTATCACCTCAATGGTAGTTTCCCCTGGGGCGAGCTAGCCATACCAGACAAATTTTTCGTTCGTAAGGCTGATTTACAAGGGAAGCCTCTTCAGCCCCAATTTATGGCGCGGGGGACGCCCCAGGAACCCGACGGAGGGAAGAGGTTCCTCCGCTGGCATATCTGTACAAGGGAAGTAGTCACAATATGGAGAAAAATTGGCGAGATTTTTTCCCAAAAGTATGGTAATGTACTGGTGCAGGGCCATGCCAATGATATATAATAAAAATAGGTAAAACGATCATTTTTTCTTGTAAAAAATTGTTTTATGGCAAAAGTCCGCCTTGTAGCAGGGCGGCGAGTTCTGTGTGAAAAGGGAGATTTTTGAATGAAAACTCATTTTTATAAAACCACGGCAGCGGTGCTGGCTGTCTCTATGCTGCTGTCGCTGACGGCCTGCCAGTCGGCCCCTCAGGAGGTGGAGAGCCAAGGGGACAGCTCCGCTTTGGTGGAAATCGAGCAGGAGGCGGTGCCCAAGGATAAGATCCCCCAGGTTTCCTATGTCAAGGTCCCCACCAATCCGGGCATTACGGTGTACTCCAACAGCAGCGCCTCCATCGATGCTTCCAACGCCAGCGAAGGCTACGTCTCGGTGAAGTACACTGGATCTTCTTCCAGCCGCATCAAAGTGCAGATTACCAAGAACACCACCTACACCTATGATTTGAACAACAAGGGCAATTATGAGGTGTTTCCCCTGAGCGAAGGGGACGGCTCCTATTCCGTAAAGGTGTTTGAGAATGTTTCGGGCAACAAATATGCCCAGGCCTACAGCACCACCTTTTCAGTGACCTTAAAAAACAATTTCACCCCATTTTTGTATCCCAACCAGTATGTGGATTTCAACGCCGACAGCAAGGCGGTGAAGAAGGCTGCTGAACTGGCCAGCCCCACCGGCGACCAGTTGGAGACCATCGCCAATGTGTACAATTTTGTCATCAACAATGTCACCTATGATGACGCCAAAGCCGCCACGGTCAGTTCTGGGTACCTGCCAAAGGTGGATTCGGTGCTCTCTTCCGGCAAGGGCATCTGCTTTGACTATGCAGCCTTGATGACCGCTATGCTCCGCAGCCAGGGGATCCCCACCAAATTGGTAGTGGGCTACACCGGCGACCTGTACCACGCATGGATCAACACCTATATCCCCAATGTGGGCTGGGTGAACAACATGATCTACTTTGACGGCACCAGCTGGAAGCTGATGGACCCCACCTTTGCCTCCAATGGCAAATCCAGCCCGGAAATCATGAAGTACATCGGCGACGGCCGCAACTACCGCAGCAAATACACCTATTAACCTGCCAAAAAAGGAGCCTGAATGCATGGTGACCCAACGGCCCGCTGCAACCAAAAAAACATTGCCAGCCCAAGAACTTTCTGCTTTTTGCCTGCAAATGGCCCTCCTTCTGCGCTCCGGCATCCCGGCGGGGGAAGGCGCGTCCATCCTCTGTGAGGATGCGGCGGAATCGGAGCGGGAATGGCTCTCCCCCCTAGCGGAACGGCTGGATTTGGGGGAGCCCTTTTTCTCCAGCCTGGAACAGGCGGGGAGGTTCCCACAGTACTTGGTGGACATGTGCCGCATTGGCGAGACCACCGGCCGGCTGGACGACGTCCTCTTTGAACTGTCCCGCTATTACACCAAAGAAGAAGATCTGAAAAAAACCATCAAAAGCACGGTGGCCTATCCCGCGGTGATGCTGGTGATGATGGCCGCAGTGGTATTTCTGCTGCTGACCAAGGTCCTGCCCATTTTCCAGCAGGTGTTCCAGCAGCTGGGGGCAGTGATGTCCCCAGTGGCCCAGGGCCTCTTGTCGGCTGGGAGCTGGCTGGGCCGGTTTTCCGCTGCGGGGGTTGGCATCCTGGCCGCCGCGCTTCTAGGTGTGTGGCTTTACAGCCGCACCCAGGCGGGAAGGGCAGCCTTTGCCCGGTGGTCCGCCGCCAGCTTCGGCTGGAAGAAATTCGCCACGCTCAGCGCTATGCGGCGCTTTTCCTCGGCCATGACCATGACCTTGAAAAGCGGCCTTGACTTGGATGAATCCATGGAGATGACCGCCCGGCTGGTGGACTATCCCCCCATGCGGCAGAAGGTGGAAGAATGCCGCCGCTGGATGGACGAAGGCCAGGCCTTTGAAGAATCCATCGCCAAGGCGGGGATCTTGCCCGCCATGTATTCCCGGATGCTGGGCGTCGGGGTGCGGACCGGCCAGCTGGACACGGTGATGGAGGAGATCTCCCGCCGGTGCGATGAGCAGCTGGACGACCTCCTCTCCCGGGCCATCGGGGTGGTGGAACCGGCCATGGTGGCGGTGCTCTCCATTGTCATTGGGCTCATCCTAATGACGGTGATGCTCCCGCTGATGGGGGTTATGTCCTCCATCATCTAATCCGAATTTGACAGCCGAGGTCCCGGGGCGGTCTGCCTTTGGGGTCCCGGCTGCTGCTGTTGGGGAGGGGTTCCCCAAGTTGGGAGGAATTGTATGAAGGCACAGGGAAAATGGCTGGGCTATCTGGTGCCGGTGGGCACCTTTCTGATCTTGGCGGCGGCACTGTGGTATGGCATGGGGGACTTACAGGCCCGCAACGCCGAGGAGGGGGTCCGGGTGACCGAGCAGGCCATCCGCCGGGCGGCAGTCCAGTGCTATGCCATCGAAGGGGAGTACCCTCCCTCCCTGGAATATTTGAAAGAAAACTACGGCATTGAGGCAGGGGAGTATGTGGTTCATTACACGGTGATCGCCTCCAACCTGATGCCGGATATCACCGTCTTCGCCCTGGAGGACGGGGAGGAATAGGAGGAGAGGCTTTTGGAGATGAAAAAACAAACCCATATCGCCGACCTGCTGTTCACCTTGGCGCTGTTTCTGGTGTTTGCCGCGTCGGCGGTGATGGCACTCCTCTTTGGGGCCAATGTGTACCAAAACACCGTCCGCCAGATGGATGAAAACTACAACCAGCGCACCTGCCTTGCCTATGTGGCCAACCAGGTGCGGCAGCACGATGCCGCCGGGAGGGTCTATCTTTCAGAGATCACCGGCCAGCCCGCTTTGATTCTGGAGGATGGGGACGGGGATGGCCGGTACTTCACCGCCATCTACTGGTATGAGGGTTCCCTGCGGGAGCTGTACACTGCCAAGGACAGCGGCCTCACTGCCGCCGACGGGGTAGAGCTCCTGACTTTGACCGCCTTTTCGATGTGGGAGGAGGACGGCCTGCTCCGGGTGGAGGCCATTGGCCCCCAAGGGGAGAAATTGGGGCTCACCCTGTCTCTGCGCTCTATGAAAGGGGGAGAGGACCGATGAAAACCAAGAACAAATCCAGCCTCTTCCTCATGGAATTGATTGTGGCCATCTTTTTCTTCGCCGCATCGGCGGCGGTCTGTATCAGCATCTTTGTGGGAGCCCACAAAACCAGCAGCCGAAGCGTGGATTTAAGCCAAGCTGTGTTCCTCGCCCAATCGGCGGCGGAAACGGTGAAGGCCAGCCCGGAGGGCTGGCAGCGGCTGGAATACCTCACCCCAACTGGAGAAGGACAGGCGGTGGTGGAGTATGATAAAGATTGGCGGCCCATCTCCGGCTCCCCCTCCGGCGCCGTCTACCGGATGGAGCTGCTGGACCAAGGGGATGGCTCCACCCGCATCACTGTGAAAAAAGGGGAGGAAACCCTCTTCTCCATCGAAGCGGTGCCCCTGCATCGGGAAGGAGGGGGCGGATTTGGCCAGTGAGAAACGCTATCCCATCGGCAGCGCCTCCATCGTCATGGTGTTTGTGGCCGTCTGCCTCACCGCCCTCTCCTCTCTGTCCCTGGTGTCTGCCAAAGCGGATTTAAAGCTGTCGGAAAAGACTGCCCAGGCCGTAAACGTCTACTATGAGGCGGACGCCAAAGCCGCCCGGGAGGTCAACGCAGCGGAGGGGGATGCCGTCAAACTGGAACAGATGGGCTGGCAGCGGCAGGAGGGCACCCTGCAAAAAGAGTTCCCTTTGGATGACCGGCAGGCCCTGCGGGTGACCCTGGCCGCCCTCACTTTGGAGGTGGAGGAATGGCGGGTGGTCATCACCAAAGAATGGGTGGGGGACGACAGCCTGGACGTCTGGGTCCCTTAAGCAACAGCAAGCGAAAGCAGGTGTATCTATGGATATTCAACAGATTTTATCCGGCGCGGTGAAAAGCAAGGCGGCCGATATCTTCCTGGTGGCCGGCCTTCCCCTCTCCTATAAGATCAACGGGCAGATCCGCCATCAGAACGAGGAGAAACTGACCCCCGCACAGACCAATGAATTGATTTTAGCCATCTATGGCCTTTCCAAGGGCCATTCCCCCAACCATCTGCTGGAACACGGGGATGACGACTTTTCCTTCTCCCTGCCCGGGCTTTCCCGGTTCCGGGTCAGCACCTATAAACAGAGGGGTTCCCTGGCTGCGGTGATCCGGGTGGTCAACTTTGAACTGCCGGATTACAAGGACTTGGGCATCCCGGATAATGTGATGCGCATAGCGGGGATGACCAAGGGCTTTGTGCTGGTCACCGGCCCGGCGGGCAGCGGCAAATCCACCACTTTGGCTTGTATCATTGACGCCATCAACACAACCCGGGATGTCCACATCATCACCTTGGAGGACCCCATCGAATACCTGCACCGCCACAAAAAGAGCGTGGTAAGCCAGCGGGAGGTCTCCACCGACACCGACAGCTACGAAGTCGCCCTACGGGCGGCGCTGCGCCAGGCGCCGGATGTGATCCTGCTGGGGGAGATGCGGGACTATGAGACCATCAAAACCGCCATCACCGCAGCGGAGACAGGGCACCTGGTCATCTCCACCCTGCACACCATCGGGGCGGCCAAGACCATCGACCGGGTGATCGACGCCTTCCCGCCCAACCAGCAGCAGCAGATCCGGGTGCAGCTCTCTATGACCCTGCAGGCTGTGGTCTCCCAGCAGCTGGTGCCCACAGTGGACGGCCAGGTGGTCCCCGCCTGTGAGGTGATGTTCCTCAACAACGCCATTCGCACCATGATTCGGGAATCCAAGGTCCACCAGATGGACACGGTGATCCAGACCTCATCGGGCGAAGGGATGATCACCATGGACAGCTCCCTCCTGGGCCTCTGCCAGCAGGGGAAGATCACGGCGGAGACAGCCCTTCATTTCTCCACCAACCCCGAGCTGATGCAGAAGCGGCTGCGGATGTAACCCCAAATTGGCCACCTCATTTTTGGAAGATGCCACAATTTCTGGCAGCTGGCAAAAATAGGTTTGAATTTTGGGGCGGTATCGCATATAATAAGGGAGTATGGAACGATTTTGAAACGGGAGGAATAAAAAATGCATGTTGTTGACACCGTACATAAGACCGAGCTGGACACCGATTACAACGGCTTAATTGATTTTATGGTCAAAGGACGCCAGGTTGACCTGTACCTGCCCAAGGAGAAGACCGACTCCGACGGGTACCTGACCTGGGATGTGGAGCACTGGACCAGCGTGGACGGCCGGCGGTTTATCCGCTGCTATTCCCTGAAGGGCCGTGTCCTGCGGGATTCCACCAGCCACAACACCTATGATATGAAAAACGACTTCCACCCTGAGGAAGCTGAAAAAGTCTGCCTGAGCTAGTATTGCGACAGAAAAAGAGGCCCCCGGCATCTGCCGGGGGCCTTTCGTTTTTCTTGGCTTTTTAGATGACCACTGCAGTTCCGGAGACGCTGACCATTAGCATCCCGTTGTCAGAGCCGAGGATTTCATAGTCCACATCCACCCCGACAACGGCATTGGCACCCTTTTGCTGGGCGCGGCCACACATCTCCTGGATGGCTTCTTCCCGGGCGGCCTGGAGTTCTTCTTCATACCCCTGGCTGCGGCCGCCGAAGATGTTGCGGATCCCCGCGCCGATGTCCCGGAACATGTTGATTCCAGTGATTACCTCGCCAAAGACAACCCCTTTGTAATCCAAAATCGGGCGGCCGTCCACATTGTTTGTTGTTGTGACAATCATTGTTCTGCCTCCTTGCCTATAGCCTCTGCGTTCCCCATCAGTATAGCAGAGATCAGGCTGGAGAAGAAGGAATTTTTTCTTACAATTGAACGGCTTTCTTTTGTTTTTTCTTCTGATACATGGCCCGGTCCACCCGGTCCAGAAACTGGGATAGGGTATCGGTTTGAGGATCAAAGGTTGCCGTGCCGATGCTGACGCTCACCGATACTGGCTGATCCCCCCGCCGGAAGGGAAAGAGGTCGATGTCCTGTTTCAAGGCGTCGCATCGCCGCTGGACACAGGGAAGGTCCTCTCCGGGGAAGATGGTCAGAAATTCATCCCCGCCAAACCGGGCGGACCAGTTTTCCCCACCGTCGGTATGCCTGCGCAGCAGGGCCACAATCTGTAGGATGACCTCATCTCCAAAGGTATGGCCATACAGATCGTTGATCTGTTTAAAGTTGTCAATATCCACCATAGCGGCGCACAGGCTGCGGCCGGTGTCCCTTGCCTCCTGTAGATTGCGCCGCAGCCGGAGTTCCAAGGTGTTTTTATTATATAAGCCGGTAAAGGAGTCGGTGGAGGCCAGGTTCCCCAGCTCCAGCAGGATGTCAGGGATATTGCCGCAGTTGGAGCAAACGGCCTGGAAATCGCCTCCAGGGCCGGCGATTTCTTTCTCCAATTCCAGCACCATGGGCTGGCAAAGGCAGGTGATGGGAACGGCGATGAGCAGCTTCGCCTTTTGGTCCCGCAATTCCACTTTGGCTAGCTGCCGCCGCTGGAGCTGGGATTGCCGGGCAAGGCCTTCAGTGGGATCCCCATGGCAGGCCAATAAGACCAGCTTCCCTTGGTCCAAGCGGTAGGAGAGGCCGTTTTGAGGGTCGACGAGGCGAAAATTGTCAAAAATCCGGCAGAGATCGCTTTGGCCGGAGAATATCCGGCCCAGATCTTCCAATTCAAACATAACGGCAGCACTCCTTTACAACACATCTCGATACAGGAAGAGGGGACTTTCTGCGGCAGGTCCAGCGGGGAAGGGAATTTTCCCTTGCTTTCTCGAAAATCCGACTTGGGAAGAAAATAAAGGAAAAAAGGACCGGATAATTTGACATTTACTAAATGTCAATATTGTATATAGTATAACATATACTGTTACTGTTGGCAATTGTAATGTCAAGAGGTGCAGTATGTTCATCAATAAGACCAGTGATGGCAAGAACAACATCTGCGGAAAACAGGTTGCACGGCTTCGCAAACGTATGACTCCTAAAGTCTCCCAACGGGCGCTGGCAGAAATGCTTCAGGTGGCAGGGCTGGACATCGATAAAAATGCGATCCAGCGGATTGAAAGCGGTCAGCGCTTCGTCACAGATATTGAACTGATGGCATTGGCTCATGTTTTAAACGTGGATGTAAAGGACTTGTTGCAAAACTAAAGTGGGGATACCACTGGGTCTGGCCGCTGAATAAACGGCTGGACAGGATTCACCAGTAAAAATTGCTTTTTTTTCTTCCTGCTGGTATAATGGTCACGTTGTGGCTGTTATGCTTTTTTTATTGCTGCGCCGGTATCTTTGAGTAGCGGGCCTGAGCCGGGCTGACAGTGGAAAGGGAGATTGTTATGGGAAAGGTTGAGTTTGACTTTCGCGGTGTGGATTTTTTCCAGAGCAAGAACAAATTGAGCGGAAGCCTGGGGAATTTCCGCTATATGATGATCCCCGATGGGGACGGTATCCAGGTGTACACCTACGAGACCTACTGTTTTGAGGTTGCACCCAAACTGGCGGAAACCCGGGTGGAGATGAGCGACCAGGGCTTGCAGGGGGCAGGGGAGTGGCTCAACGCTCAATATGAAGCCTATCTCACTGCCCACCGGTAGCGGGCCATGGAAAAAGTAAAAATTCTGTCGATGAAATTGGGTTGACTTTTTCCAAAATTTGATGCATAATAATATAGCAATGCGGATGTAGTTTAGTGGTAAAATATTAGCTTCCCAAGCTGAGGTTGCGGGTTCGATTCCCGTCATCCGCTCCAAAAAGTTCTGCGTAAACAAGTCTTTGTTTACGCAGTTTTTTCTATACCCGCCAAATCGCAGAGACAAATGGACAAAAGGTTGAAGATGTGCCGGAAAGGAAATACCATGAAACAGTTCAAACGATGCAGCGCTCTACTGCTGGGCGCGTTGGCGGCCCTTTCCCTTGTTGCATGCAGCAAAAAGGACGCCACAGGGGAACAGGAACGGTTTGACCAATTCATCCAGCAGGAATTTGTGGATACCATGGAGAGCGACTATCCGAGTATGCATATATTTCTCATTCATCCGGAGGATTTTGGGGTGGACCCCAGTGCTGTGGAGGTGGGCCTCGGCCTTCGGGTAGATGAACAAACGATCGAGAAGACAGCCCAGGATGTGGCCGCGGCCCGGGAGGAATTCCAGACCTTCGACCGCAAACTGCTGACAGAGGAACAACAGGATACCTATGACATCTACCAATTTCAGATTGATTTGGACTCCAAACTGTGTGACCCCAAATTTGATTATTACCAGCAGGCGTTTGGATCGACAACGGGGCTGCACACCCAGATCCCGACACTGCTGTCCGATTGGCAACTGCGGAGTGAACAGGATGTCAAGGACCTAATCGCGGTGGTCGGCGACGTCAAGCCGTATGTGGACAGCCTGCTGGACTACACCCGGAAGCAGGAGGAAAAGGGCCTGCTGATGACCGATTTGGACGGTGTCATCCAATACTGCCAGGGGGTGACCGCCGCGGGGGAAAACAGCGCGGTGCTCCACTCCATGAATGCGAATATTGACGCTTTGCAGCTGGACAAAGAGGCAGCCAGCCGCTACAAAGCGGAGCTGAAAGAGGCGTTTGAAAATTCATTCCTGCCCGCATATGAAGAGATTATCACCACCATGGAAGCCCTCAAATCCGGCGACAACAACCAAGAGGGGCTCGCCCATTTTGAATATGGCAAGGAGTATTACACACTCCTCCTGCAGCAGAATGTGGGAAGCAACAAGTCGGTGGAGGAGATTCGCCAGATGATGGAGGATGCCTGCAACCGGTATGACAAAGGCATTGAGACAATCATCCTGGAAAACCCGGATCTCTATGAATCCTTTGTCAACTTCCCCACCACTGGGTTTGGCAGCTATACCGCTATTTTGGACAACATTCAGGGGAAGATGTACCGGGATTACCCAGAGGTCAGCAATTTGGACTACAACATCGTCAACATCAACGAGGAGATTGCCAATTCTGGGGTGGCCGCCTACTTTAACATCCCGCCCATCGACGACACCGGGGATAAACAGCTGCGGGTCAACCCGGATATCGGGGGCGTGGATGACATCTACACCTACAGCGTGGTAGCCCATGAGGGCTACCCAGGCCATATGTACCAGAATGCCTATGCCTATGCCTATGAAAATTTGGATTCCCCCTATCGCAAGGCGCTGGCAAACTCGCCGGCGTACAGCGAAGGCTTTGCCGTCTATGCCCAATACTCCGCGTTTCAGTACTTGGATGGGATCGACCCAAGGGTTTTGGATGCCTACCGGCAACAGGAACTTTACACCTATTGCGCCATCGTCCTGTCGGACATCGGCATTCATTACGACGGCTGGTCCCTCCAGGAGTTTCAGGATTTCCTGACCGAAATGGGCCTGGAATTGGGGGATGAGGCATTGTATGAGTCCCAGTACAAGCAGCTCCAATCCACCCCCTGTGCTTTCCAGCCCTATTATGTGGGGTATGAGGAGTTTATGGCCCTCCGCCGGAAGGCAGAGAAGGAGCTGGGGGACAGCTTTAATCAAAAGGCGTTCCATGAAGCCATTCTGAAGAGCGGCGCCGCACCGTTTTGCGTGGTGGAGCGCAATGTGGACAAATACATCAACGCCAGCAAATAAAAGGAAAGATCCCGGGGACGTCGTCCCCGGGATCTTGTTTTTTGGGAAAAACGATTTTTTGGCCCCAAGCCGCTGGAACAGCTGTTAGTCTGCGATGCCTTTTTCCTTGCGGAATTGGCGCCAATCCTCCAGGTTCTCGGCGATCAGATGGGAACATTTGAGGCCGTAGGGGCAGCGGGATTCGCACAGCCCGCAGTGGAGGCAGGTCTCCACTTTGGCCAGTTCCGCAGTCCAATACTCGTTCATGTACTGCTGCCAAGGGGAGCGGCGCAGCAGCTGAGGAAGCCGGCAGATGGTGTTCAGCTGAATCCCCTGGGGGCAGGGCATGCAGTAGCCGCAGCCGCGGCAGAAGTTGCCGGCCAGCTCCTCCCGGTCCTTGGCGATGACCGCCTCCAGCTCCGGGGTGAGGGTGACTTCCCGCTGGGCGCAGTCCAGGAACTGGGCCAGTTCCTCTTTTTTCTGCATCCCCCAGATGGGGACCGCGTTGTCAAACTGCTGGAAGAAGGCATATGCCGCCTCCGCCGAGGTGAGCAGCCCGCCGGAGAGGGCCTTCATGGCGATGAAGCCCAAGTTCAGCTCTTTGCACAGGGCGATGAGGTCGATGTCCTCCTGGGGGGAGATGTGGGACACCGGGAACTGGATGGTATCGTAAAGGCCGCTCTTAGCCGCTTCCTCCGCGATGGCCCGGCGGTGGGAAGTGATGCCGATGAACCGGCATTTGCCTTGGCGCTGGGCCTCCAGCAGGCCCTGGTACAGGCCGTTTTCATCCTCCGGGTCGGGAACCGACTGGATGTTGTGCAGCTGCATGATGTCCACATAATCGGTGCGGAGCATGCGAAGGCTCTCGTCCAAATCCTTTAGGAGGCCGGCTTTGTCCTTGGCCATGGATTTGGTGGAGATGACGATTTTGTCCCGCCGGTCGTGGAAGGCTTCCCCCAGTTTTTCCTCACTGTCCGAGTAGGCGCGGGCGGTGTCATAGAAGTTGATTCCACCGTCGTAGGCCATGTGGAGGAGCTCCACCGCGCTCTGTTTGTCGATGCGCTGGATGGGCAGGGCGCCAAAGGAGTTCTCGGTGACCATCAGGCCGGTGCGGCCCAGTTGTTTACGCTTCATAAGTGTCTCCTTTCGGAAATGGTGTCGAATTTGTTACCCTCATTATACACCTTGGCCGTGGAATGGGGAAGAAAAATCTTCCTTCGGGGTCTTGTGGGGTTCTCCTTCCCAAGGAGGCGAGAATTTGATATACTGGGTACAAATATCGTTGGGAGGCAGCTTATGCAGTATGAAAATGAACGTTATATAAAATGGGTAGAGGATTCCGCGGCTTATATCCGCCGCACTTTGGGCGGTTTTCAACCGGAACTGGCCATTGTTTTGGGCTCTGGGCTGGGTGGTTTGGCGGACCGGCTCCAAAATCCCATCCCGGTGGAATATGCCGACATCCCCGGGTTCCCCCGTTCCACAGTGGCAGGCCACGCCGGCCGGTTTGTGGCGGGCTACATCGGCAAGAAGCCGGTGATCTGCATGCAGGGCCGGTTCCATTACTACGAGGGGTATGACCTGCGGACAGTCACCCTGCCGGTGCGGGTGCTCCACGCCCTGAGGGTGGATTCCATCATCCTGACCAATGCGGCGGGCGGGGTCAACCTCTCCTTTGTACCCGGGGATTTGATGGTCATTGACGACCACATCAACCTGACCGGGCAGAGCCCCCTCATCGGGCCCAACCTGGAGGGCTGGGGACAGCGGTTCACCGACCTCTCCACCGCTTATGACAAAGAATACCGGGCTTTGGCCCACCAGAAGGCGGCGGAACTGGGCTTCTCTCTGCAAAGCGGGGTTTACACCTGGATGACTGGCCCCACCTATGAGACCCCCGCGGAGATCCGCATGGTGCGCACCCTGGGGGGCGATGCAGTGGGCATGTCCACCGTGCCGGAGGCGATGGTCGCCCGCCACATGGGGATGCGGGTGTTGGGCATTTCCTGCATCACCAACATGGCGGCGGGAATTTTGGACCAGCCTTTGAGCCATGAAGAGGTCAGCGAGACCGCCGGCAAGGTGACTGAGAAGTTCACCGCCCTCATCGAAGCGGTAGCCCAGGCCATCTAGGGGCGGCAGGCATAATAGGCACATGGGGGGTTCCCCAGACGGGGAACGCCGCCCGAGGAAATCCCTCCTGGAGAGGAATCGGAAAGGAAGGTACATTCCATGAAACAAAAACTTGCGGCCCTTCTCGCCGTTTTGGCGGTGTTGCTGGCCGCCTGCGGCCCCGCCGCTGGGAATTCTGGCTCCAGCGGGAGCACCCAGTCCTCCGGGGTGGAAAAACCCCCCATGGAAGAGGATTTGGATCTCTTCACCTCCACCCTGGAGGAAAACCACAAAAACCTCTATGCCAACATCTCAAAAGAGGAGTTCCAGGCAGAGGTGGAACAGGTGCGGGCAGAATTGCCGGGCATGAGCGAGGGCCAGTTTTACTATTCCCTGCGGCGCCTTCTCTCCTTGGTGGGGGACGCTCACACCAGCCTGGGTTTTACCGATTCCAACTACCGTCATCTGACCGCCCTCCCCTTTGCGGTGATGTATTTTGAGGATGGCTGGCATCTGATGATGCTGGAAGAGCAAAACCAGCAGTACCTGGGTTACCGGCTTCTGGCCATCGACGGGACCCCCATCGACGAGGTATATGCAAAGGCCAAGACCATTATGAGCTATGAAAATGAATCCTGGGCCCGTCAGCAGTTCTCCAACACCATCAACTTCCTGGATGCCCTAAAGTACCTGGGCATTGTAGGGGAGGATGCAGACAGCATCACCTTGACCATTCAGAAAGGGGAGGGCAGCCCGGAAGAAACCCTCCCCCTCAAGGGGATGAACGAGGAGGAGATCTTTGCCGCCACCATCCTCCAGGTGGAGCGCAGAGAGACTCCTGCCACCGCAGCGAGGGGCTACTACCGCACCTTGGATTTAGGGGACGGGGCCTTTTTCCTCCAATACAACACCTGCCAGGAGGCGGAAGACCTGCCCATGGCCGAGTTTGTGGAACTCACCTCCGATGCCCTTTGCGCCGGGCAGTACACCAAGGTGATCCTCGACCTGCGGTACAACACCGGCGGTGATTCCCGGATTTTTGAGCCGATGATCGAGAAATTGGGAGAGCTCAAGGAGCAGCAGGGTTTCCAGGTCTATGTCCTTATTGGAAGGAACACCTTCTCTTCAGCTATCATCAATTCCATCCAGGCCCAGGAGGCACTGGATGCCGTGCTGGTGGGCGAACAGACCGGGGGCAGTGTCAACGGCTATGGGGAGCTGCAGAGCTTCCAGCTGAAGAACACCCCCGTTCAGGTGTACTATTCCACCAAGTACTTCGAGCTGATCCCCGGTTATGAGAAAGACTCCCTCTATCCTGACCAGCCGGTGGCCCAGACCTACGAGGACTATGTAGCCGGGGTGGATCCAGAGGTTCAGGCGATTCTGGGGCGGCAGTAACAGATTGTTTTGCGGGTAAACCGCTGTCCAATTGCGGCAAAATCCCCCTTTCCATCCGAAACAAAGATGGGAAGGGGGATTTTTTATGGGGGTTTGGGCACGGTGTGTTACATGGTCTTGCTGTAGCGGTGGAAGAGGACGACCCCGCACAGGTACTGGAATACCAACACCAGCACCATGGTGGCAATTACATAGACAGGGGCTTTCATCAGCCCAAAAAAGGTGCAGAGCAGGCAGTTGACCAGAAACATGATCTGGTTCATCCGGTAGCCGGACAGATGGCGCAGCATGATCTTACGCTCGTCGGCCAGATTGATTTTTTCCTCTTTCAACCGGCGCTGGCGCTCCTCCCGGTGGGAGGGCATAGCCCAGTACAGGGTGCGGATGACCTGTCCGGCCACCGAGCCCAGCAGCCCGAAGCCCAGACCCATCAGGTAGGGGCTGTCGGGGAAGTCCCGCAGGCCGAAGAAAACGATGACGCCGCCAGCCAGGGCGACAAGGCCGTATTTGAGCCAAAGCTTTGTGTTGTTCATAAAAGGGTACCTCCTTTGGGTTAGGTGTGCAAGAGGGTTGGGCCTACTCCTCTTCGTAGAGGAATATGTCTTCAATGGCGGTTCCAAAGAACCGGACGATTTTAAAAGCCAGCAGGATGGAGGGGTTGTACCGGCCGTTTTCCAACGAGCCGATGGTCTGGCGGGAGACCTGCAGAATCTCCGCCAATTCCTCCTGCCGGATACCCCGCTGTTTGCGGAACTCCTCTAAGCGGTTTTTCAAGTGGTCACCTTCTTTGTATTTGAAGTGGAAAGTTAACTTTACATCCATAGGATAGCACACGCATTCTGCAATGTCAAGTAAACTTTCCATTTTTCTTTGGGGTGGATATTTTTCCCCTTTCCATGCTATAATGGTCCCAAAGGGATAGGCCGTGGAAAATCTGTGCCAATGCGGCGAAAAAAAGGATGGCCGGCAGCTGTTCAGCCGCTGCCGCGCGCAGGAAGGAAGTGCAGCGATGACCCGAGAAGAGATGTATGCCTCCATTTATTCCCATGACACCGTCTACCGCCCGCCCCAGGAGGAGGGCAGCGCCATGTTGGAGGTAGCCTTGGGGTGCAGCTGGGGAAAATGCACCTTCTGTGATTTTGCCAAGGACGCTTTTTCCATCCACCCCATGGACAAAATTGAGTTCAACGCCCGGATGCTCGGCCTCCTGGATCGGGACGCTAAGCGGGTGTTCCTGCTGGGGGAGAACGCCTTTGTCCTCTCCACCGACCAGCTGGTGGAGGTTTTTGACCTGATCCACGCCCACATGCCCAACGTGGAGGAGATCGCCATGTATGCCCGGATCGACGACGTGCTGCGCAAAAGCGATGAGGATATCCTCCTGCTCAAGAGCATGGGTCTGTGCGACCTGCACATCGGAGTGGAGTCGGGCAGCGATTCCATCCTGGAAATGGTGAACAAGGGGATCACCTCCTTTGATACGTTGACGGCCCTCCAGCGGCTGGACAAATTGGGGGTTGGCTATTACCTGACCATCATTTTGGGGCTGGGGGGGAAGACCTTCCGCAACCTCCACGCCATTGAAACCGCCCGGATGCTGAATAAGACCCACCCCAAATGCATTTGGGCATTGGCGCTGAAACTCTGGCCAGGCACCCCCTTGTATAAAGCAGAAAAGCGGGGGGAGTTTGACGCCCTCGATTACCGGGGTATGCTGCTGGAGGAGCGGCTCCTGCTGGAAAACCTGACGGTGAAGGACTGCTTTTACATGGACACCACCGTTTTGGGGAAATACACCATCCAGGGCCAGCTTCCCGACGGCAGGGAGGCTATGCTGGGTGCGATCAATCAACTGCTAGGCTGAGACCCGGCTGAAAGAAAGGAGAGAGCGAGGATGAAACGATGGATCGGATTGTTGTTGACAGTTGTCCTGCTGCTGGCCGGCTGCGGGAGGGCAGACGACTTTGCCGTTGTGATGGCGACTACTGGTAAGGAGGAGCCCTTTGCGGTCACCGGGGAGGTCACCCGGGAGGCTGCAAAGCGGATGAGAGAAGACCAGCTGGAGGAGTGGCTGGAAACCGATGGGGTGGAAGGCAGCCTGGTATTTGACTACAGAAGCGATGGGATGATCGCTTCCTACGGCCTGGATCACCCGCTGTTCCGCTACGACCGGGTGGCGGAATTCTGCCAAAACTGCCTGGATGGCAAGCCGGACAGCATCGCCTTTGTTGGGATGGGGGAGCCCCTCCCCTGCTATGTGGATTGGTTTTACACCGACGGGGAATCCGTGTGGGAGGAATTTTCCTACCTGCTGCGGGATGAAGTGAAGGTGGACCGGCGCGAGATCCAACCGGTGGAGCTGAGCGGGGATGGGAACCAGCTGGTGTTTTTCTCCCAGGGGGAGGAGATGCGGTCCATGCCCCGGCACGGCCTGGAGGCGGTGTCTTTTTCGGGGCAGCCCCGGGAGGAGCAGGAGCAGCTGCTGCTGGACTATCTGCGCCCCTTCTTTGAGGGAGAGGGCAGGTACCCGGAGGGCTCCATCACCCTAAAACGGGGAGAAATGGTGGAGATCCGGGGGGAGAGCTGCCAAGAGTATGAAATCTACAGCGGGGAAGGGCAGTCCATCGGCTATGCCGCCGCCAATGGGGATTTTTCCCACATATACCAGCAGGAGATGGTGAACGGCCAATATTTTCTGGAGGTCTGCCCAAAAGGCAAAAGCCCCCAATAATGCGAAAGAAAGAGGGAAAACAGCATGATTCAATTTAAACGGCACTTTAGAAACGCCATCTGGTTTTCGGTGGGCATCACCCTGGGCGGCCTTATCTTGCCCCAGGTTGTCTTTTCCGGGCCATCCACCAGCGATCAGCCTTTTCATATCCAGGCCGCCATCTATTTGGGGGTATCCTTTGTCTTTGCCTTCCTGTTTTTCTGCGGTATGGACTGGTTCCGTTCCAGAGGGAAAAAATAGCCGCTTCCCGAAAAAGATCCCGCCCCCAAATTTTAGGGGGCGGGATCTTTTGACTAATTCTCTCTTTGCCAGGCCATCAACAGCTCTGGGAGGCCGGAGTCCTCATTGGGCTGCTCTGTGACCACCTGAAACCCCATTCGCTGGTAAAAGCCGATGGCACCAGTGTTCTGGGCATACACCGCCAAGGTGAGCTGGGGATAGCGGCCTTTGGCATCCTCAACCAGCGCCCGGCCTACCCCTTTTCCCTGGTGGGCGGGGTCCACAAAAAGCGCCCCAATAAACGTGCCGTCGATGAGGCTTAAAAAACCGAGGATTTTCCCATCTTCCACATACAGGGTTGTTTCTGCCGAGGGGAGATATTGATCCCTCACCACCGGGAAGTTTTTCTCCCAATAGGCGCGGGGGAGGAAGGGGTGGCCCTGGACAGTGGATTCTAGCCAGATGGCCATCACCCGATCCTGGCAGTCAGGGGTATAGGGTTTGATCATAGAAAGGCTCCTTTGTCGTCGTTTGCACCGATTGTACCAGAAGAAGGGAGCGGGGTCAACCTCATTCCAGGAGTTTTTCCCTTAGGGAGGTGAGGATTTTCTTCTCCCGGCGGGAGACCTGCACCTGGGTGAGACCCAACACCTGAGCGGTCTGGGTTTGGGTCTTGCCAGAGAAGTAGCGCAGGACGATCAGCTTCCGGTCCTCCGGCGGGAGCTGGCCCACCACCTGTTTGAGGGAGAGAAGGTCGGAGATCCGCTCCTCGGGGGAGGATACCGGCAGGTCGATCTGGCCGCCGCCTTCGTCATCGCTTTCGGTGAGGGAAAGGGGAGGGGAGGACACATTGAGGGCTTCCACCACATCCTCCTCCCGGATGTCCAGGGCCTTGGCCAGTTCCCCGATGGTGGGGTCCCGTCCCAAGCTGGCGGAGAGATGCTCCCGGGTGCGGGTCACCTTGAGGGAGAGCTCCTTCAAGGTGCGGCTGACCTTGATGGCCCCACCGTCCCGGAATAGGCGGCGCATCTCTCCCAGGATCACCGGCACCGCATAGGTGGAAAACCGGACCCCCCGGTCGTAATCAAAGGCATCCGCCGCTTTCACCAGGCCGATGCACCCCGCCTGGAACAGGTCGTCGTACTCGATGCCCCGGCCTTTGAACCGGTGGGCACAGGAGTGGACCAGGCCCATGTTCTGTTCAATGACTTCCTCCCGGTTCCGCTCAGAAAGGCTAACCATTGGCCTCCCCCCGGGAGGTGATCTTCCGCTCCATGGTGACGGTGGTGCCCTTCCCCTCCTTGGAGGAGACTTTCACCTTGTCCATCAGGCTCTGCATCACTGCAAAACCCAGGCCGGCCCGCTCGCCGGTGGTGCAGGTGGTAAACAAAGGCTCCATGGCCGCCTTGATGTCGGGGATGCCGCAGCCCTTGTCCCGGACCCGGATGACCACCCGGTTGTCCGGGTAGATGTCGGCGGTGATGGTCACCGTGTTGATCTCATCCCGGTAGCCGTGGACAATGCAGTTGGTCACCGCCTCCGAAACGGCGGTTTTGATGTCGGAGAGCTCGTCCACCGTGGGATCCAGGGGGGCGATAAAGGCGCTGACGGCCATCCGGGCAAAGGATTCGTTGGCCGAGCGGCTGTCAAACTGTAATTTCATCCGGTTACTGGTTTTCATGGCTGTCTCCTCCGTCGTCAAGGTTTGTCAATTTGGAAAGGCCGGCCACCTGCATCACCCGGCGCAGGGGGCGGGGAATCCGCGCGATCTGCAGCTCGCCGCCCAGCTCCTGCATCAGGCGGTAACGGCCCATCACCAGACCAATGCCGCTGCTGTCCATAAAGGTGACGCCGGAAAAATCGAGGATCAGCAGCTTTGGCTGCACCCGCTGGGCGGTCTCGTCAATTTCCTCCCGCATGGGGGCGGCGGTGTGGTGGTCAATTTCGCCGGAGAGATAAGCTGTGATTTGGTCGTCGAGAATCTGTAAACGAACCGGCATGTTGTTCATCCTTTCGCTTGAATTCAGTCCAGTGGGAGGTTGTCCTAAAAAAGGGCAACAAAAAAATCCCCTATCCATAAGGATAGAGGATTTTGAGTGAGAGGTTTGCCGCACCGAGGGGGAAAAACCGGTCATCCGGTGGGAGATCCCGTCGGGTTTAGCGGGTTTTGGAAGCTTCCGCCAATTCCTTGGCGATGGGGCGCAGGTCGCTGGCCAGGTAAAGGGAACCGCAGACGACCAGGGCCTCCCCCGGTTCCAACTGAGCCAGGGCGTCTTTGAGGCCCTCCTGGGCGGATTCCCGGAAATCCACCTGGCCGCAGTGCCGGCGGCAGATGGCCGCCAAGGATTCCCCCGTGTGGGAGCGGGGGTTGGAGGCGGAGACCGCCATCACCCGGCTGACTTTGGGAAGCAGGAGGGAGAGGGCCTGTTCACAGTCCTTGTCCCGCATCATGGCGATGACCCCATAGACCTTTTGCCCGGGAACCAGATCGAGGGCGGCGGCCAGGGCGGCCAGGCCTGACGGGTTGTGGGCGCCGTCCAGGATGACCAAGGGGTCGCGGCAGAGGATCTCCATCCGGGCGGGGAACCGAACCCCGGCAATGCCGTCCTGGATGGCGGCATCTGGGATAACAAAGCCCAGTTCCCGCAGCTGGAAGAGGGTTTCCACCGCGGTGATACAGTTGAGAATTTGGTGTTTGCCGATCAGTGGCACCCGGAGGGCCAGGCCTTTGTAGTCCATCTCCTCCCCGAAGAGGTCCATTTTGCGGAGGGTTACCGCCTGGGGGTCTGGGAGGGTGAGGGTGCAGGAGAGTTCTTTTGCTTTTTTGCGGATCACCGCCATAGCTTCCGGGTCCTGATCCGGGTAGGCCACCACCCGTCCTCCTGGGCGGAAGATGCCGCACTTCTGGGCGGCGATCTCCCCCAAGGTGTCCCCCAGCACATCGGTGTGGTCGTAACCGATGGAAGTGATCACCGATACGAGGGCCCGGTCGATGACATTGGTGGGATCGATCCGGCCGCCCAGTCCCACCTCCAGCACCACAATATCCGCCTGCTTCCGGGAGTACCACACCATGGCGATGGCGGTCACCGTCTCAAACTCGGTGCACCGTTCTCCCAGGGCATCCAGGGATTCCACCGCCTCTTTGACCGAAGCGGTTACCTGGGCGAGTTCTTCCTTGGGGATTATCTGGCCGTCCAGCTGGATCCTCTCCCGGAACTCGATGACATAGGGGGAGATGAAAAGACCGGTGTGGTAACCAGCCTTGGTGAGGGCGGCGGCGGTGTAGGTGGAGGTGGAACCCTTGCCGTTGGTTCCGGCCACGTGGACAAATTTCAGCTGTTTGTGGGGATTGCCCAGCCGTTCCAGCAGGTGGGTGATGTTGCGCAGTTCCACCTTTTGGCCCACGGCGTGGCGGCTGTGTATGAAGGCGAGGGCCTGTTGATCGTTCAAATGTATCACGTCCTATACATGGTTGGATTGAAGTGGCATAGCTCTCTTTCCCTCCATGGTACTACAGCAGGATGGCTTTTGCAAGGCGGTTTGACAGGGTTTATAGCTTGTGTTAGGCTAGGGGAAAAGCCTACAGGGCAAAAAGTTGTGCCGGCATGGCAAAGAAGGAGGAACAGCAGATGAAAAAGAAGAGCATTCTCGCTTGCGGATTGGCGCTGATCCTGTTGGCGGGTTGCGCCCAGAGGGACGAGGGCGCAGGAGAAGCGCCGCGGGAGGAGCCCCTTTCCACGGCATCCCAGATGGAAGGGGAATCCTCAATCCCAGAAGATTCCTACCAAATCCTGCTGGGGGAATTTTCTTTTTGGTTCCCCAAAGAAGGGTTTTCCTATGGGATGACCGAACCGGTGGTGGCGAAGGAGGGCATCTTGTACAGCGATGCCGGTGAATCGGCAAGGGTGGTTGCAGAGCTGATCTCTGTCAGCCCCATCGCGGATTCCGATTCCCCGTTCTTGGCCTGTGACCAGTTGTATTCAGAAGCCGAAAACACCTGGGAATCCACCTTTGGGGAATATGCGGGGAAGGGGTACCTGATCCAGAAGCCGATTACAGAAGGAGCTGTGGGCGGTTATGACAACACGGTTTTTTACTGCATCGCTGTGGAGGATCAACTGGTCACCATCGCTTTTTACCCTGCCTTTGGCCTTGGGATCGGCACCCAGAGGGAGGAGTTTGAAACGGTTTTAAGCACCATTCAAAAAGCATAACCCCCTCCTGAGCGGCTATTCCTTCATCCTTTTGGGGCGGAGTCCCTAGTGGTGCGGTTGATGCTGCGCCGTCAAAGCTCCCCTGCCTGCTATTGGCCTTTTCATCAAAAGAGGGGGAGGCTCCCACATGGGAGCCTCCCCCTCTTTTGTTTGATGAAGCCACAGCGCTGGAAACAGGAACAGCGCCCGCCCTGTTTGGGCGAGCGCGCTCCACGCATTCCGGCTGGTCCCCCTCCTGGGATCAAGCGCTGTCTCTTTTTTCTCTATTTGCTGAAAGCCGCAATGCTCTGTTCAATCTTTTGGAGTTTTTCCTGGGCTTTGGCCAGCTTTTCCCGCTCGTTCTCAATGACCTTGGCGGGTGCTTTGGCCACAAACCCTTCGTTGGAGAGCTTCTTCATGACAAACTCAATGTCCTTTTCGCAGGAGGCTTTCTCCTTGGCCAGGCGGGCCAGTTCCTTCTCCCGGTCGATCAGCTCATCCATGGGGATAAACACCCGGGCGGAGTCGGTGATCACCTGTACGGCGCCGGGCATATCGTAGTGCTCCTCTACTTCCACAGTGGAGGCAGAGGCCAGACGCTGGAAGAAGAGGGCGCTGGCCAGGAAGGTTTCAGCGAACTTGGTTTCGATGAAGAGGCTGGCCTTCTTGCTCGGGGGGACGTTCATCTCGGTGCGGACGTTGCGCACCGCCTTGATGGCATCCATTACCCGGGTGAACTCCGCCTCCTCAGCGGCGAAGTTGAGGGATTCCTCCCAAACGGGCCATTGGGCGATCATGATGGATTCCCCTTGGTGGGGCAGAGCCTGCCAAATCTCCTCAGTGATAAAGGGCATAAAGGGATGCAGCAGCTTGAGGGTGCCGCTCATCACATACACCAGCACCCGCAGGGCGCCCATGGCGGTGCCGCCGCCGGCCTGAAGCCGGGGTTTGGTCAGCTCGATGTACCAGTCGCAGAACACATCCCAGATGAAGTCATAGAGTTTGGAGACAGCCACGCCCAGCTCGAATTTTTCCAGGTTGTCGGTGACCTCAGCCACCAGGCGGTTGTACTGGGAGAGGATCCACTTGTCCTCGGTGGAGAGCTCCGCAGGGAGGGTAAGGTCGAAGTCATCCCCCTCAGGCAGGTTCATCAGGATGTAGCGGGAGGCGTTCCAGATCTTGTTGGCAAAGTTCCGGCTGGCTTTGACCTTGTCGTCGCTGAACCGCATGTCGTTGCCCGGGCTGTTGTTGGTGGCCAGGGTAAACCGCAGGGCGTCGGCACCGTATTGGTCGATAATCTCCAAGGGATCAATGCCGTTGCCCAGGGATTTGCTCATCTTTCGGCCTTGGGCATCCCGGACGATGCCGTGGATCAAAACGGTGTCAAAGGGGGTTTTGCCGGTGTGCTCCAAACCGGAGAAGATCATCCGCGCCACCCAGAAGAAGATGATGTCATACCCGGTGACCAGGGTGTTGGTGGGGTAGAAGTACTCCATCTCCGGGGTTTTGTCCGGCCAGCCCAGGGTGGAGAAGGGCCACAGGGCAGAGGAGAACCAGGTGTCCAGGGTGTCGGGGTCCTGGGTGAGATGGGTGCCGCCGCATTTGGGGCAGCAGGAGGGATCTTCCCGGGAGACGATCAGTTCGCCGCAGTCGTCGCAGTACCAGGCGGGGATCCGGTGGCCCCACCACAGCTGGCGGGAGATGCACCAATCCTTGATGTTTTCCATCCAGTTGTAGTAGATCTTGTCAAACCGCTGGGGGACAAATTTGGTGTCGCCATTGCGCACCGCCTCAATGGCAGGTTCGGCCAAGGGGGCCATCCGCACAAACCACTGTTTGGAGATGCGGGGCTCCACCACGCTGCCGCAGCGGTAACAGGTGCCCACGTTGTGCTTGTAGGGCTCAGTCTTGAGAAGCCAGCCGCCCTCTTCCAGATCCGATACTACCTGTTTGCGGGCTTCCTCCCGGGAGAGGCCGCAGTATTTGCCGGCGTTCTCGTTGAGGGAGGCGTCGGGGTTCATGGTGTTGATGATGGGCAGGTTGTGGCGCAGGCCCACTTCAAAGTCGTTGGGGTCGTGGGCGGGGGTGATCTTCACCACACCGGTGCCGAAGTCCATCTCCACATAGGTATCTGCCACAATGGGGATCTCCCGGCCCATGAGGGGCAGGATGGCGGTTTTGCCCACCAAATCTTTGTACCGCTCATCGTCGGGGTGGACGGCAAGGGCCACGTCGCCCAGCATGGTCTCGGGACGGGTGGTGGCCACTTCCAGGTAACCGGTTCCATCGGCCAGGGGGTATTTGATATGCCAGAAGAAGCCGTCTTTTTCCTCATACTCTACCTCGGCGTCGGAGATGGAGGTCAGGCAGTCGGGGCACCAGTTGATGATCCGCTCGCCCCGGTAGATGAGGCCCTTCTCATACAGCTTGACAAACACTTCCCGGACAGCTTTGGAACAGCCTTCGTCCAGGGTGAACCGCTGCCGGTCCCAGTCGCAGGAGGAACCCATCTTCTTCTGCTGCTCGATAATCCGGTTGCCATAGGTCTCCTTCCAGGCCCAGGCGCGCTCAAGGAAGCCATCCCGGCCAAGATCCTCTTTGGAGAGGCCCTCCTGTTTCATAGCGGCGACGATCTTGGCCTCGGTGGCAATGGAGGCGTGGTCGGTGCCGGGGAGCCAGAGGGCGCTGTAGCCCTGCATCCGGCGGAAGCGGATGAGCACATCCTGGAAGGTGGCGTCCAGGGCGTGGCCCATGTGGAGCTGGCCGGTGATGTTGGGCGGGGGCATCATAATGGTGTAGGGTTTTTTATTGGGGTCGACCTGGGCTTTGAAGTAGCCGCCATCCTGCCAAAATTGGTAGGTGCGGTCTTCCACCTGTTTGGGGTCGTAGAGCTTTTCCAGTTCTTTTCGCATA
This sequence comes from uncultured Merdimmobilis sp., assembly GCF_902471145.1. Classification (NCBI taxonomy): domain Bacteria; kingdom Bacillati; phylum Bacillota; class Clostridia; order Eubacteriales; family Oscillospiraceae; genus Merdimmobilis; species uncultured Merdimmobilis sp. The sequence continues at coordinate 31,136 of NZ_CABRJC010000014.1, forward strand.
AGACAACTCCTTTTCTGCCGCCTCGCGGGGAGGCGGGCGGGGATATTCCTTTTTGGATACAACAAAAAAGGCCCGCCCCAAGCATTTTCTGCTTAGGGCGAACCGTTTGGTCCGTGGTACCACCTAACTTCGGGCAAGCTGCCCGCACTCTGCCGATACATTCATATCGCTTTCCCGGTAACGGTGGAAACTCCGGTGGAGCCTACTGAGGCTTGTGCCCGTTGGGTCCACGGCTCGAAAGCTACTTCCACACCGCCCTCACGAAGATTTTCACCAGCCATCTTCTCTCTGTGCTTTGGAAGGGTGTGTACTCCTCTTTGTCAACGCCATTTTACTATATCATCTTTATCTTACCCCGGAAAGGGGGCGATGTCAAGCGGGGAGAAAAATTTTTTGCCAGGGCGGAATCAAAACCGCTGCAGCGGATCGGGAAAGGGAGAAGGCCGAAATAGGAGGGGGGCAGCCCTCCGGCTATTTTCACAATCCCAAAGCCCCTTGGCGATGGGAAATTGGCACAGGGGCGAAAAAAGTGGAAACACAGTAAAATCAGTTGATTTTTTAACCCAATCATGGCAAAATGGAAAAAAGAAACTTTTTGAAATCTGTTAAGAAAGTCGGGGAAGCTATGACACATCAATTTGTATTGGTTCTGGATTTTGGCGGACAGTACAATCAGCTGATCGCCCGCCGCGTCCGTGAATGCGGTGTATATTGCGAGGTTCATCCCTATTCCACGCCCCTGGAAAAAATCAAGGAGATGAACCCCATCGGCATCATCTTTACCGGTGGTCCCAACAGCGTGTACGACGAGAACTCTCCGAAAGTCGATCCCGCCATCTTTGAGATGGGCGTTCCGATTTTGGGCCTGTGCTACGGCTGCCAGTTGACGGCCCAGCTGTTGGGTGGTTCGGTGAAATCCGCTCCCAATAAGGAGTTTGGCAAGACCGAGACCAGATTTAACAACCAATCCAAGGTGTTTGGGAACCTGCCGGAGAGCGGCATCACCTGGATGAGCCACAACGACTATGTGGATGCCATGCCTACCGGATTTACCTCGGTGGCTCAAACGGATGACTGCCCTGTGGCGGCGATGGAAAATGCAGAGCGAAAAATTTACTGCTTCCAGTACCATCCCGAAGTCAATCACACGGAAAATGGGATCAAAATGATCCGCAACTTCCTTTTTGAAGTCTGCGGTGCCAAAGGCGATTGGTCTATGGGGGATTACGCCAAAACCGCCGTTGAGAATATCCGTAAACAGGTGGGGAACGGGAAGGTTCTGCTGGCCCTTTCCGGCGGCGTGGATAGCTCTGTGGTGGCTAAGCTGTTGGAGAAAGCAGTGGGCAGCCAGCTGACCTGCATTTTTGTGGATCACGGCCTGATGCGCAAAAACGAAGGCGATGAAGTGGAAGCAGTCTTTGCCGGCGGCCCGGTCAACTTTGTCCGGGTCAATGCAGGGGAGCGGTTTTTAGCCAAATTGGCTGGGGTCACCGAGCCGGAGAAAAAGCGCAAGATCATCGGCGAGGAGTTTATCCGCGTTTTTGAAGAAGAGGGCAAAAAGATCGGCAAGGTGGACTTCCTGGCACAGGGGACGATCTACCCCGATGTCATCGAATCCGGCGCCGGCGATGCCGCCGTTATCAAAAGCCATCACAACGTGGGTGGACTGCCTGACTATGTGGATTTTAAAGAAATTGTGGAGCCTCTGCGCCTCCTGTTTAAGGATGAGGTCCGCGCTTTGGGCAAAGAGTTGGGCTTGCCAGATTACCTAGTGTGGAGACAGCCTTTCCCAGGGCCTGGCCTTGCCATCCGGGTCATCGGCGAAATTACCGAGGAGAAGCTGTCTATCCTGCGGGATGCGGATTGGATTTTCCGGGATGAAATCGCCAAGGCTGGCCTTGACCGGGATATCAACCAATATTTTGCTGTACTGACCAACATGCGGTCGGTGGGAGTCATGGGCGATGGAAGAACCTATGATTACACTTTGGCCCTTCGTGGGGTTACCACCACCGATTTCATGACTGCTAATTGGGCTAGAATTCCTTATGAGGTGCTGGAGAAGGCTTCTAGCCGGATCATCAATGAAGTCAGCGGCATCAACCGTATTGTGTATGATATCACCTCCAAACCCCCGGCAACTATTGAGTGGGAATAATTTCAGAGGTCTGAAAAAGCCCGGAATGACTGGGTTTTTGAGGGGCTAAAGCCCTTCGTGGCAACGATTTGGCAACATTTTTTCATTATTCATAAAAAGAGAGCTAACTGATTTTGATTAGTCAGTTAGCTCTCTTTTTCTTTTTATTATTGTCTTGTGCAACAAACGGCCTCTCCCGTGTCCTACAAGTGGGAGGGTCAAACGAAATCTTGGGGCGGCACCTTCACATAGTTCTGGGTCTTGTCAAATTCCGGGTAATGGTAGCGCCATTTGTCGTAATCCTCTTTGGAGATCTCGTCCGTCTCCAGCATGGCGGCGGCCTGCTGCCAAGAGCAGAGCATTTCATGCAGTTGGGCAGCGTCCTTGTTCTTCCGCACATCAACCTTCAAGCAGACCTCTCCGTCCATCTCGCTGATCTTTAGACCATAGTTGTCTTCCAGAGTAAACAGCGTGTGCATGAGCCCTGCATAGGAGTCTATGTCCGGGACAGAGAGTGCATGAGGCGAGACATCCAGCACCTGCGCTAAAGCGGCGGTCAGGTCTGCCTTTGGGGTTCTTGATCCTGTTTCATATTGTGCAAGGCGCACATCAGCAGACTTCTCTGGGAAGCCCAGTGACATGCCGAGATATTTTTGTGTCATCCCCCGAAGGAGACGGAAAAAGTGAATTCGTTCACCAATCGCCATATCATCAACTCCAATCTATGATTGTTCTTATTTGAAACATAGCATATTTGCTTAGTTTTATCAAGATAATCTAAGCAAATTTATTTAACAATATTTCTTTCAAAACACTTGAACTAAGCTTATATATATAGTATCATAAAAATACTAAGCAGATAAGCTTAGATAATAAAGCACAAAAAATATTACGCCAGTTTTTTAGTTATACAACTGAGAAAAAAGTGGCAGTAGAGAGTGAGGAGGCATTTATGAAACGCAACAACTGCAAGCAGCAGTTACCAGCAACAAAGAAAGGTATTTCATTTTGATTAAACAGAGTTTTATGCGGGTAATGGAGACGCCGTTTTGGTACCCTTTGTGGAGAACGAGGTATTAAAAATAGTAAAAAGAAAGAGAATCCCCACTCCAAATCAAAACCGGAGTGGAGATTCCTTCTTCAACATGATAAACTCAATGTTTCAATCCACGCCCCCTGAATCGAAGACGATGAAAAAAGTATACCCTATATATCTACTACTTACAACTCAAAAATTTTCCTGAATCACTTGATTTTTTTGTTGTTTATTCTACAATAAAATCAATAAATAAGGAGTGTGATGCCACTTGCCAAACTCCTATCCCATCCAAATGGAGATAGCCGGCCCAACGGCTCTCTGGTCGAGACCGGACACGGGCGATAGCCCCACAAGCTATCCAGCTCCCACCTATTCGGCGGTGAAGGGTCTATTCGAGTCGGTACTATGGGGCCCGGATGTATGGGTGATTCCGCAAAAGGTGGAGCTGTGTCGCTCCATCCAGTACCATTCCTATGCAACCAATTACGGTGGACCGATCCGAAAGAGTACTTCTATCAAAAGTGGAAATAACTACCAGCTGTTCGTCTGTTCGTCACGGTCCTGGTGGATGTCTGCTACCGCCTCTATGGGCTCGTAGTCCCAAACCCCCACAAGGCAAACCTGCCTGAGCGGGCATTGGAGTGAGATAGCAAGATCACCTCTCCCGGCCACGCCTATCAAGCTATCTTTCAACGCCGTTTGCAGCGGGGGCAGTCCTATGCAAGTTTGGCCTTGGGTTGGCGGGAGTTCACCCCGTCCTATTTCGGTCCCTAGGACTGTATAATACCTCTATATCATGGCAACACCATGGCAATAAAAAATCAGATAGCCTCTGCTATCTGAATAATGAAAAGAATACCAATGATCTCAGAATAAATCCTATAAGCAAATCTGTTTATAAAATCCTTAGCGGGAGCGAGTTCCAGATCAATGCCCCGCTGGATGAGATACAGCGGGCGAAAGAAGAAACCAATTAGGTGAAAAAAGATGAACAGAGATAACCTGAGTACCCCCATAAGGGAACAAAGCAATCAAATACTCACAATCATCGAAAAGGGCCGGTTCTTTGTAACTGGCCGCTGGTTCTGTGCGGCCTTTTCACGCTCTGTGTCAATCTGTCTTTGTGACAGTTCAGCGCAGGGCTTTTTGATTATTTGAAGTGAGGTGTTTCATGTTGGACTTCATGAAAATCACAGCGGATGCGCTGGATATTTTAAACTATGACGGGGCGGTTCAGGACACCCTGGAAGAGCTTCGGAGAAAATGGGGCGCACAGGTCCCGGCGCTGCTCGATGAACGCTTTGATGCCGTCGGCGTCCAGTATATGAGACTGCCCCACGAAAAAGGGGCGGCGGCGCTGGGACAGGAACTGTCCGCCTTCGGCTGGGCCCTGTATAACCTGGACGATGAGGACGAGTATCTGTTTACCCTGATTCCAGAAGAAGAACGCAGCGACTGGGAACATTACTGCAAAAAGCAGGGGCAATATTGCCGCCTGATGAAACAGCCGGGGCGAAAATGGGGAGACCACGCCAAGGAGCAGGATCCCGGGGCGCTGATGCCCTGCGAGGAATACATCCTGGAAGATGAATACGACTATTTCTTCAACTCTCTGTCGGGGGATTTTGCGGCGGGGGAGTGGAAAAGCAGTCATTCCGAGGAATGGAACTATGGCTGTGTGGCGGATCTGCGCTGCCGCCCGCCGAAGGTGACCCGCTCCAAAAGCCTATACCATTTCGGGTGCATCTCCTATTCGGATAAAACCGGGGTGTATGCCGCCTCAGGGGCCTCTGCAAGCGGACTGATTGGAAAGGTCTTGCTATGCAAAAATCCCAATACCCTAAACTTTTTTGAGCCCTCCCCCATTGGGTATGACGGACCGCCCCGGACCCTCTGCTGGGCTGGCCATTCGCTCTGGGTGGGTGATCCCACCAACGCCACACGGATTGAACTGACCGACCGGGGTACCTGTCAGGATGTAAAAAATTGGACTCTGCCAGAAGATGGATGGAGCAGCAAATACCATTGCGGCATTACAGCCGACGGGCTGGGCCGGGTCTACTTCTCCAATGAGTGGTACAAAGGGCGCATTTACCGCCGGGCGGACGGTCAGGTGACCGAACATCCCTTCCCTCTGTACGGATACGACCATCTCTCCGAAGCGGTCCCTGTTCCCGGCACAGGCCGCATCTACATGATTCACAGCGTCAGCGGAAAAGGGCGGATCGAGGAATGTCTGCTGGAACTGGACATGGACACCGGGCGCTGCCGCATCACCGCTCTGCCCGGCATGGGCGAGGGGCTGAAACTTCGCTGGTTTACCGAGGACTGGCTGCTGGTACAGGGAAACGGCGAGCTCCTCTCCGACGACTTTGCCCAGCTCATCAATATGACCACCCGTGAGGTGCTCCGCATCCGTCCGGGGATGTTCGGCGGCGAAAAGATGCAGCACATCGGAGTGCTCACCGATGGTGCGGTGGTCATCGTCACCCGGCGGGGCGGCGTAGGGCCGGTGTTCCGCTACCCCACCGACTTCTGGGGCTTTCTGCGGACAGCGGGTAAGCCCCGCAAACTGGAGCCCTGGCGGGAGTATCAAGAAACTTATCCAAACCTGCCCTTCTTCCTCCCAGGGGAAGAACCAAAGCAGAATGGCGCAAACAGCTCCCATGACACAGGCAGCCCTCTGCTCCGCCTCCAGTTCGGCCAACTCTCACCCGAGAAAAAACAGTCGCTCATGGAGCAGCTGGCAGCGCAGTATCGCCTGGATTTTGTGCGGATGGAGCACTTTGACCGCTGGGGCCAAAGCTGCACCACCGGCATGTTCAAAAAAGATGGCCGGGAGTTCGTCTTTGTCCCCGGCGATACTGTCACCTTGGGCTGGGAACAGTTTGCCGTAGGACTGAACCGGGAGAGCCGGGAGGAATTGGAGTACCTGTTTCAGGAATGGGAATTGGAGCAGGACCCGGCAGAATTCATTGGAGAAAGCATGGCTCCCGTCCGGCAGGTGTCTATCAGTCCCATGCTGGTGGGGCGGGAGCTGGAGGAGATCAACTGGGAGCCGGTCAAGCTGGAAGACCCACGGCTGCGCCCAGAATGGCTGGAAGATTTCCGCCAATTCGCTTCGACTGGCAGGGACAGTCTGACGTTGGCAGGCCGTGCCCGCTTCGAGCGGGATAGCGACAGCTGGCAGGCAAGCCTCTATCACGAGGTGGACTATCCGGACTTTCAAAGCTGGCTGCAAAAACAGGGCTTTTCCCTTCCTACACCGGATGAATGGGCCTACCTGTGCGGTGGTGGGTGCCGCACCCTGTTTCCTTGGGGGGATGGGTTAGACTACTCTATGCGTCTGCGCTGGTTTGAGGATATGGATGAGGACGAGAACAGGCCTTACGACATGGAGGAGCCCAACTTCTTCGGCCTGTCCATCGCCTACGACCCCTATATGCGGGAAGTCGTGAACGCCGACCGGCTCACCACCTGCGGCGGCGACGGCGGGTGCAATATCTGCGGCGGGCTGGGGCCGTTCCTCGGTTTCCTGCCCTGTTCTCCACACTGCAAGCCGGAAGTGCAGGAGGAAAACGAACTGAATGGCAACTATGACTTTTACCGGCCCATCATCCGGGTGAAGCTGGAACCGAAAGGAGAGAATGAAATGCCTGCAACAGAATGGCTGAATAAATATGAATCCATCCAAGGCAAACTAGCCTGTAAAATCGACCTGGATGCCTATTTCACAGAAAAGGGCATTGGCAGCATGGCGGTGGATGTACTGGACATCGGCACAGTCCATTTCCCCACCGGGACGGTCTTTGCCTGCGACCCTCTGGTGGAGCTGGAGGACGCCCGGCCCTATCTCCAGACCATCCCCGCCGGGACTTACTCGGTGCAGATCTGCGTGGTGCCCAGCGAACAATACGGCGACCGCTACGCCTGTGTCAAAGTAGCTGTCAGCGACCAGAAGCCAGTCCGGTACGAGCTGGGCATGGTGGGCAATGAGGACTTGGAGGAAGAACTAGAGGACGGCGATTTCTTCGGTTTCGGCGTGGATGCCGGTATGGGCTGTATTGCGGACATCCAGACCCGGGAAGCCTTCCTGGTATATTGGGCCAAGCGCCTGGGGAAGGATGAGGACATCGACCCCTATAACGACTTGTTCTGTGATTTGTTGGAGAAAAGTTTCCAGATGAACCCTATGTACCAGAGAGAGGGCGGTGACTGGCTCAACTGGACAGTGCCGGAGACGGACTGTGACCTCCCCATCTTTGCCTCCGGCTGGGGCGATGGGGTCTATCCGGTTTATTTCGGCTATGACGCCCAGGACAAGGTCTGCGGGGTGTATGTCCATTTCATTGATATTGCGGAAAGTTACAATCAGTGATCAGAAAGAAGAATATTTATGAATCTGCTGGAGCAGTGCCAGAAAGTGTATCCGGACCGGCCATATGCTCTCAATGAAGGAGGAAATCGACATGGTATATACAGCCCAATATCCCTCTCCCCTCGGTATGATCACCTTGGCCAGTGACGGCCAAAATCTCACCGGTTTGTGGTTGGAGGGGCAGAAGTACTTTGCCAGCACCCTCAAGGGGAAGATGCCCCTTCAAGAGGAGCCGCCGGTGCTCCAGGCCGCGAAAAGGTGGCTGGACCGGTATTTTGCGGGGGAGAAGCCGAAGATTGACGATCTCCCTTTGGCTCCTGAAGGCAGCAGGTTCCAGCAGGAAGTTTGGAAGCTGCTCTGTGAAATCCCCTATGGGTCGGTAACTACTTATGGAGAGCTTGCCAGAAAAATAGCGGCCATCCAAAAGAGGCCGAGCATGTCACCTCAGGCGGTGGGCAGTGCAGTGGGCCGTAACCCCATCTCCATTATCATCCCCTGTCACCGAGTGGTGGGCACCAGCGGGAGCTTGACCGGTTATGCCGGAGGCATCGGGAAAAAGATTCAGCTGCTGGAGAGGGAAGGGGTGGACACCTCTCGTTTCACCATCCCCACCAAAGGAACTGCCTTATGATCATCAGCGCCAACCGCAGGACCGATATCCCGGCTCTGTAGCGGAGGGCATCCTCCCCGGCCCTTCCCAACTCTCGGAAAGGCATGGGCCGGTTATATCGATGGCCTTGCGGCCTTTTCCTACGAGGATGTGGGGAAAGGCTGCGTTTTCTATAACGGTGGAATTCATAAGTATAAATAGGATAATTTGTGAAAATTATTACGAATTGTATTGTAAATAGAGAGGCGATCCATAGGGATAAAACGGGTTCCCTCCGGCTGGGGGCGCAAAAAGCGGGAGGGCTAACTTAGCCCTCCCGCCGACGGTATGTATTTTATTTCCCAGTCCCGTTCGCTGGGCCATGGAAATTTCTACCGGATGCAAACGGATTCGATTATTCTTTTACCAGCTGGGCCAGTTCTTCCACGGTGGGGATGTCAGCCGCATTTTTGCCATAGTGGGCATAGGTGATGGTCAGGTTCCCGTCCACCACAAAGCAGGCGGGAAGCTGCAATTCTTCCCCCTCATAGGCGCCGTGCTGGAATCCTTCCTCCTTGACCTTGGCGATCTTGTCCAGGGCGTCGCCGCCGGCCAGTTCCATCTTATCCTTGGCGGGGCGGATGTCCAGTTCCCCATACAGCTTTTGCTGTGGATCACAGACGATTTCGAAGGGCAGATCCCCCGGCTGGAGCTGCTGAGCCATCCCCGCAGGGTCGGATTGGAGCACTACCAGGGCTTTTGCCCCCTGAGAGGCGATCTTCTCATACTGCACCTTCAGCTGATGGATGTCATACTGGCACAGGGTGCAGCCATAGTACCGCAAAAAGAGGATGGCGGTGGGGCGGCCGCCGGTCAGCTTCCGGAGGGAGACGCCGGAGCGGAAGGGGGTGTCTACCACAAAGTCGGGCATCTTGTCGCCGGCTTTGCGCTTTTTGCTTTGGAATCCACCCCGGGCGTTGAGGGCGTCCACAGCGGCTTTCAGCCGCTCCAGGGCTTCCACCAATACTTTGGTGGGGCAGGCCAGGTTGATCCGCTCAAAGCCGTCCCCTTCCTCGCCAAAGAGGATACCTTCATCCAGGAAGAGCTTGGCTTCATCCTTCATAAAGTTTTCCAGGTCCTTGCCGTACATGCCCAAGCCGCGGCAATCCACCCAAAGAAGATAGGTGCCTTCCAGGGGATACACCTTGAGTTGAGGCAGCTTCTTCTCCACAAAGGCCTCCACTGTTTTGGCGTTGAGGTGGATGAGGGAGAGCAGCTGGTCCAACCAGTTTTCACATTTATTGTAGGCGATTTCGCAGGCTTTGTAGCCCAGGATGTTCAGGGACATCACCGCGTTGGCCAGGCGGGCAGAAGCAAATTTTTCCCGCAATTCAGCGTTGGGGATGATGATGTTGGAGGTCTGCATGCCGGCCAGGTTAAAGGTTTTGCTGGGGGCAGTGCAGGTGATGGTGTTCTGGGCAAACTCGGGGCAGATGGAGGCCAAAACGGTGTGTTTGTGGCCAGGCATCACAAAATCCTGATGGATTTCATCCACCACCAGGATGACATTGTTCTCCTGGCAGATGCGGCCCACCTCGGTCAGTTCCTCCCGGGTCCAGACCCGGCCCACCGGGTTGTGGGGGCTGCAAAGGATCATCAGGGTGTTGGCGGGGTCTGCGGCCTTTTGGCGCAGGTCTTCTAGGTCAAAGGTATAGCTGCGCTTTTCCTCGTCGTGGATTAGCGGGTTGTTGACCACCTTGCGGCCGGTCATCCCCACTACCATGCTGAAGGGGTAGTAGACGGGGCGGTTGATGATGACCCCATCGCCGGGTTTGGTGAACGCCTGGACCGCGTAGCCCAGGGCCGGCACCACGCCGGGAGCGGTGACAATCCACTGGGGATCCACCTTCCAGTTGTGACGGCGTTCCATCCAAGAGGTCACCGAAGCCAGATATCCTTCGGTCTCGGTGGTATAGCCCAGGATGGCATCGCCCAGGTAATCCTGAAGCCCCTCGATGATTTCCGGCGCGTTTTTCAGCTCCATGTCCGCCACCGACAGGGGGACGATGTCCCGCTCAATATTGGGGTTGTGTTTTTTCATCCCCTCCCACTTGGAGGAACCAGTACCGGTTCGGTTGACCAGCGTTTCGAAATCGTAATGCATAAACAAATGACCTCCTGCTGTATTCCGCTTGGCGCGTTGCAAATGTGAATCGGTTATGACCGGAATGTTAACTGTCTAAACGATATCACTAATTGCCCAAAATGTCAACTAAAACAGTTTTTACCAGCATTTATATGTAAATATTAGACAATTTCCCATCGATTTCCCAATTTAGAGCCTAACCGATGGCAAAGAGGTTTCCTGTTTCCGGAAAGAGCCGATTTGTTTTCGAACAGCGGTCAATCTGTATTCATCTAAAAAACACATTTTCAATTTATCCTTTTTGTATTATACTAAGGGTGACTGTGAAAACCGCTAACAATTGCCCGAGGAAAGGTGATGGATTATGTACCAGATTTTGGTGGTGGATGACGAGGAACGCATCCGCACTCTGATTCAAAAATACGCCCAGTTTGAAGGGCATACCGTATTTGAGGCGTCCAATGGCCTAGAAGCGGTGGAACTTTGCCGGAAAAAGGCTTTTGACTTGATCATTATGGATATTATGATGCCGGAACTGGACGGTTTCTCTGCCGTCAAGGAGATCCGCAAGACCGCCTCCACCCCGGTGATCATGCTCTCCGCCCGGGGGGAGGAATACGACAAAATCCACGGCTTTGAGCTGGGGGTGGACGACTATGTGGTCAAACTCTTTTCCCCCAAGGAGCTGATGATGCGGGTGGATGCCATCATGAAGCGATCCGGCCGCGGTGGGGATCAAGACCGCCATGAGGTCTATAAAACCGGCGGCCTGCTGGTGGATTTCACCGCCCGCAAGGTGTTGATTGATGGGGAAAATGTGGAGATGTCCCCCAAGGAATACGACCTGATTTTCTACCTGGTGAAAAACCGGGGCATTGCCTTGACCCGGGAGAAGCTGATCTGCGAGGTGTGGGGGTATGACTTCTACGGCGATGCCCGCACCTTGGACACCCACATCAAGCTTCTGCGCAAAAGCCTGGGCAATTACAGCGACCGGATTGTCACTCTGCGGGGTGTGGGGTACCGGTTTGAAGGCTGATAGAGAAGGGGACGGGTATGGGTATTGCGGCAATCAAAAAGCGGTTTGACAACACCAGCATCAAATGGAAGATCTTTGCAGTGCTCATCAGCTTCTGCACCATCTTGCTGGTGCTGCTCTGGCTGTTCCAGGTGGTCTTTCTGGACAGCTTTTACAAACACATCAAAATCAGCACGGTGAAAAAGAGCGCCAACTCCATTGTGCAGAACATAGACAATGAGCATCTCCAGGAATTGGTAGAGCAGATTTCCTTCGGCAACGAGGTCTGTGTGGACATCCGATGGCAGAATGGGGAGAAAAGGGTCTCCTCCGACGCGCTGCGAGGTTGCCTCATCCACCGGATGCCCAACGAGGAACGGTTTGGGCTTTTCCAAAAAACCCTGGAAAACGGCGGAGAGCTGTTGGGGTATTACAACTATGACAGCTTCCGCCTCCCAAATTTTGACACTGGGAAGTTCAAAGGGCCGTTCCCCAAGGTGGAACACTCCCCCCAGCAGACCATCATCTTTTCCAAGGTCATGGAGGATCAGAATGGGGAATCGGTATTTATTATGATCAATGCCTTGGTATCGCCAGTGGATGCCACCGTAGCCACCCTGCGAACTCAGTTTTATTACATCGCCGGGTTTATGCTGCTGTTTGCCACCCTCTTGGCCCTGGTGATCTCCAAATGGGTGTCCAGCCCCATTGAGGCTATCAACCGCTCGGCCAAGGAATTGGCCACAGGGGATTATGACGTCCACTTTTCCGGCAGCGGCTACCGGGAGATCAACGAGCTCTCCACCACCCTCAACTATGCGGCCCAGGAGCTTTCCAAAGTGGACGGGCTTCGGCAGGAGCTGATCGCCAACATCTCCCATGATTTGCGCACCCCGCTGACCCTGATCAGCGGCTACGCCGAGGTGATGCGGGATCTGCCCGATGAAAATACCCCAGAAAACGCCCAAATCATCATTGATGAAGCCCAGCGGCTTTCTACTTTGGTCAATGATGTCCTCGACCTCTCCAAGCTCCAGTCGGGGATGCAGAGCGTCAACTTAACCGATTATAACCTGACCGATTCCCTATCGGGGGCGGTGCTGCGGATGAACGAGCTGCTCCGCAAAGATGGCTATTCCCTGGAGTTTTCTTATGACCAGCCGGTGTGGGTCCATGCGGATCAAACCCGGATTCACCAGGTGTTTTACAACCTGCTGACCAATGCCATCAACTACACCGGTGAAGATAAAAAAATCTATGTGGAACAATCGGTAGCGGGGGAGTGGGTCACCGTTCGGGTGCGGGACACCGGTGAAGGGGTCTCCCCGGAGAACCTGCCTTATATCTGGGACCGGTACTACAAGGTGGATAAAACCCACAAGCGGGCAGTGACCGGAACTGGATTGGGCCTCTCCATCGTCAAATCGGTACTGGAACTCCACGGCGGGAGATATGGGGTGGAATCCACGCCGGGCGGCAGCACATTCTGGTTCCAGCTAAAAACCGTGCCGCCCCAGGAAGAGAAATAAATGACGCGTTCCATAACAAAAGCCCCCGGCTTAAAGCCGGGGGCTTTTCATTCAGATGGGAACTTTGGTTATTTGGGGAAGTTGGAGCGGTCGTTGTCCTTGAGCACCACGTCGTGGGCGCCGCCTTCCACAATGCTGGTAGCGGAAACCAAGGTGAGCTTGGCGTTCTGCTGCAGCTCGGGGATGGTGAGGGCGCCGCAATTGCACATGGTGGAACGGACCTTGCTCAAGCTAATGGCCACATTGTCCCGCAGGCTGCCGGCGTAGGGTACATAGGAGTCCACACCCTCCACAAAGGAAAGCTTGGCCGCGCCGCCCATGTCGTACCGCTGCCAGTTGCGGGCACGGGCAGAGCCCTCGCCCCAATACTCCTTCATAATGCTGCCGTTGATGTTGACCTTCTCAGTGGGGCTCTCGTCAAACCGGGCGAAGTAGCGGCCCAGCATCAGGAAGTCTGCGCCCATGGCAAGGGCTAGGGTCATGTGATAGTCGTAGACGATGCCGCCGTCGGAGCAGATGGGAACGTAGACGCCGGTCTCTTCAAAATACTCATCCCGGGCCTTGGCCACGTCGATGAGGGCGGTGGCCTGTCCGCGGCCGATGCCCTTCTGTTCCCGGGTGATGCAGATGGAGCCGCCGCCGATGCCGACCTTGATGAAGTCAGCCCCGGCTTCGGCAAGGAAGCGGAACCCTTCCCGGTCCACCACATTGCCTGCACCCACCTTGACGGTGTCGCCGTATTTGCCGCGGATAAAGTCCAAGGTGCGTTTCTGCCATTCGGAGAAACCCTCGGAGGAGTCGATGCACAACACGTCAGCGCCGGCTTCCACCAGGGCGGGGATCCGCTCCTCATAGTCGCGGGTGTTGATGCCCGCGCCCACCATGTAGCGCTTGTGGCTGTCCAGCAGTTCCAAAGGGTTCTCCTTGTGGGAGTCATAGTCCTTGCGGAAGACCATATACATCAGGTGGCCGTTGTCGTCCACGATGGGCAGGCTGTTGAGCTTGTGGTCCCAGATGATGTCGTTGGCTTCCTTCAAGGTGGTGGCGGGGCCGGCATAGACCAGGTGGTCCATCCCAGTCATAAACTCGCTGACCTTGGTGGAGGTGTCCATCCGGCTGACCCGGTAATCCCGGCTGGTGACAATGCCCAGCAGTTTGCCGGTGGCGGTGCCGTCCTCGGTGACGGCCATGGTGGAGTGGCCGGTCTTCTGCAGAAGTTCCAGCACATCGGCCAGGGTCTGGTCGGGCTTGATGTTGGAGTCGCTGACCACAAACCCGGCCTTGTAGGACTTGGCCCGGGCCACCATAGCGGCTTCGCTTTCAATGGACTGGGAGCCGTAGATAAAGGACATGCCGCCTTCCCGGGCCAAGGCGACGGCCATTCTGTCGTCGGAGACCGACTGCATGATGGCGGACACCATGGGGATGTTGATGGAGATGGCGGGTTCCTCCCCCTTTTTGAACTTGACTAGTGGGGTTTTCAGGCTGACATTGGCAGGGATGCACGCGGCGGAGGAATAGCCGGGCACCAACAGATACTCGCTAAAGGTGTGGGAGGGCTCTTCAAAATAAAACGCCATAAGTTACGCTCCTTTGCATCTGATGTGGGGATCTATCTGGATGGAAAATCATATAGAGTAGAATTGTATCTATTATAGCACACTTTGAAGCAAAGGGAGCAGGGCGAACTGCCAAAATCTAGAGGGATTTTGCAGGGCTTTTTGCAGAATTTTGCCGGATTGTCCCGAATAAAGAAACCCGGGCGAGGAAATTTAGGTTCTCCGCCCGGGTTTTGACACAGAAAAAGGGGTTACAGGGGAATGGATCGGCACTTGCCGCAGCTTTCTGCAATGGCCAAGAGAGGCCCCATTCCTTGAGGGGACATTTCGGGGACATCCGCCAAAGGGAAGGGAATGCCCAGCTCCTGGTACTTGGTCAGGCAGAGCTTGCGAAAGGGGAGAAGCTCCAGCTTTTCCAGGTTGGGGTATTCTCCGGCCTTGGCGGCCAGCTCCCGGATGTGCTCTGGGGAATCGGTGAGGCCGGGCACCACCACGTGGCGCACCCAGAGGGGGATCTCCATCTCCTGGACCAGGTTCAAGAAATCAAGGGTATGTTGGTAGCTGCCATGGCACCGCTGACGGTATGCCTCCTCTGAGAGAAATTTGATGTCGCAGAGGACCAAATCGGTGTGGAGCAGTACCTCCCGTGCCTTTTGCAGGTTGCCTGCGCCGCTGGTGTCCAGAGCGGTGTGGAGGCCCATGCTGTGAAGTAGGCGGAACAGTTCCGCTACAAATTCCGGCTGGGCAAGGGGTTCCCCCCCGCTGACCGTCACCCCGCCACGCTTGAGGTAGGGCCGGTACCGGGCGATCTGCTCTGCCACCTGGGTGGGGGTATAGGGGGTGCCGCCGGCGGGATCCCAGGTGTCGGGGTTGTGGCAGTACTGGCAGCGCAGGGGACAGCCCTGCAAAAAGACCACATAGCGAAGGCCAGGGCCGTCTACCGCCCCCAGGGACTGGAAGGAGTGGATTCTTCCGGTGTTTTCCATGGTTTTCCCCCGTTTCTACATGGCTTGGTGGAATGTGCGGGCGATGACCTCCCGCTGCTGTTCCCGGGTCAGCTTGTGGAAGTGGACCGCGTACCCCGACACCCGGATGGTCAGGTTGGGGTAGTTCTCCGGGTGGTGGTAGGCGTCCACCAATGTCTCCCGGTTCAGGACGTTGACGTTGATGTGGTGGGCCTTTTGGGCGAAGTAGCCGTCCAGAAGGTCGCAGAGGTTGCGGCAGCGCTCCTCCTCGGTTTTGCCCAGGGCGTCGGGGACGATGGAGAAGGTGTTGGAGATGCCGTCCCGACAGAGGTTGTAATCCAGTTTAGCCACCGAGTTGAGGGAGGCCAGGGCGCCGTTTTTCTCCCGGTTGTGCATGGGGTTGGCGCCGGGGGCAAAGGGCTCTCCAGCCTTGCGGCCATCGGGGGTGGAGCCGGTTTTTTTGCCGTACACCACGTTGGAGGTGATGGTCAGGATGGATAGGGTGTGGGTGGCATCCCGGTAGGTGGGGTTCTGTTTTAGGGCGTTGTAGAACGCCTCCACCTGCTGGCAGGCGATGGAGTCCACCCGGTCGTCGTCGTTGCCAAAGGCGGGGTAATCGCCCTCCACCACAAAGTCGGTGATCAGCCCGTTTTCCCCGCGGATGGCCCGCACTTTGGCGTATTTGATGGCGGAGAGGGAGTCAGCCAGCACGCTCATCCCCGCGATGCCAAAGGCCATGTTGCGGTGGACCTGGGTGTCGTGGAGGGCCATTTGGGTCTTTTCATAGGCGTATTTGTCGTGCATGTAGTGGATGACGTTCATGGTGTTGACATAGAGACGGGCCAGCCAGTCCCGATAGGGGGCCATCCGGGCCAGGACCTTGTCATAGTCTAGGATCTCCTCCTCGTAAACCGGCCCCTCCGGTCCCACCTGGATGCCGTACCGCTCATCCTTGCCGCCGTTGAGGCTCATGAGCAGCAGCTTTGCCAGGTTGGCCCGGGCCCCGAAGAACTGCATCTCCTTGCCCAGCCGCATGGCCGAGACGCAGCAGGCGATGCCGTAATCGTCCCCGTAGATGGGGCGCATCAGGTCGTCGTTTTCATACTGGATGGAGTCGGTGTCGCAGGAGACCTTGGCGCAGTACCGTTTAAAGGATTCGGGCAGGGCCTCGCTCCACAAAATGGTCAAGTTGGGTTCGGGGGCGGAGCCAAGGTTGTATAGGGTGTGGAGCATCCGGTAGGAGTTTTTGGTGACCAGGGTCCGGCCGTCCTCCCCCATGCCGCCCAGGGATTCGGTGATCCACATGGGGTCGCCGCCGAACAGCTCGTTGTAGGCGGGGGTGCGCAGGTGGCGTGCCATCCGCAGCTTCATGACAAAGTCGTCCATGATCTCCTGGGCCTCTTCCTCCGTGAGGGTGCCGGCAGCCAGATCCCGTTCAAAATAGATGTCCAGGAAGGTGGAGACCCGGCCAAGGCTCATAGCGGCGCCGTTCTGCTCTTTAATGGCTCCCAGGTATCCGAAATAGGTCCACTGGACAGCTTCCCGGGCGTTCTGGGCAGGCAGGGAGATGTCATAGCCGTAGAGTGCGGCCATCTCTTTGAGCTTGCCCAAGAAGTTGATCTGTTGGTATAGCTCCTCCGAAAGGCGGATGGTGTCGGTGTCCATGACCTCCAAAGAAAGTTGCCGCTTGTCCCGGCGCTTCTCCTCCATCAAAGCGTCGATGCCGTAAAGGGCCACCCGGCGGTAATCCCCGATGATCCGGCCCCGGCCGTAGGCATCGGGCAGTCCGGTGATGATGCCGCAGTGGCGGGCGGCTTTGGTCTCGTCGGAGTACACCCGGAACACCCCGTCGTTGTGGGTGGTGCGGTACTGGAATTCATCTTCCACCTTCTGGGAGAGCTGATAGCCGTAAGCCTCACAGGCTTCCCGGGTCATGCGAAGGCCGCCGAAGGGGTTGACCCCCCGCTTGAGGGGCCGGTCGGTCTGAAGGCCCACAATGATCTCTTTCTCCTTGTCCAGGTAGCCGGGCTTGTAGGCGGTGAGGGAGGAGACGGTCTGGGTGTCCACATCCAGCACCCCGCCGAACTCCTGCTCCAGCCGGAACAGGCCCTCCAGTTTGTGCATCAGGCTTTTTGTCCGATCTGTGGCAGGGGTGAGGAAGCCTTCATCCCCCAGATAGGGGGTGTAGTTCTGTTGGATAAAATCCCGCAGGTCGATCTCCTGCTGCCAGTGCCCGCCTTTGAATCCCTTCCAAGCTGCAAATTCCATGGTGATGCTCCCCTTTCTTTTGACAGGTGCCCCGGCTGCCAACCGGACAAAACAAAAAGGGCAACACAGATGGTGTATCCATCCATGTTGCCCAGGCAGCCGGCGTAAACCCAATCCCCTGCGCCGCCCTGTGGTTTTGTCCACTTATCTGCCAGTGGCGAAGAGGTGTTTTGTTGTAGCCCCAGTATAGAACGAAAAGGAGAAATTTGTCAAGTATTTGTCAAAAGTTTGGAGAATCCCCTGGCCTGGCAGAGATAAAATGAGAGGTTTTTGGAGAAAAGAGCGAATTTTTGTGTAAAACATTGATATACAGGAAAAAATGTATGGCTGCTGTGATATCCACTTTTTGGAAGCTCACTGATGGCAAAGAGGGGCCGCGCTGAGGCAAGAAACGGCTTGCAAAAACAGAATCCCCTAGATAAACGGTTTGTCTCAAAGGGAAAAGGCGGGGTATTACCCAATCAGAATGCGGACAAAATGGAACCAAGATCTATCACTTTTTGAAATAAATTTTATCTCCTCTGCCCAGGAAAAAATCGCCGGGATTTCACCCTTTGAAGGGGTAATTCCACGGTTTTTGCCCATCCTAAAGAGGAGGTGAAAACATATGGAATCCTTATGGAAAAAGACGGTGGAACTGCCCCGCCAACGGGTGCTGGGACAAGATTTACAAGTGCAATGCGCCATTGTAGGCGGGGGCATGGCGGGGCTGCTGACTGCACTTTTCCTCGAGCGCAATGGGGTGGAGGCAGTGGTGCTGGAGGCGGACCGGGTGGCAGGCGGCCAGACTGGCAACACCACGGCCAAAATCACCGCCCAGCACGGCATGATCTACCACAAACTGCTGGATACCCTAGGCCGGGAAAAGGCCCAGCAATATGCCCACGCCAACCAACGGGCCATTGAGCAATACCGCCAGATCGCCGGGGATTTGGGGATTTCCTGCTGGATGGAGGAGCTTCCCGCCTACCTGTATTCCCGGTTGGAGGAAGAGCCTCTGCGCCGGGAGGCAGACGCTGCCAAATCTTTAGGCTTTGATGCAGCCTTCACCATGGATACCACCCTTCCTTTTCCGGTGGCGGGGGCAGTCCGGTTTGAAAATCAGTCCCAGTTCCATCCCCTGGAATTTCTCCAGGGGATTCTGCCGAAGCTGACGGTGTATGAGGAAACACCGGTCCTCTCAGTGGAGGGGGATGCCTTGGTCACTCCAGGAGGGCGGGTCACTGCGGAGGAGATTGTCTTTGCCACCCATTACCCGTTCCTCAACCTGCCGGGGATGTACTTTGCCCGGATGCACCAGGAGCGCAGTTATGTGATCGCCCTGGAAGGTGCCCAAAAGCTGGATGGCGTCTATTATGGCGTCGATGAAGAGGGAGGCTGGTCCATGCGCAACGCAGGGGAATATCTCCTCCTGGGCGGCGGCAACCACCGCACGGGGGACAACCGATCCGGGGGGAAATACCGCTCCCTCGCCGATGCGGCAAAAGAATTCTGGCCGCAGAGCCGGGAGGCAGCCCGCTGGTCCGCCCAGGACTGCATGACCCTGGATGGGGTTCCCTATATTGGGCAGTTTGCCGAATCCACCCCCAATTGGTATGTGGCCACCGGGTTTGGAAAATGGGGAATGACCCATTCCATGGTGGCGGCCCAACTGATTTCCGACCGGATTCTAGGCCGGGAAAACCCGGATTGGGAGGTTTTTTCCCCCCAGCGGTTCACCCCAGGCGCCTCGGCTAAAACCTTTTTGGAAAACGGCCTCCAAGCGGTCAAAGGCCTGGGCAGCCAGCTTCTGGAACCGCCGCGGGCTCTGCTCAAGGATTTGCAGCCTGGCCACGGCGGCATCGTGGAGTGGGGGGAAGAGAAGGTGGGTGCTTACCGGGATGAGGCAGGGGAGGTCTTCCTGGTGTCCACCCGCTGCCCTCATCTTGGATGCCAGCTGGAGTGGAATCCCGATGAAAAAAGCTGGGATTGCCCCTGCCATGGTTCCCGGTTTGACTACAAGGGCAACCGGATCGATGGCCCAGCCCAAACCGGCCTCCACCGGGGATAAGGCCTTCGGAACGCAATTGGAAAAAGAATCTCCCCATCTGTATATGCAGATGGGGAGATTTGTTAATCTAAGAAGGTGAGAAATGCCTCCGCCTGTTTGCGCAGGCGTCCTTCCTGGCTCTCGGTGAGGGAAAGGCAGTTGCTTTTGAACGCCTCGGGAGACAGGG
Source organism: uncultured Merdimmobilis sp. (assembly GCF_902471145.1). Classification (NCBI taxonomy): domain Bacteria; kingdom Bacillati; phylum Bacillota; class Clostridia; order Eubacteriales; family Oscillospiraceae; genus Merdimmobilis; species uncultured Merdimmobilis sp. Next base: position 50,980 of record NZ_CABRJC010000014.1, read on the forward strand.
GGATCCCGGTGCGGGGGACTGCCATCATCTTCATGCCCAGGACAGAGAGAAGCATCATCAAATGGTCCTGGACGCAGGCGGTACCCGCAGCTCCGCCAGCCCCGGAAAAGGTGACTGGTTTGCCAAAGAGGCAGGTTGCTTCCCCAGGCTGATTGGGACGGGAGAGCCAATCCAGCAGGTTTTTCAGAACACCGGGGAGGCTGTGGTTGTATTCAGGGACAAAGAGCCATACCCCATCCGCCCGGGAGACTGCCTCCCGGACCTGCGCCACCGGCAGCGGCACAGGGAATTCCATATCCTGATTAAAAAAGGGAACCTGCGTGTAATCGAGAAACGCGACCTCAGCCCGTTCCCCCAGCATTTCCTGGGCCAATTGGGCCAACTGCCGCTGGAACGATTCCTTCCGCAGGGAGCCAATTATCATTAAAATCCGCTTTTGGTTCATACAGCCAACCTCCATATCCATCCATTCTCAGACCAGCATGGGCGATTTCCCCCAATTCTATTCGGAAAAATGGGGAGGCCCCACCGGCGAAAGCGGCATGAAACGCAGCTTATCCCCTTTTGGGCCACTACGATATCCATTGTACTGTCGTAGGGGGAAATTGTCAAACGGAAGAGGGCTATTGGCGGCACTTTTCCTGGTATCCTTCCCCCCAGTCCCACATGGCGTCCAGAATGGGTTTGAGACTATACCCCAAATCGGTCAAGGTGTACTCCACCCGGGGTGGAACCTCGGCATAGACTGTCCGTGTGAGGAGGCCGCTTGCCTCCATCTCCCGCAGCTGGGCAGTCAACACTTTTTGAGAGACGTGGCCAATGGATTTTTTCAGCTCCCCGAACCGTTTGGTCCCGGGCAGGAGGTCCCGCAGGATCAGGACCTTCCACTTGTCGCTGATCAGGGATAGTGTGGTCTCTACTGGGCAGGCGGGCAACTGGGTGGCAGTTCTTTCAGACATGGAATCATCCCCTTTGTAAATCCAATAGTATCATTTTGGTACCTACAGTACAAAATTATGCTTACTTTACATAATTACTCTATGGATTTATTATAAAGGCAGCAGGGGGAAAAAGCAAGCCCCAAGCAAACCCATTCCAAGGAGGTACAAATCATGAATGAAGCAATCGCCTTTCTGCGGGAAAACCCAGTGCAGTATCTGGCAACCGTTGGCCGGGACGGCAGGGCCAAATGCCGCCCCTTTATGTTCGCCGGGGAACTGGACGGCAAATTGTGGTTCTGCACCAACAACCAAAAAGATGTCTACCGGGATATTGTGGAAAACCCCTATGTGGAAGTATCGGTGGCAAGCCCTGCTTACGCCTGGATCCGGCTCAGCGGCAAAGCCGTGTTTGAAGACAGCCGGGAGGCCAAGGAGATGTGTATGGGCAACCCCATTGTCAAAAGCCAGTACCAGACCGCAGACAACCCAATTTTTGTGGTGTTCTACTTGGAAGAGGCCCGCGCCGTACTCGCTGACTTCTCCGGGAACCCACCTCGAGAGTATCAATTTTAATCTAAATAGTAAAATGGATTAAAAAATATCCAAATTGTATAGTTTTGCCGCGGCGACCACAATGGGGGAAGTTCCCTTATTGCGGCAGCCCCAGCCCAACAACTCCCCCCTCCAACTGTGGAGGGGGTTTTTCTACTGGCGCATCTCCTCCGACGGGGAGAGGGCGTCGTTGAGGGCTTCGGTCATGTGGTGGAGAAATGCGGTCATCTCTCGGGTGACCGGCTTGTCCTGATGAGCAATCCACCCCAGTTTCATGGCGTCCTGCTCCCCTGCGATAGGGATAGAAACCACCCGGTCGCTGCTGAACCGACGGGGCAGAATGCCGCTGCCGATGGAGAAGGCATCGGTGTTTTCCACAACATTGTAGAAGGTGGAGCGGTCTTTGATGTAGATGATCCGGCCAGTGCGCCGCAGGTCCAGGAGGGCGATTTCCTCTGAAAAATCCATCCCCACCCCGCTTTCCTGCTCAAACACCACAATGGGGTAGGTTTCAATTTCTTCCAGCCGCACCGATTCCCGTCCCGCTAAAGGGTGCTGGACCCCCACATACACATGGGGGAGGAGGCTTTGCAGCTGGTGAAAGACAAGGCCTTTGGATTTGAGCACCTTCTTGATAAAGGTTTCGGTGAGGTTGGAAAGGAAGATCACCCCGATTTCACTGCGGCTTTGGTAGACGTCCTCAATGACCTGGTACATGTCGGTTTCTATCATGTGCAGCACATACTGGGGAGGGTTGCAGTCCCCGAGAAAGCGCAGGAACCCATCCACTGCAAAGGGATAGTGCTGGGAGGAGATGGAAAAGTGCAGGGAAGGGGTCTCTTCCTTGGCAGAGTAAAGCCCCTCCAGCCGCCTCTTCTGCTCCACTAAAATTCGGGCATAGCCGATGAACTCCTTGCCCTGGTCGGTGACGGTGATGCCCCGGTTAGTCCGGCAAAAGAGGGTGACCCCCAATTCCTCCTCCAAATCCTTAAGCAATTTGCTGATGCTCGACTGGGAGACAAAAAGCCCCTGGGCAGCTTTGTTGATGGAACCGCAGCGGGCCACCTCCAGGACATATTGTAGTTGTTGAAATGTCATAGAACCCCTCCCTTTTTCTTGGTGCATTTCCATAGCTGTTAGAAATAATCTCCAGTTGGTTATTCCTTTTGGATATAACAAACCATTTCAAAAACATATTATCACTATTTTTGTTGAAAAGCTATAATGGAATTGTAAGGAAATCACCCACGACAGCAAGGAGGAATCTGTGATGGAGAAAAGCAACTACGGTTTCGGGACCCGCGCCATCCACGCCGGGAACAAAAAGGACACCGTCAATGGAGCACTGACCACCCCTATTTACCAAACTTCGACCTTCGTGTTCGACAGCTGTGAGCAGGGTGCCGCCCGCTTTGCCGGAGAGGAGCGCGGGTATATTTACTCCCGGTTGGGCAACCCCACCTCTACCATTTTGGAGGAGAAGATTGCCGCTTTGGAAAACGGGGAAGCCGCCGCGGTCACCAGTTCCGGCATGGGGGCCATCACCTCGGCCATCTGGACCATCTGCAAGGCGGGGGATCACATCATCTCCGACGGCACGCTGTATGGCTGCACCTATGCATACCTGTCCCACGGCATCTCCCGCTATGGCGTGGATGTCAGCTTTGTGGACACCAGCAGCTTGGAGGAGATCGAGGCCGCCCTGCGCCCTAACACCACTGTGGTGTACCTGGAAACCCCGGCCAACCCCAACCTGAAAATCACCGACATCAAGGCGGTCAGCGACCTGGTACACGCTTACAATCCAGAAATCAAGGTGATTTGTGACAACACCTTTGCCACCCCTTATCTCCAGCGTCCCCTGGAACTGGGAGCGGATGTGGTGGTCCACTCCCTCACCAAGTACATGAATGGACATGGAGATGTCATCGCTGGCGCTGTGGTGGGAAAAGCCGATTACATATCCCAGGTCAAGCTGTTCGGCATCAAGGATATGACCGGCTCGGTCATCGGTCCCTTTGAGTCGTTTTTGATCCTCCGCGGCATGAAGACATTGGAGGTGCGGATGGATCGCCACTGCGATTCTGCAAAGAAGATCGTGGAGTTCCTCAAAGGCCACCCCGCGGTGGAGGCCATCAACTTCCCCGGCTTGCCGGAGCACCCCGGCCACGAGGTCGCTAAGAAGCAGATGTCCCGCCCCGGTGCCATGATCTCCTTTGAGGTCAAGGGCGGCCGTGCCAACGGAGCGAAACTCCTCAACAGTTTGAAGCTGTGCACTTTGGCAGTCAGCTTGGGTGACGCAGAAACCCTCATCGAGCACCCTGCATCCATGACCCATTCCCCCTATAGTGCAGAGGAGCTTAAAGCAGTGGGCATCTCTGAGGGATTGGTGCGGTTGTCGGTGGGCTTGGAAAACCCAGAGGATATCATCGCAGATTTAAAGGCGGGCTTGGATGCTCTGACTTGGTAACAATTAAAAATAGCGCAAAAGGGCGGAGAGAAATCTCTCCGCCTTTTTAAGTGCAAATATGGAATGGCAGTGCCAAATGGGCTAGGTCAGCTGATCCAGCGGTGGAGCACCCCCAACAGGCGGTCCATTTCTAAGGGTTTGGCCACATGTTCGTTCATACCGGCCTGCCGAGCGCGGTAGGCGTCGTCGGCAAAGGCGTTGGCAGTCAGGGCGATGATGGGGATAGTGGCTGCGTCAGGCCTTTGTCCGGTTTCCGCCAGACGGCGGATGGCTGTGGCAGCTTCATAGCCGTTCATCACCGGCATCTGGATGTCCATTAAAATCAAAGCGAAGGTCCCTGGCGGGTTGGAGGAAAAGAGATCCACCGCCTGCTGGCCATCGCTGGCGTTGACGGTGTCCAAGCCGGCCATGCCTAATAGCTCCTGGGCGATTTCCCGGTTGAGATCGTTGTCCTCCACCAAAAGGAGCTTTGTCCCCACTGGGAAGGGGGGAAGTTCCACCGCTGGATCGGTGCTGGCCGGTTCGGATGCCCCTTGCTGGGCTAGTTTTAAGAAGATAGTTACCACAAACCGGGTGCCTTCGCCCAGCTTGCTTTCCACCCGGATGGTACCGTTCATCATCTGCACCAGGTTGTGGGTGATGGCAAGGCCGAGGCCGGTGCCCTGGACCGCATTCACCCGGGGGCCTTCCGCCCGTTCAAAGGGGGTGAACACCTTGCCGAGGAACTCTTGGGACATGCCGATCCCATCGTCCTCCACCAGGAATTCAAAGCAGCCGACCCCGCTCTTACCGGAGAGCTTTTCTTCCACTTTCAAGGAGATGTGGCCGCCTTCACCGGTGTATTTTACCGCGTTGGACAGCAGGTTGAGGAGGATTTGCTGCACTCGGGTGGGATCCCCGCGGACGGCATCGCTTTGTACGGAGATAGCCAGGGAGAGCTGCTGGCCTTTGCCCTCGGCGTCAGGGCGGATCATCTGCACAGCGGCGGTCAGACAGTCGCTGAGGCGGAAGGCACTTTCATTGAGGCCGATTTTGCCAGATTCAATTTTAGACATGTCCAGTACCTCGTTGATCAGCCCCAGGAGGAGGTTGCCGGAGGAGCGGATTTTTTCCAGGCAGTCCGCCAGCCTGTCCCGGTCGTCCAGCTGGTGCTCCGCAATGGCGGCCATGCCTAGGATGGCATTCATATGATTAACTCTTATTAGGAACACGAAAACAAAAGATTTTTGACGAAAACACAAGGAAACAGATTGAAACTATCACATTACACAGAAAGCCGTCCTTGAAAACAGGGCGGCTTTTTTGCGCGATATGGCCGGGGCCTGCTGGTGGCCGCCCTGTTTTGGTTATCAAGGCGGCCCCGGCCGTTCTACCCGCAAAGTCTAAATTGTCGCGTAGTGACTTCGAGACAAAATGTCCCAAAGCAATCGTTGTCCCCGCGCATTTTTACATAGAGGCTCTGGTGGTATATCCCCCGTCGCCGCCTACTATTGAGCACAGCCGGGAGTGGGCTGTCAAGGGTGCGTAGCACCGCCGCTTGCGGCGGCTTGCCCTTGACGGCCCGCC
>NZ_CABRJC010000015.1:0-51422 GCF_902471145.1 uncultured Merdimmobilis sp.
TGGCTGACGGTGGCCACCTCTTCGTCGTCCGACTCCCACAAGACGTCGGTGTTGTCGGCATCGGAGGGCATCACCTCTGCGGAAAGCTGGGCGGTCTTGCCCTTTTGCAGGGTGAGGCTGTTTTTATTGAGGCTCACCCCGGTGACCTCCCCGCCCCCGTCGGAGCTGCTGCCCGAGTTGCCCACCGATGAGACATCGCCGTTTGTCTGGGTGCCGGTCCCCGAGCCAGAGCCCATGGACCGGAGATAGGAATCCACTGCGTCGGCGATGCCGCTGGCGATCTGTGCTTGGTACTCCTCGTCGATCAGCTTGCGGTACTCCCGTTCGTTGGAGAGGAAACCGGTCTCAATCAAAGTAGAGGCAAACTGGGGGTCGCGGGTAACATAGTAATACCCAAACTTGCCGCCCCGGTTGGTGGTGCCCAAGGCGCTGCTCACCGCGTTGGCAGCCTGGGAGGCCAGGTTTTTGGAGTAGGGGTTGAAGTAGTATGCCTCACTCCCCTTGGCATCGCTGGGGGCGGAGTTGCCGTGGATGCTCACCAGCACATGGGCGTTGTAGGAGCGGCCCTGCTCCACCCGGTTGGCCAAGGTGACCTTCTGGCTGGCGCTCTGGATCAGGTAAACCGAAGCACCGCGGGACCGGAGCTCATCCGCCACCAGCTCGCCGATGGCGGCATTGATCACCCTCTCTGGGTAGGCAGGCAGGAACCCGAGTGTCCCGGGGTCGGAGGTGTCATGCCCAGGGTCCACCACAATCCGCGCCCCGGAGAGTCCTCCGGGCGGGTTGTTAAATCGGAAGACCAGGTTGCCGTCGTCGTCATAATAGGCCTTGTAGCCGATGAACCGCCCGTTCTGCTTGAGGGGCAGCTGCAAGGTGGCGCCCGACCAGTTGGCCGCGCTGAACAAGGGGTTTTTGTTCAAATTCATCGACCCCGGCACCGAAGTGGTGTAGTTAAAGGCGATGTTGAAGCTGCTTCCCGTATAGGTAGCCCGGTAGGAGACCTTCTGCTGGGTGGCTAAAATCACCTTGGTGTAATTTCCATCGGCGGTGACGGTGATGCCGTTGATGCTGTTGTTCCCCACCCCTTCGCTCTCGGAGATGGCGGTGATATCCTTGGTGTACACCCGCACACCGGAAGCCAGCTTGTAGTAGGAGAAGGTGCGGTCGCCGTCCTTGTAGATGAGCTCATCTCCCACAGTGTAGTCGATGGTTCCCTGGGGCAAGGGGAAATAGCTGGGGTCGGAGTAGTCGTCGATGACCGAGGTGGGGAAGGTCTCCGCCTGGGTGGCGGTGACCCGCACCGGCTTGCCGTCGGCAATGACCGTCTTTTTGTTGACCTTGACCATGGCGCCTTGCTTGCTCTGGGTCGGCACCCCCTGCCACTCGCCGTAAACCACGATGTTGCCGATGGTCTGCACCGCATTGGTGGCTGCCGGGGCGGTATAGGTGCCTTCAAACCGGGCGTAGGAGGTGTCCTTCTCGGTGGAATCGTCCTCAGTTTGGACTTTGCTCATCCCGATAGTTTGACCACCCACCACCGCATAGACATTGGCGTCCTCATAGGCGATAGCCGAGATGGTGATTTTCATGTTGCCATCCACCGTCAAGGTGCCTTCCGGCTTGACCTCTTTGATGATGACCACCTTGCGGGTGATGTTATAAGTGATGGTCCGGCCCTTGTGGACGATGACAAATTTGTTTTCCCCTGGGGCTAAGTCCCGCTGGACAGTGAAGTAACCGTTTTGATCGGTGGAGATCCGCTCCCCATTGATGGTGACCTCCACATTGGGGTCGGAGGCACCCATAAAGGTGACCGTCTTCTCAAAGGTGCTGTAGGTGGTCTGGGCAGGCTTGGTTACTGCCAGCTCGGTCAGCACATGTTTCAGATTGATCTCCTTGCTGTAATACTCCTTGACTTTGGTGAAGCTCCCCTCCGGGTCCTCCAGCATCCGGCCCAGAGAGTTGTAGATACTCCCGTCAAAGCCGACCACATTGTCTGCGGCCACCAGCTGTTTGACCATCTGGTCGTACTGGCCCCAGCCGGGGTTGTCGGTGACAGCCTTGTCTGCTGCGTGAACCACGTAGAAGGGCAGGTCGTAGTCGGACAGCTGCTCCGCCCACCAGGAGACCACTGTGCCAAAAGGGGCGGCAGGGTCGGTTGTGGCGCCAAACGCCTTGACCGCTACAAAATCAACCAGGCCCTTTTGGGCGTAGGAGAGGTTGTCCGCATTGCCGGTGCCCAAGGCGGTGAAGCTGGCGCTGGTCTGGGAGCCATCGGGCTGGGCGGGCCGGTTTTCCCAAACCGCTTCGGTCAGCATGCCCACCTGGACCTGAGGTGCATTCTCCCGCACAGTGCGGGATGCCGCAGAAAACACCATCTCCGACAGGCCGCGCATGTAATTCTCATACCCTATGCCACCGCCGTGTTTCAAGTACTGGGTGTAACTGTCTTCCCCATAGGGGTTGTAGTAGTCGTCCAGCAAGAGGCCGTCCATCTGGTAGCCGGTCACCAGCCGCTTGATGGAATCCTCCAGCAGGTTGACCGTCTGGTTGTCCACCTCCTGGGCGGGGGCGAAACCGCTCTCCCCCGGAAGGGTCAAAACATCATACCGGACATAGGTGTAAAAGCCCATCTCCTTGGCTTTTTTCAGCAGGTAATCCAGGACGTCAAAATCCGTTTCCACCGCGGGGGCTGTGGTGCCAAAATAGATGGCCTTCCCCCCAGTGGTGAGGTTGACAATCACCGAGTTCATCGACAGATCCTTGGCGTTTTGCAGCGCTTTGTCAATGTCCCCCTGCACCTTGTCGGCGGAGAGGTCTCCGTCCGACAGGAAATCCACCCCGGCGGTGAGGTACACTGCCCGCATCTCGGAGGGGCGGTTGAAGTAGATGGGGGTTTCCTCAGACGGGCTGCCGCCCTCGGTGCGGTCGATGGGGGTCTCTTCCCCATTCCCCGGCGGGGTGAGCACCGTCCCCTCCGGCTGGGAGGAACTCCCCCCCTGGGATGGTGCGGTGACCGACGAAGAGCTCTCCTGCTTTTTGGAAAAACCCTCCGCCCACCGGGACAGCGCCCCGGTGCGGACGGCGGCGAACAAGCCGATGGCCGCCGTCAGCGCCAAGAGGACGCCCAAAAGCAGTTTGAGCATTTTTTTTGTGTCCTTGTAGAAATTTGCCACGGTTTTCCCTCTGCTTTCTGCGTCCTTAGTTTAACACATCCATTAGGTTGGAGAGCTCGGCCTCCACCTGGGCTTTCACCCCTGCTGCCGGCGCAAACACCGAATCGTAACGGTACAAAGCAAACCCTTTGTAATGGCCGTTCTTCCGGGCGCTGCCCACCATCCGGGCCAAGATGTTTTCCCCGTTGATCCATTCGTTTTTGCCTTCCCCGGCCCAAGTGTCCTCGGTGCCGATCTTGTAAGGGGCCAGGCCCACGTACAGATCCACCCCCGGGGCGGTGATCATCCCGTTAAACTTCTGTACGGTGGCGTCGTAGGGGTTGGTGCTGTTCTGGAACCCAAAGTACACCTGGGGGCAGATGTAGTCCACATACCCGCTGGTGGAAATCCACTTGGCCACATCGGAATACTGGACGTTGTAGTTGTTGCTCATATTGCCCTGGGGGCTGATGCCGAATTTGACCGAAGGGTTGATGGACTTGATCGCCGCGTAGGTCTGCCGCACCAGGATGTTGACGTTCTCCCGCCGCCAGTCGGCCAGGGAGAGGGTGCCGCCGGAATTCTGGTAAGCGGCGTAGGTGCCGCTGTCAAAGGAGGCGTCGGTGGTGGGGTAGAAATAATCGTCGAAGTGGATGCCGTCCACATTGTAGTTGGCCACGATCTCCTTCACCCCGTCCACGATCAGCTGGCGGGCCTCCTCGCTGCCGGGGTTGTAATAGATGCCCACCGCGGTTTTCACCACTGAATCGCTGCCGGCACTAAGCCATTTCTGAGCCTGGTTGTCGCTGGAAAGGGCCGCCGTGGTGCCGCTGTGGCGCACCCGGTAGGGGTTGATCCACGCCTCGATGGAAAGGCCGCGGGCGTGGGCCTCCTTGACCATGATCGCCAGGGGGTCGTAGCCTGGGTTGACCCCCTCGGTCCCGGTGATGGTGTGAGACCAGGGGAAATAATCCGAATCATAAAGGGCGTCCCCATAAGGGCGCACCTGGACAAAAACGGTGTTGAGGCCCATCTCTTTGATGTTGTCAAAGGCGCCCTGGATGTTGGCGGTGAACTGGGCCTGGGTCCTCCCCTTTAACAGGCTGTTGAAGTCTAAGTAAGAGATCCAGATGGCCCGCACCTCCCCGGAGACCGCCGTGCTCTGGTAATTATTTTGGGGAGGTTCTTTCTCCGGCTCGCTGGAGGAGACCGCCAGAGAACTGACCGTGCTGGAAGAGCTTTCCACCACAGAAGGCGCGGAAGAGGCTGGTCCGGAGGAACTCTCTGCCGGCTGGCTGGAACTGGACACCTCTGGCTGGGAGGAGCTCGCCGCCAAAGAGGAAGGCGACAAGGGCAGATCCTCATTGGCGCTGGGGCTTTCCGGCTCATAATCGACCTCGGGCTCTTCGCTGGGGGAATTCTCCCGCAGCTCCAGCACCCCGGAGGAGGTGACCATCTCTGGCTCCTTGGGTTTTTGGCCGCATCCGGCCAGCGATACCAGTATGGCGCAGGACAACAGCGCCGCTATCATTCGTTTGCCCATCCACAAAACCGCCGTTTCTCCGCACCCAAAATCAGCGCCTGGGCGGGCCTGGTGCGGCAGGACCATCGGTTGGCGCTGGTGGTTTAAATCCAATCTTCCAAGCCCTCATCCGCAGGGCGGCTGGGGCAGCATAGGCTCCTTGGTTTTCCCATTTTATGCCGCAAAAAAGCTCCCAAAGACCTGGGACATTCAATTTGCGATGCAAAAGGGAGGGTTTCCCATTAAAATTTATCCAAACTGCACAATGGAAACTAGATCAATTTTACACTGATTTGGAAATCGGGTCAATAGCTTAGTGGGGAATTCTGCCGCATTTTGTTGCAAGAGATTTCCCCTTCCCCTTGACAAATTCTGTATTTTCTCTACTATAAAATTAGCGGCGTTTGTACCGCCTTACTGTTGCCGGCCACAGCGCCTGCAAGTTCCCTGTTCTCCCGGCAAGCTGGCAAAACCGCTCCCCCTGCCGGGATGCCTAAGGAGGATATGCGATGGGCTTTTGGGTATTTATGACCTCGATGGAACTCCTTCTCCCCCTCATCATGGTGGGGCTTGGGAACTATTTTCTCAAAGGCGGCCCCAGGCAGGTCAACAGCATGTTTGGCTACCGGACCGCCCGGTCAATGAAAAACGAGGACACTTGGAAATTCGCCCACCGGCACTGCGGCCGGATCTGGCGGCGTTGGGGGATCACCTTGGCCTTCTTTTCCCTGGCGGTGATGCTCTCCACCCTGGACAAAGGGGTCCCCGCCGTGGGCAGGACCGGCGCCATCCTCTCGCTGATGCAGTGCGTCATGTTGGTGGCGTCCATCTTCCCCACCGAATGGGCCCTGCGGCGCACTTTTGACGAAGACGGCCGGCGAAGATAAAATAATCCGGCGCCGGGGCATCTCCCCTGCGCCTTCTTTGAATCAAGGAGGAAACTGCCATGTTTTTTGTGGGTCTTGCCGGAATCGATGGCAAGGTGGATTACTGCGGCATCGCCAAGGGCTGTTCCTGCCCGGGCTGCGGCGGCCAATCCCCCTTCCACGTCAGCAAACAATACAATTGCTTCCACCTGTTCTTCCTGCCGCTGAAGAAGTTTCACATCCACTATGCGGCAGTTTGCCCCCAGTGCGCTTCGATCTATGAACTGGGCCCGGAGAAGGGTGCCCAGGCGGAGGCGGAAGGGGTGGTCACCATCTCCCGGATGGATTTGGCCCCCATCCGCCGGTGAAGGAGGAAATCGTATGCTGAAAAAATACCGCTCCACTGCCCTTGCTGTTTCTGTTATCACCGCCATGGCCTGCCTGAAATACGCCCTCTTCCAGGGCGGGGAGCTGCGCCCTGTCTCCCTGGATCCCCAGAGGGCGGCCGTCAAACAAGACGCCGGGGCGGAGTTGGTGTACGCGGACGATTCCTTCCAGCTGTATTTCTTCCCCACTGAAAACGGTCCCGCCCCGCTGGCCTATGTCAAACGCCTGGGCGTCTGGGTCCAGGATTACCCCGGCAACCGGGGCGTCTCCCCCGCCTGCACGGTGAATGGAACCGTCTATTATTTCGGCTTGCCCGAGAGCCTAGAAGGTGCCGGCCTAGCAGTGCTGGTATCGCCGGATGGCCGGTGGATGGACGGCCTGCCCCTCTCGGTGGAGGGGGAAACCCGGTTCCTCTTCCGTCTCCCCGCCGGTGAGGATGCCTGTTACCGGTTTGCCCCGGTGGTGGGGAATGCCCCTCTTCCCCAGGAGGAGGACCCCTTTGCCGTTGGCACCATCCTGGTAGAGGCCCAAAAGGATGGGGCCTTTGCCCACTCCTTGGAGCTCCCCCTTTCAGAACTTTCCCAGGCGCACCCAGAACTGGAATCGCTCTTGCGGCAGGCCTATGCCTCCGCGGACCGGGAAAGCCCAGTGGAAAACGGCCGGACCTATCCCGGCTCTGTCTTAGAGATGGATTTCTGCAACCTCCATCTGACCGCCAAACTGGGGGACTATCTGAAAATCGAGGAGGGATCCCTGCCCCTCACCTTCACCCATTCAGTTTACCTCAACTTTGAATTAGAGGGGTACCACAAGGCTACCATGTCCCTTTCAGAAACCGATTTGCGGAATAAAACGATCGAGGAATCATTGAGATCTAAGCCAGAAGTATACCCTTTCTCCCTTTCGCCTGGGCTCACCGCCCAAGCCCGTACCATCCTGGAGGAATACCCCGCCCGGCAAGAATCTGGAAGTGATCCCTCTCCCACATCATAAGAAACAGCAAACCCCGGGAAGGCGCTTCCCGGGGTTTTTGATTGATTTGAACCGGTTTTTAACCGCCGAAGGAATCCGACCGGGGAATCCGCACCGTCTTCATGGGGACGGGGTTTTCCAGGGGCTTTTCCCGGCCCAGCTTGAGGAGCAGCGCCGACAGAATCGGGGCGATCAAACTGGCCCCCAGCACCAGCAGCCACTGGTTCAGAGTCAGAGGGATCGTCTGGAAGATGGCCCGCATCCAGGTGTTTTCCGACGCCAGGAAGGCGATCCCTCCGGAGACCATCACCGCGCCGATCAGCTTCTTGTTGTTGAAAAAGGGGACGCCGAACAGGCTGTGGGTCTCTGACTTGCATTCAAACACATGGAAAAGCTGGGCGACAATCAAGGTCATCAGGGCGCCGGTGCGGGCGGCTTCCACCCCGCCGTACAGCCGGTAAAAGGCCACAAACATAGAGAGGGTGGTCAGGCCGATGAGCATCCCCCGGAAGACGATGGTGCCCAATAGGCCGCCGGAGAAGATAGATTCCTCCGAGCTGCGGGGGGAGAGCTCCATCACGTCGTCCTGTGCTGGATCCATGCCCAAGGCCATGGCGGGCAGGCCGTCGGTGACCAGGTTGACCAGCAGGATTTGGATGGGGGTCAAAACCACCGGCATGCCCATGAGCATCCCCACAAACATGGTGACCACCTCGCCGATGTTGCAGGACAAAAGGTACCGGATAAACTTGCGGATGTTTTGATAGATCACCCGGCCCTCTTCAATGGCAGCCACCAGGGTGGCGAAGTTGTTGTCCAACAGGATGATGGAGGACGCCTCCTTGGTGACATCGGTGCCGCCTCCCATGGCCACCCCGATGTTGGCCTCCTTGATGGCGGGGGCGTCGTTGACCCCATCGCCGGTCATGGCCACAATATCCCCCCGCTTTTTCAGGGCGCGGACGATCCGCAGTTTGTGGCCAGGGTTCACCCGGGAGAAAACCGAGACCTTGGCCACCACTCGGTCAAGGGCCTCGTCGCTCATCTCATCCAGCTCTTTGCCGGTGAGGGTCAAATCCCCCTCCCGAAGGATGCCCAAATCCTTGGCGATGGCACAGGCGGTGAGGATGTGGTCCCCGGTGATCATCACCGGCCGGATTTTGGCCCGGCGGCACTTCTCCACCGCGGCTTTTGCCTCAGGGCGGGGCGGATCGATCATCCCGGCCAAGCCCACAAAGATCAGGTCCTCCTCCAAGTTGCCCTGGATGGAAGAGGCATCCCGGTAAGCAAATCCCAACACCCGCAGTGCGGTTTCTGCCATCCGGTTGTTCTCTTTGAGGATGCGGGAGCGCACCCCCTCGTTTAAGGGGTGGACCCCCCGCTCATCCTGGTAGCGGGTACAGCGGCCTAGGAGGATGTCCGGCGCACCTTTGGTAAATACCCGGTGCCGGCTGCCCATGCCGCCCACCACCGTCATCATCTTGCGGTCGGAATCAAAGGGGATTTCCCGCTCCCGGAACCAGCGCAGTTCCTGGGGAATAACCCCTGCCTTGGCCGCCAATACCTGGATGGCCGCCTCGGTGGGTTCCCCAGTGGTCTGCCACCGCTCCTTCAGGCCGAAGCCCCCCTTCTCCCGGGAAGCGGTGGCGTTGTTGCAGAAGGCGGCAATTTCCAAAAGGCTCATCAGCCCTTGGTGAGAGACGGCCTCAAACTTCTTGCCGTCCTCAAAAAAAGCGCTGTCGGCGTAGTTCTCACCAGCTACCGTCAACCGCCGGTCTGGGGTGACCACCTCCCGGACGGTCATTTTGTTTTCGGTGAGGGTGCCGGTCTTGTCGGAGCAGATCACATTGGCACAGCCCAGCGTCTCCACCGCATGGAGCTTGCGCACCAAGGCGTTGCGCTTCAGTATCCGCCGCACTGCCAAGGCCAACGAGATGGTGACGATGGCGGGCAGACCCTCCGGCACCGCGGCCACCGCCAGGGAGATCCCGGTGATAATCATATCAAAGAGGTTTTCTCCCCGCAGGATGCCGGCCACCGACACTGCCGCGCAGATGCCCACGCAGCCGATGGCCACAATTTTGCCCAGCTGGTCCAATTTCAGCTGCAAAGGCGTGGGGTCCTCCTCGATGTCGTCCAGCATGCCGGCGATCTTGCCCATTTCACTCTCCATGCCGGTGGCCGCCGCAATGGCCTTACCCCGGCCTTTGGTGATCACCGTACCCATGTAGACTGCCTCCAGTTTGCCGGGTCCGAAGTCGGTCTCCAAGGTCTTGGCCGGGTGTTTTTCCACCGGTTCCGATTCCCCGCTGAGCAGCGATTCATCGGCGTACAGGTTGGTGGAGGAGAGGATGAGAGCATCCGCCGGAACCCGGTCCCCGGCCTTGAGAAGGAATACATCCCCCACCACCATCTGGGAGGCGGGGACCGAGACCACTTCCCCATCCCGGACCACCTGGGCAGCGGGGGCAGCCATCTCCTTGAGGGCTTCCAGGGTTTTTTCGGTGCGGTATTCCTGTACAAACCCCAATACTGCATTTAAAAGAACAATGGCAATAATGGTGATGGCCTCGGTGATCTCCCCCATCATCACCGACAGCACGGTGGAGATCAGCAGGATGATCACCATTAAATCCCGGAACTGCCCCAAGAATATCTTGAGGGGCCCGCTCTTCTTTTTGGCGGACAGGGTGTTTTCCCCATATTCCAGCAGCCGTTTCTGCGCCTCTTTGGAGGTGAGGCCCTCCTGTTCCAACAGTTTTTGCGGCATCCTAACACTTCCTTTATCCAAAACTTTGTTTAGCAATAGGTATGAAGGAAGTGGACAAATTATACCTGCTTGTCTTTTTCGGGGATGCTTTTTTAGGAGGGAGGAGTCAATCGTTTCAGGGAAGGTGCCAGAAATCCCAAGATAAGGAAATGATCTCACCCAAGAGCAGGGGAATCTTTAAGGGGGCACAGTCAGCTAACGCTGACCGTACTGACTTCAACTGTGCCTCGTGTAGTTCGGCCCCTCTTAAACGTGGTTTTTGTCAATCTTTTTTATAATAAAAAAGATTGCGCGAACGTGGGGGGCGTACCCCCACACACCAATTCCAAGATGGAATCTTGTTGGGGTGCTAGGCGCCCTACAAGGAGAGGCTGGGGGATTCCCCGGTTTGGGCATAAAAAAGGCCGGAATTTCTTCCGGCAGCAGGGGTTTTTATCATCGGGTGCCAAAGGTCTCTTCCATTCTCCCCCAGTCGTATGGAAGCAGCCAGGCGGAGAACTGGCGATAGAGGGGCAGCAGGGATTCCCGCTTCTCGGCGGCGATGTCCAGCCCCCGGTCGTCATAAAGATGGTAGAGGATGTTTTCTCGGGTGTTGAGAAAATAAACCGATGAAGCCAGCGGGGCAAATCCCCCCAGGTCGGCAGCGATAATCTCCCCCAGCAGCACTTCCCACTGGATTGGCTGACAGACCAGATCCCAGCAGTAGGTGACTTTTTGAACGGCCTCCTCCCCCTGGAGAATCTGGAACACCTCCTCCTGGGGCGCCGGTGCTCCGGCCCGGCGGCGAAATGCCCGGAGCTGGCGCGCAGCCTGCCCCTCTTGGGGATAGGTGTCCCACACCAGGCGGTCAAAACGCCCCGGCAGCGCCTCAAATAAGGTTTTGGCCCGCAGAAGTGCCCCGGCTGCATAAACAGACGACAGGCGGCCCCCATCATAGGGGCCGAGGGCCGGATCCCCAATTTCAAATCGCAGGGCGACAGGGCACTGGTAAAAGATGGGCGGGGAAAGTCCCTCAAGCCCTACTGCACGGATACACCGGTTGACGTCGTGCATGGCATGTCCCTCCTTTTAGGGCTGCTGGGCCTCCCCTTCCCGGGGATTCCCCCTTCCGGCTCTGGCCATCAGGCGGTTGTGGGCCCAGATTCCCAGCAGGCTGATGCCGCCGATGACCAAGAAAATCAGGACGGTCATCTCCCAGTTGCCCTCCATCATAGTAGAGCCCGCCCAGGTGGAGGAAAACACCGTTGGAACGCGGGCAAAGGTGGCGATCGCCAAAAACTTAAAGGGGGAGATTGGGGTCAGCCCCGCTACATAGGTCAGCACGTCTTTGGGTGTGCCTGGCAGGAAAAAGAGGATAAAGGTCAGCCGTTCCAGCTTTTTGGCGTTGTGCAAAAAGGAATAGCTGGCCAACTTCTCCTCGGGGATAAAGGCGGTGATCAGCGGGCGGCCAAAGGCCCGGACCGCATAGAAGATGGCCACCGATCCCAGGAGGATGCCCAGTTCACAGGTGAGGAATCCCCCCACCGCCCCATACAGCATGCCGGAGACAATCTCCACCGGCTCGCCGGGGATGAATGCGACGATGATCTGCATCATCTGGATGCCCAAGAGAACAAACCAGCCCCAAAAGCCCAGGGAATCAATCCACAGCTGGAATTGCTGCTGGCCGTTGGGCTGGGAGAGCATCCGCATCAGCGGCAGGACTTGTATCGTGATAATTGCCATCAGCACCAAAGCTGCCGCAATACAGGCGATTTTAATGGTTGCAATTTTGGGGTTGGCAGGGGCTGGTTTCTGTTCCATAGTAGGGGCACCTCATGCTTTAAAACATTTGTATTGTGGGGCAGATTGCCTTCTGTTGGCAGGATCTTCCCGTCCTATTTACTATACCAGGCAGTTGTGGCTAAATTGTGACGGCAACCGTACGGATATCTTTCGTTTCACCCTTTTCATTTCTCCGGATTTCGTGTAAAATAAGGGAGAACCATCAACTTGGAAGGAAGGGGTGAACAGATTGCAGAACAACGCCTTTACCGCTGGGATTGACCCAGGCGGACTGACCAATGACTATGAAATCAAAATTCTGGTATGCTACATCTTGGAAAAGATCAAACGGCACATGACCTTCTCTGAGATCAATTATATCCTGCAGAGCGAGGGCTTGGCAAATTATTTTGAATACGCCGAGGCCATCAGCGAACTCCTCTCCTCCGGCCATATTGTAGACATTTCCCAAGGGGAGGGGGAACAGCGGTTCCGCCTCAGCGACTTGGGGGTGAAAACCGCCCGCACCTTTGAAAAGAACATCCCCCTTTCGGTGCGGGAAAAATCCATGCGCGCCGCGGAGGAATACTACCTGCGCCAGCGGATTGAAAAGGAAAACCAGGTCAAGATTGAAAAGGTCTCCGACGGGTACCGGCTCTCCCTGTGCATTTCCGACATCGGAAGCGACCTGCTGAATCTCTCCCTCTTTGTGCCCACCGAAAAAGAATGCGAACAGATCAAAAAGCGGTTCTTGTGCGACCCCACCATCTTTTACCGGGGGATCATCGCCTTGGTCACCGGGGATGAGCACACCGTCCACACCATATTGCAGGAGACGTTGGAAGAATAGCCGGCCTCTCCCGCCGACGTAAAAAAGGTTCCTCTTGAAGTGCGGCGCTTCAATGGGGATCTTTTTTTCTCGCCCTCACCATAAAAAATGCGACAATGGAGGATTTTCTACCCATGGCAAACCAACACGACATCCTAGGCAGCAAAAACCCGGTCCGCACGGTATTCCTTCTCTCCTGGCCCGCCATCTTAGAACAGATCCTGTTCACCGCTGTCCAATATGTGGACACTGCCATGGTGGGCTCCCTGGGGGCCAATGCCACCGCTGCGGTGGGGATCAACACCTCGTCCATCTGGCTGATCGGCGGCCTGCTCAATGCGGTGAGCACCGGTTTCGCCGTCCAGGTGGCCCAGTACACTGGCGCCCAGGACATGGATTCTGCCCGCAAGGTGGTGCGCCAGGCAGTCCGATTCTGCGCCTTTCTCGGCATCCTTTTAATGGGGGCCACCATGCTCATTGCCCCCCTGATCCCCCGGCTGATGGGCGGCGCGCCAGAAATCCTAGGGGATGCCGGGCTCTACCTGCGGATCTTCTGCATGGCCCTCCCCTTCCAGCTGTTCGGCATGGTGTTCTCCGCCATCCTCCGCTGCACCGGGGATATGAAGACCCCCATGGTCCTCAACGCCCTGTCCAACCTGGTCAACATCCTCTTCAACACCCTGTTCATCTTCCCCACCCGCACCGTCGCCCTTTTTGGGCGCACCTTCACCATTTGGGGCGCGGGCATAGGGGTGGCCGGTGCAGCGGTGGGATCGGTCATCGCTGCCATCTTTGTGGGGGTGCTGATGGTCCTAACCCTACTGCACCGCAAAGGCCCCCTGCAGATCCGCCTGCGGGACTGCCGCCAAGACGACCCTTTTATCCTGCGGCGGATGGCTGGCATAGGCATCCCCGTCTTTTTGGAGCGGGGCATCATCACCATGGGGCAGCTGATCTTCACCCGGGTGGTCACCGGCTTGGGGACAGTGGCGTTGGCTGCCCATACCTTGGCCAACACCGCGGAATCCCTCTCTTACCTGCCCAGCGGCGGGTTCTCCTATGCAGCGACCACTTTGGTCGGGCAGTCGGTGGGGGCAAAAAATGCCTCCCGGGCCCGACAGTACGGTAAAATCGCAACCTTTATGGGGATGGGTATGCTCACTTTGACCGGCCTTCTCCTCTTCTTCTTCCCCGACAAGCTGGTGGGGATTTTTTCCGCCGATGCCGCAGTTATCGCCCTGGGCGCCCTCTGCCTAAAAATCGAGTCCCTGGCACAGCCCCTCTCCGCCGCCGGAACCATTGTGGCCGGGGCGCTTCGGGGATCCGGCGACTCCAAATGGCCGTTCTATATCGGCTTTTTAGGGATGTGGGCCGTGCGTATCCCCCTGGCCTTCCTCCTCACCTATGTCTTTGACATGGGCCTTCCAGGCATTTGGATAGCCATGTGTGTCGACATCAACGTGCGGGGCATCATCAGCCTGCACCGGTTCTTCCGCTCCGATTGGGCGGAGCGGGCCGCAGCATAATAATACAATATGAAAAGACCGCGGCCTGGGTTTGTTCCAAGCCGCGGCTTTTTGTTTAAATTTCGGGGGAATCCTGCGTCCCCGCAGATTTTTTTGCCCGCTTGGCTTCGATGGCACGGCGGGTCCGGCGGGGTTTGGGGTCCTGGATGACCACATATTTTCTCCCCTTGAGCACTAGCACCAGCAGCACCAGGTTGAGGAGGACATCCAGGAAGGTGCCACAGACCATGGTCTCTGCTGCGCTCACCGAAACGGGGATCACTGAGAGGACGACGATATTCCACAGGGTCAGCAGGGTATCCAATCCCAGGACGAAAGCCAGCTTCTGGCGGGTGATGTATTTGGCGAAATACCAGACGGTCACCCCCAGTTCCCCTGCGGCCATAGCTATCGTTGGCAGATAGACCGCATAAGGGAGCGCCACCACCCCATCCAACGCTAGAAAGGCAGCGGCGCCCAAACGGACGGCCGACCGGATAATCAGATAATAAATGACAACTTTTTTCTTCAAATGTGTTCCTCCGCTTTTACGGGCGGCCAGAGTTGCCGCAGTGCCGGAATCTGCCGCCCTATCCGCAGGTTTCCAGCTTTCTATCCGCTTAAAATGATTCTCTTCCAGCTTCCACAGCCTCGTTTAAACGTTTCCCCGCTTCCCGCTGGAAGGGGCCCTTCTCCGGCGGAAGCCCCGCCTGCACTCTGCGGCTCAGTGCCCTCTGAGGGCCCGGCCGGGGTTCTCCCCTAAGCTTTTCTAAAGAACTGCGCCGCCACTGGGTAGCGGGAAGGGGTTCGCCCTGACAGCGATTCTTCGAATGCCACAGTTCGCCACCTGTGGCAATTGACAGGGGATTTCTTCCCAATAATCGCTTCGCGATTATTGTAGCACAACTTCCCCCTCCATGCAAACAAAAGGAAGCAGGCGGGGGGTTCCCCGCCTGCTGTGAACGTTGAATCACTGGACAAACTCGGTTTTCTCAATTGCCTGTTTCATACAGTCGTAGTAAAAGAGGCACAGCCCCGACCCCATTTTGGCGTAGAGGCGGCTCCCTTCCCGACCGCAGAGCTTGGCAAACACCCGGCCCACGGCACAGGCGTCCAGGCCCGGCGCACGGGAGGTGAGCATGTACAGGGAGATAGCCGCCGCGTCGTTGATCTCCCCATAGACCACCGGTTTTTCCTTGATCACATCGTAAAATACGCTGACCGCCGTGTCCGCCAGGATGGAATTGGGGGTGAGCTCGTCAATGGCCCGCCCCGCCACAAAGGAAAACAGGATGCGCCGCTGGGCCAGCACCAAAGGGGATTCGCTGCGGTCATACCCCAGGTTGAGAACCTCGTCGCTGCCGAACAGCTCGGTGGCCAGGGTCCGCCCCAGCTGCCGGGCCCGCTCAATGTTGCCGTTCTCCCGCTCCCGAAGGTATTCCTCCGCAACGGCGGTATCCCCGGCATCCTCTTCCAGCATCGGCTCCTGGCCCGCTATTTTGATGTCGCTGTCATCCTCTTCGGCCTCCCAATACAGGAAGCGTTTGCTATCCTCTTTCATTTTGTCTCATTCCTTTCCTTGCGGCACGGCCTTTGAAGCGTCAGGAATTGGCCAGTGCCTCTTCCAGCGCGTAGGTCAGCTGATCCGGGCAGGATGTCCGCTTGTTGCCGCAGGTCACCCCGCGCAGCAGGTGGATCACATCTTCGGCTTTCTGCCCCTGCACCAATTTGCCGATGCCGATCAGATTGCCGGGACAGCCGTTGATAAAGTCTACCCGTTCAATAATGCCTTGTTCATTCAAATCAACAATAATCTCTTTGGAACACACCCCGTGCGGGCGATAGTGATAGGTCATGTAGTCGTACTCTCCCAATCGGTTATTTTGTGGATTTCTTTTTCCGCTGGAAAATCTGGCCCAAAGCCTCTTCCCCGGTGATGGCCGAGGCGATGGGATTGGGCTGCGGGTGGTAATACCCGTGGAAATCGCTCCCCCCAGTGGTGATCAGCCCATACTTTCTGGCACAGGCGGCAATCCGCTCAAAATCCTCCGGCGATGTGCCGGGGTAATAGAGCTCCACCCCGTCCAGGAGGTTCTTCGCCCCCAGTTCGTCCAACAGATCAAAGGAATCGTAGCTGGCCGGATGGGCCAAAACAGCGAGGCCCCCGGCGTCTTTGACGGTGGCGGCAACCTTCTCTACGTCAGGATATTCAAAAGGGACGCGGCAGGTTCCCCCTTTGCCGAATAGCTCCTGGAACAGGTCGCCGTAAATGCGGTCGGTATAGCCCAAATCCATCAGGGCGTGCAGAATATGGGCTTTGTACACCGCTTTGCTCCCGGAGGAGTACCGCCCCACATGGTCTTGTGCCACAGGGTAATAGCGCATCACCTTTTGGATCATCTCCATGCCGGCCCGGTTGCGCGCCTCGGTCGTCCGGGAACAGATCCCTTCCAATCGGTCCGGCTTCTCCGGCTGGTAGCACAGCAGGTGAACCTTCCGGCCCCGGGACGGGTCAAAACAGGAAAATTCCACACCGGGAATAATTCCAATCCCCATCCGGTTGCCAACGATGGCCGCGCGGGTACAGCCCGCCATGGTATCGTGGTCGGTAATCGCTAGAAAATCTAAGCCTGCCCGTTTGGCGTAGAACACCACGTCGTCGATGTTCATCGACCCGTCGGACAGTCTTGTGTGACAGTGTAAGTCTCCAATCATTTCTGCACCTCCTTTGAACAGATCATTGATGCCACCCCATCCTGTCTTGACAGCGGGAGGGCGGCCTCTTGGACTTTACGCCCAAGGCCGGATGGTTTCCCCACCCCGGTCTCAGGGCCGGCCGGCGCCGCTGGATTGCGGCGGCAATGCCGTGCAAAGTACCCAAAAATTATACCATTGTCTGGCCCATTTGTCCACAGGGGGACAGGGTGTGGACCGGCAACTATTGTTTTATTATACAACACTTTTTCCCCTTTGTTCAATGGTTTTTTGTGGTTCGCCCAGCTTCTATCCATAAATTGGAATATTTTCTAATCAGTGGCCAAGGGCCTGCCTGTCTCCTTTCCTTTTTTCCCTAACGTAGGGCAGCACGGGTGGAAATCCTCTACATTCCCGGCCCAGTTTGTGCTATAATAATCCCAGAGCAATTATTCGTGAAAAAACTCTTCCCGCCGCAAGGCGGAGCCCGGCTTTTTCCAGTTTGTGCAAATGCCACGCCAGGAAAGATTGCAAGGTAATTCTTGGCGCGGATTTTTGTGTTGCCAGAATCGCAGGCAACGCGGATGCGGCCCCCCAGACAGAGGTGTTCCCGGAGGCTGCAAGGAAAAACTTGGACCCCGGCGGGCCCACCCTAGAAAGGGATTCATTTGTTTGACCGAATACAGCAAGGAGGCTATCGGCGTGCATTATCAAATTGACCTTGGCCCTTGGGGCGGAATTTTCGCTGTCCCCACCTGTGTGGTGGACAAGCACCTAAAACTTGCCAGTGGCCTCGCCCTCAAGGTGCTGCTCCTGCTGCTGCGCACCCAGATCCCCCTTTCCGCGGAAGAGATCGCCACCCGCCTGGGACAGTCCCAGGGGGATGTGCGGGACGCCCTCGCCTACTGGGAGCAGGCCGGACTTCTCAGCCCGCAGGAAGCGCCGCCTCTGGAGGGGCAGTTGGCCCCAACTCCAGTTCCCTTGGCATCCTCCCAGACAGCGACTCCGGCAGAGCCCTCCCAGGAAGGCCGCAGCCAGGAGGAGCGGCAAAAGGTCATCCGGGTGGGCTCGAAACAAAAACTGGACCGGCGGGAGGTGTTGTCCATTATCAAGCGGGACGAGCGCCTCTCCGGCCTGATCGACGAGGTACAGCAGATCATGGGCAAGCCTTTGACCTCCGCGGAGATGGAAACCATCGCCTCCCTATATTCTTATTATGGTTTGGCCGCGGATTTTATTCTCATGGTCATCCAGTATTGCTGCTCCATTGGCCGGGCCAACATGCGGTATGTGGAAAAAACCGCCGCCTCCTGGGTGGATCTGGGCATCGATACCCACGAAAAGGCGGAGCAGCACATCCTTAAACTGACCGACCTGCACAGCAAGGAAAACCAGGTCCGATCCGCCTTTGGCATCGGAGAGCGGTCGCTGATCCCCAAGGAGGAGAAATTTATCAACACCTGGTTCAATGACTACGGGTTTGACATCGCCATGATCCGTCTGGCCTATGAGCGGACAGTGGAGAAGATCGGCAAGCTCTCCTTCCCCTATATTGACAGCATATTGTCAAGCTGGTATAAAAAAGGCATCAAGACTCCGCGGCAGGCATCAGAGGAATCACGGCCCCAGCAGGCCCCTGCCGATTCCCCTAAGCACGCCCCCAGCCGGTCCACGTCCTATGACCTGGACCAGATTGAAAAGATGATCTACAGCGACTATTTGAGCAAATAACCGGAGGTGTTTGTGTGGCATACCCCAAAGAATTGATGGACAAAGCCCTGTCCATCCTCTCCCAGCGGCGGGCAGACGCAAGGCGCGCCGCCTCCGCCCACCGGGAGGAAATCGCCCAGAAGCTGCCCCAGGTCATCGCCATTGAGCAGGAGCTGGCCCGCACCAGCGTCCAGGTCTCCCGGGCGATTCTATCCGGGGAGAACCTGGAGAAAAAACTGGCTGCCCTGCGGGATGGGAACCTGGCCCTCCAAGCCAAACGGGCAGACCTTCTGGTGGAGAACGGCTACCCTGCCAACTATCTGGAGGTCAATTACCAGTGCGCCCAATGCGGCGACACCGGCTTCTGTGACAACCACATGTGCGACTGCCTGCGCAGCCTTTTAAAACAGCTGGCCTATGCCCGCATGGGGGAGGTTTCAGACATCGGCAACTGCAAGTTTGAAAACTTCTCCCTGGACTACTACCCCGCCCCTGGCCCCCGCAAGGTGATGGGGGAAATCCTCTCCCTGTGCCGGGAGTACGCCGCTGGGTTCTCCTTAAAATCGGAGAGTCTCCTTATGATGGGGGGCACCGGCTTGGGGAAAACCCACCTCTCCCTGGCCATCGCCCGGGCGGTAATCGACCAAGGGTTCGATGTCTTTTACATCCCGGTGCAGAACCTGATGTCCCAGCTGGAACATGAAAAATTCTCCCGCTCTGGGGATGAGAAGGATAGCCTCTCCTTTGTGCTGGAAGCCGACCTTCTCATCTTGGACGACCTGGGGGCGGAATTCCCCACCCAGTTCACCAGCGCCACCATTTACAACATCATCAATTCCCGGATGATCGAGGGGCGGCCCACCATCATCAACTCCAATCTGGATATGAAAACCATCGAAGCCCGCTACTCGGAGCGGACGGTTTCCCGGCTGATTGGCGGATATAAAATCCTGCCCTTTGCCGGCACCGACATCCGGGTGCTGAAAAAACAACAAAGCCGATAATGAAGGAGGTTTCACCCCATGACCACAGAATACCTGCTCTCCAAAGTAGACCACACCCTGCTCAAGCCAGAGGCGACCTTTGAGCAGATCAAAACCCTCTGCGACGAGGCCGTCGCCTACAAGACCGCTTCGGTCTGCATCAACCCAGGCCATGTAAAAGCCGCCGCCCAGTACCTGGCCGGCCGTATCCCGGTTTGCACCGTGGTCGGCTTCCCCTTGGGGGCCACCACCACCGCAGCCAAGGTTTTTGAGGCCAAGGAAGCCATCGAAAACGGCGCGTCGGAGATCGACATGGTCATCAACATCGGCGCCCTGAAAGCGGGGGACACCGACCTGGTCCTCTCGGACATCAAGGCGGTGAAGGAGGCCTGCGGCAGCCACATCCTCAAGGTCATTATCGAGACCTGCCTGCTCACCGACGACGAGAAGCGCAAGATGTGCCAGATTGTGGAGGCTTCCGGAGCCGACTTTATCAAGACCTCCACCGGGTTTTCCACCGGCGGGGCCACCTTTGAAGATGTCAAGCTGTTCCAGGAGTGCCTAGGCGGCCGTGTGAAGATCAAAGCCGCCGGCGGTATCCGCTCGGTGGAGGATATGGAAAAATTCCTCTCCCTGGGGGCGGACCGGCTGGGCACCAGTTCGGCCATCAAGATCCTAAACGCCGCCCGGCAGTAGGCGTCCCATCCGATGGGATGTTTTTGCCAGCTCCCCCCCAAAAGGACAAAAGCGCGGACAGAAAATCTGTCCGCGCTTTTTGCACAAAAATAGATTTAGGGAAACAAAACGCCAAAATTACCCAGCAATTTTCTCAGCCCAGCAAAATTCCCCCTTGACTGTTCCCTTGGGGCATCCCTTACAATCAAACCCAGGAGGTGTATCCCATGAAAATCAATGAAATCTGCCAAAAAACCGGGCTCACCAAAAAAGCGGTGGCCTATTACCAGGAAAAGGGGTTGATCTCCCCGGCATCCCAGGAAAACGGGTACCGGGAATTCACCCAGGAGGAGGCCGGACGCCTTGGAACCATTGCCTTTTTGCGCCGTTTGGGCCTGCCGGTGCAGGAGATCGCCCTATTGCTGGCCTCCCCCGGGGATGCCGGTGCAACCAAGTTGGTACAAGCGCGACAAGAGGACCGGCTCGCCCTCCAGAAAAAACAGCTGGAGCTGCTGAACCGGTATTTGGATGGGGAATCCCCCGAAGCCCTGGAGCGGCAGCTGGAATTCCTGGAACAGAAGCAGACCATCCGGCAGAAGCTGCTGGGGGCCTTCCCTGGGTACTATGGCCGGTATATCAGCATTCACTTTGGAAGATTCCTCCAATCCCCCATCGAGACCCCGGAACAGCGGGACGCCTATGAACAGATCCTCACCTTCTTGGATGGGGTGGAGTTCCCTCCCCTCACCCCTGGCTGCCAAGCCCTGCTAGAGCAGGCGGAAACCCAGGCCGGCGACCGGGAACTGGCCGCCCAACCCCAGCGGATGGAGGAGACTATGGCCGATTTTGATGCCTTTTGGGAGGAAAACCAAAAACCGGTGCTGGAATACCTCCAATGGAAGCAAAGCGAGGAATTCCAACAGTCTGCCATGGGGGAGTGGATGGCCCTCTTCCGGGAATTTGGCAAATCCAGTGGGTATTACGACGTCTTTCTGCCACAGATGCGTCGGCTCAGCCCAGCCTATGAAGCCTACAGCCGCCGGTTGGAGGAAGCCAATCAAAAACTTCTGGAGAAGCTCCCCCCCGACTTGGCCAAAACCCTGCTGGAGGAATAGCCGCTTTCTTCCACCCCAAAACATATCCGCTCATTGGGCAGCACAAAACCCCCGGGGATGACTCCCCGGGGGCAGTTTTGTTTATAAGGGGATTTCCACCGCCAAGGCCCGGCCCAGCAGATCCCTCCGGTCGTAGCGGAACAACAGGGTCCTCGGCTGAGGATGGGCAAAACGCTCTACATGGACCTGTTTGAGGATCTCCTTCGGATCCATCCCCTCATATCCTGGCAGGTACTGCGCCACCCGCTGAGGGGTGAAAAAGGCGATCAGCTCCTCCCTTCGGGGCTGCACAAGGTCCGGTTTGGCCCAATCCGGCAATTTGCGGGGCCGCTCGTGGTAGAGGTTGTCCAGCCGGGTGCGCTGGATGAGCTGGCCGTCCAGCTGGTGGCCTCCCTCTTCATAAAATTCCTTGAGGATGGTGTAGTACTCTTCCCGCCCATGGGCAGCTAGGTGATACCCCTTTTGATGGTAGAATTCCCCCAGTTGGAGGAAGAACTGGAAGGGGGAATCAAAGTCCTCCATCAGCTGTTCCAGCACATGGGAGAACCGGCCGGAGTTGAGGTACAGTTCCACCATCTCCTCCACCTCCTTTAATTTTAAGGCGTCGGCAAAGGGAAGCCAAGGGGTCTCCAGGATCTCATAGGGGGCTTTCGACCGGTAGACAAGGCCGTATTTTTTCCGGTCCCGGTGGAGCCCGGAGCCCTTAAGCACCTTCAAAAACCCCAATTGCAGCTGCTGGGGCGCCAGGAAATACACGTCGTTAAAGGAGCGCTCAAAGGATTCCAGGCCTTCGTAGGGGAGGCCGGCGATCAAATCCAAATGCTGGTGGATATTGCCTGGAGCGTTGATCCGCCGGATGATGGAAAAAAGCTCTGGCAGATCCGTCCTGCGGTCGATGGCCGCAATAGTCTTAGGGTTGGTGGACTGGATGCCGATTTCAAATTGGAAGAGGCCCTTTCGCACCGTGGACAGGAAGTCCAGCATCTCCTCGTCCAGCAGGTCGGCGGAGAGCTCAAAGTGGAAGTTGGTCACCCCGTTGTCGTGGGCGGCCAGATAGGTCCAGATGGCCATAGCGTGGCTTTTTTTACAGTTGAAGGTGCGGTCCACGAACTTGACCTGCTTCACCTTCGCATCCAAAAACCGCTGAAGGTCCCCTAACACCAGATCCACCCGGCGGAAGCGGACCTTTTTATCCAGGGAGGAGAGACAGTACTGGCAGTTGAACGGGCAGCCCCGGCTGCTTTCGTAATAGAGGATCTTCCCGCTGGACAGTTCCTCCTCCCCATAGGGGAAAGGGAGCAGATCCATGTCAAACAGCGGGGGCAGAGGGGTGGATTTTACCCCGTTTTTATCTGTAAAGGTAAATCCCTTTACATTTGAAAAATCGGCATTCTGAGACCATTTAGAGACCAAATCAGCAAAGGAAGCCTCCCCTTCCCCCATCAGCACCCCATCCAAAAAGGGATGGGCTTCCAACAGTTCTTTGGCGTCAAAAGAGACCTCCGGCCCGCCCAGCACGATGGTGGTAGAGGGGGAAACCTTCTTGAAATTCTCCGCGATCTCCAGCACCAGGTCCACGTTCCACAAGTAGGTGGAAAAGCACAGGAGATCCGGTTTTTGGCGGAACAGCTCCTCCAAAATCAGCTCTGGGCGGTGGTTGATGGTAAATTCGGCGATTTGAGTCTTCTGCTGGTTCACTTGGTTGGAATACCCCGCCAGGTACCGCACCGACAAACTTGTGTGAATATATTTGGCGTTGATCGCCACCAAAAGGCAGTTCATATCCACCCTCCCATTTTTGTTTGCGGGCAATCTTCCCAGCCCACATTCTCGAACTATTGTACTATTGTAACATAAAAACCAGCGGATTTCCACTCTCCCCTCGTTGCCATCCCCCTCATTCTGCGGTATAATAGCCACAGCAAAGCTGTGGCATTCGAAGAATTGCTTGCAGGGCGAGGCCCTTTGCGGCAACAGCCGCACCGCAATTCTTGCCGTTTGTGCAGACATTGAGGTACAATAGCCACAGGCAAAGCTGTGGCATTCGAAGAATTGCTTGCAGGGCGAAGCCCTTTGCGGCAACAGCCGCATCGCAATTCTTGCCGTTTGTGCAGACTTTGTGGTATAATGAACCACAGAAAAAGTCGAACGGAGGCCGCCCTATGGACATTCGCCGCAAAAACAAAAAACACCAGCAGCTTTCCATTTTGCTGATGCTGGCCATTGTCGCCGTGGCAGCCGGATGCCTGGCGCTGTTTTTGAGAAGCCCTTCTTCTCCAGAGGCGGCTGTCACCGCCCAGCCAGTTACCGACCCCCAGGCCCTCGACCCCAACCAGGTGGAGATGCAAGATCCGGACTCCTTCTCCCCCAACCAGGAGGGGGAATTCGTCTACACCCTCAACGCCACCCCCTACTTTGCCGCTGGGGACAAGGCGGGGAACCTCCTTCTCCTCAACCACGGCTCCAACGAATACGACATGCAGGTGGATATTGTGCTACCTGGCGAGACGGTGTACCAATCCGGGGTGATCCCAGCAGGGTGCCAGGTGAGCGAGGGGCTATTGAACCGGCCTCTCCCCAAGGGGAAATACCCAGCCACCGCTTTGTTGCACATCCTCGACCCCATGGACGGCGAAATCCTGGGGGAACTGGAACAGCCGGTAACCCTTTACATCGCTACAAATGGATAAAAAAAGCATCCTCCGGGGCATTTCCCGAAGGATGCTTTTTCTGTGCGCGCTTCTAATCGACCACCACATACTGGGTGCTGGCAGTCTCTTTGGTGGCGTATTCGCTGACCTCCAGCACCTTTACCTTGAGGGGCTTGGAGCCCAGGTTGATCTCCAGCACATCCCCGACCTTGACATCATAGGAGGCGCGGGCAGGTTTGCCATTGACCGAGATCCGGCCGGCGTCGCAGGCCTCGTTGGCAATGGTGCGCCGCTTGATCAGCCGGGTCACCTTCAAATATTTATCCAAACGCATATTGTTCCTTCTTTCTATTGGAGATAGGGAATGGTGCCTAAAAGGGCGCCCTCCCCGTTGCGGACCAGCAGGTTTCCCTGGCCGTCCAGCTGGATATCCGGGCTGTAGGGGTAGTTTTTGGAAACATAAGGCGTCCGGATATCGGTGGGGATGTCCCGGATCACCTGGCCGGAAAGGTCATACACCACCAATGAGACCGGGACGGTCTCCTCCGGGAAGTCGTAGCCTGCCTCCCGGCAGAGGGCCAGTGCCAATTGGTGTTTGGCATCCCCTATGCAGGCGATTGCCCACCGGGCCTTGCCGCTTTGATCTGACGGGATGGGGATGTTCTTCTCAATGGGTTGTGCGGTGGCGGCATCATACAGGGACAGAGATTCCAGGTTGTTGACAAAAACCCGCTCCTCCCCGGCAAAAAAGGCAGAAGAAGCTCCCAGAGAGGGTGCCAGATACTCCACTGTTCCCTTTGCGCTGTCATAGAGGGCGTAATTGCCCCACATGGCATCTCCCATGCCGCCCGTTGAGGGGAGATATACCGCCCTTGCACCGCTGGGGGAAGAGCAGACCGGGCCGATCCCTTGCAGGTCAGCGGGGGTGTAAGAGTATTCCACCTGGGCGGTTTGGGCTTCGAAGTCAAAGGCCATGGCCATCCGAAGCTCCCCGGCTTCCAGGCGGAGACGGGGGACGGAAAGTTCCGCCGCATAGCCGGTGATCCATTCTTTACCCCCCTCATAAGCCCCCAAGCTGGGGTCGATGGCCGAGCCATCAAAGAAGAAGCCCAACGTCTTTTCCCCGGGCCTCTCCAAAAGGGCGAGAGCTTCCCCTCCCACCTCCCCCCGGCAGAGGCGAAGATGGCACTCCTCCCCTTCCCAGCGGAAGAAGGTTCCAAAGTTTTCCCGCAATTCTTTGGTGGAGGGATCCCACAGGGCTCTATCCTCCAAAAGCCAGGCCGGCTCCTCCATGGAGATATACTGCATCTGCCCTAGGGGGAGGTATTGGCAGTCGTTTGTCCGGGTCATCCGTTCATATGGGCCAAACAGGGCGCTTTGGGAGCTCTCCGGCTTGGGGATGTGGGTTCTGCCTGTCTCTTTGCCGGAAAGATCCAGGTGGATCAGGGTGTTGGAGTTGGCATCCACCGTCAGCACCAGGTACCCTCCCTGGGGATCATAGGCGGCATCCACCACGGAGCCCTCCTCCGGCGGGATGGAGTACAGCATCTGGGGCTCTTCCTCCAGATGGCTGATGGAGATCAGCTTCACTTGGAAGGCATCTGCCAGCAACAGCTTATCCTCCCCCGCCGGCAGAAAGCCACAGATGGAAATACGCAAATTCTCCCCTGGATCATCGGGGATATCCCCTGGCTTGTAAATCCCGGAGGCAACGAGGGTCGCTTTTTCCCCTTCGGCATTTTGAATGGTCACTGGGCAACGGTATTCCCTTTGGTTTACAAACTCCCCCCGGCCGGCCTGGGCTGTGATGCCAAAGGCGGAAAGGGCTTCCCAATCGCTGCCAGTGGGAAAGGCTGAAGCGATGTTCTCATCCAGCGCTGTCTCCAAAGGGGTGCGGGGCCCCTCGGACGCAGAACCGGCACTTTCCACCTCAGAAGAAGAGGATGGCGCAGGGCCGCTTCGATCCTGGCACCCCGCCAGCAGCAACGCAGCCAGCAAAAGGGCCAACAGCCGGTATTTCATACAGATTTCCTCCTTGTACTGGGTCTTGTTAAGACCAGCATAACAAAAAATCGGGAATGCGTCAACGCACTCCCGATTTTACAGGGTTTTCTCAAATACTATTTGGAAACAGAATCTTTCAGCGCTTTACCAGCTTTGAAGCAAGGCAGCTTGGAAGCGGCAATGGTGATCTCCTCTTTGGTGCGGGGATTGATGCCTTTTCTCTCGCCGCGCTCTTTGACCTCAAAGGTACCAAAGCCAACCAGAGATACTTTATCGCCAGAAGCCAGGGCTTCGGTGATGGCGTCTACAACAGCGGAAACAGCTTTTTCGCTGTCTTTTTTGGAAAGCTCGGTCTTCTGGGCTACAACATTAATCAATTCTGCTTTTGTCATTTTGGATAAACCTCCGTACTTTTTAAATCGATGGATTTGGGGACTTATGCTGTCTCTTGGCTTCCTCCCACAAGGCGATTATCTCTTGGGGGGATGCCTTTTTCATGTCAACCTTGCGGGAGGCGGCTAGCTCTTCCAGCCTCTCAAACCGGGAAATGAATTTGTCGCAGGAGGTGCCGAGGCACTCTTCCGCATCCACATCCAGATACCGGGATAGATTGGCCGCCGAAAGCAACAGGTCGCCCAATTCCTCACTGGCAGCGGATAGG
This sequence comes from uncultured Merdimmobilis sp., assembly GCF_902471145.1. Lineage (NCBI taxonomy): Bacteria > Bacillati > Bacillota > Clostridia > Eubacteriales > Oscillospiraceae > Merdimmobilis > uncultured Merdimmobilis sp. Next base: position 26,264 of record NZ_CABRJC010000015.1, read on the forward strand.
TCGTTCTGCCGCAGCGCCTCCCGAAGTTCCTCCACCTCGCTGGAAAGGGCCTCCATGGCCCAATTCCCGTCGGGGTAAGCAAAGCCGGATTTTGCCGCGCGCTTCTGCACCTTGGCCGCGCGCATGAGAGAAGGGAACACCTTTGGAACACTCTTGAGAGTATCGGTATAGGTCGTCTGCCCTTTGGTTTTCTTTTTGATTTCATCCCAGTTGTCCAGCACCTCGTCTGTGGTGCCGGCGACAACGTCGCCAAAAATATGGGGATGGCGCTGGATCAGCTTCTGGCAGATGCCGTCGGCCACATCCTCAAAGGAAAATCTGCCGGCTTCCCGCTCCATTTCCGCATGGTAGACCACCTGCAACAGCACGTCGCCCAGTTCCTCTTCCAGAAGGACCGGGTCGCTGTTGTCGATGGCCTCCACCGCTTCGTAGGTCTCCTCGATAAAATTGTTGCGGATGGACTGATGGGTCTGTTCCCGATCCCAGGGGCAGCCATTTTCCCCCCGCAGAATGCGCATGATGGCGAGAAGATCTTCGATGGAATATGTTTCTTTAAACGCGAAATCAACAGACAAAGCGGACACCCCAAGTTTTCCAATTATTCCGGGCAAGCACTAATTATATTACCCCAAAAGAGAGTATTTTTCAAGTATTTTCGAAACTTTTTCTCCCCCTGGCAGCATTAAAACGTCTTCTTTGACAAATCCCTTGGAAAACAGCAAAAACATTAGGTAAAATCCCCCTCCAACCGCCACGGCGGCCAGGGTGGAAAGGCGGCTGGAGAACACCCCGCGGGAGAAAAACCCATAGGCGGCCCAGGCGCAGAGGGCGCAGCCAATCCCGGCAAGGAAGGGCTTGCCAAACGTTTTTCCCCACTCCAAAGCGATGCCGGTTTCCCGGCAGAGGATTCTAAGGCTGACCGAAAGGATCAGCCCATAGCACAAAATAGTCCCCACCGGCGCGCCCTTGATGTTGATTTCCGGCACGGCGATGAGCAGGTAGTTGCAGCCCAGCTTCACAAGGCCCCCGGCCAGGATCATCTTCACCGGCACATCGGCCCGGCCCACCGCCTGGAGCATGCTGTTGACCGGGCTGGCCATGGCCACCAAAATCACCGCCAAGCCCATCCACCGCAGCACTGGGGCGGCGATGGCCGCCTCCGCCGCCCGGGAGGAAAACAAAAGGTTTAAAATCGGCCCGGAAAGGGCGAAAATCCCCAGGCCCGCCGGGATGGCCACCAAGGCGGTGATCCGCAAAATGGACTGGATATTCCGTTTGGTGGCCTGGTAGTTCTTCACCGCCCAAGAGGAGGAGACCGCCGGCAGGGCACTGGTGCCGAAGGTGACGGTCAGTGCCGGCACCAGGTTGAACACCGTCACCGCCAAACCGGTGTAAGAACCATACAGGTAGTTGGGGATCTCAGAAAGGGTCATCCCCTCAGGCAGTAGCCCCCCATACATATTCAAAATTGCCTGGGGGTTTTCTTCTAAGGCAGTGGAAAGCCGGTTCATGATGGAGCCCAGGTCAATGAGAGAGGTCAGATTGACCGCCGCGGAGGCCAGACAAACCGGCAATGCCACCGTGAGGAGCATCCGCCCCAGCTCCCTCCGGGAACGGGCCCTGGGGGAAGAGGCCAGCTGCTCCCGAGTGATGCCATCCCGGCAGAAGAACTGCCGCAGCAGCAAAAAGAGACTCCCGCAGGCGGTGCTCACCGAGATGCCTGCCACCGCCCCTGCCGAAGCCACCGGCAGCACCAACCGCTGGGCGTCCTCCAGGGAAGCTGCCGCCTGGCCGTACACTGTGCCATAGGAGGCATATTCCGCCATGCCGTGATGCAGCAGATAGGTGGCAAAGGCAATGCCGAACACCAGCCGGGCCACCGCTTCCACCACCTGGGAAAGGGCGGTTGGGGTCATGTTGCGAAGGCCCTCATTGTATCCCCGGAAAGCGGAGGTGAAGCACCCGAAGAAGACCGCCGGGCCCATCACCGCCACCGCCAAGGCAGCACCAGGGTTGCCCACCGCCTGGGAGAAGGACCTTGCCCCCAGCACCATGGCGATGCAGCCCAAGGTACCCGTAGCTAGGAAGAGACACAGGGAAAGCCGGAACACCCGTTTGGCGTCCTGGCAGCGGCCCCGTGCCACGCTCTCCGACACCAGTTTGGACACTGCCACCGGCAGGCCCGCCGTAGCTAGGGCATACAGTGGGTTGAACAGGCTGTATGCCGTCATAAAGTACCCCATTCCCCCGCCGCCTAAAATATTGGCCAAGGGGATTTTAAACAGCGCGCCAATCACCTTGACCACCACAGTGGCGGCCATCAAAATCAGCGCTCCCTCCAAGACCGACTGCCGGTTTTGTTTTTTCAGGGCTTTCTCCCCCTTTGTTCCATTCTTCATCCTATCCTATTGGAAAAGCCGCTGGGATAGTACCGTTTTCCCCGGTGAGGGAGCGCATACCGCTCCCTTTCCCCAGCCGAGAAATTCCATAGAATTTAGTATAAAGGAAAAGGTGGCCTATATGCCACCTTTTCCCAAATAATTCATGGAATTTTTACCAGATGCCCGATTTCTCCCCTAGACGTTGAAGAGGATTTCGCTGTAGGTGGGGATGGGCCAGAACCGGCTGTCTACCATCGACTCCAGGCGGTCGGTGACCACCCGCAGGTCGTTCATGGCGGGCAAGATCTCCCCGGCGCAGAAGGCGGCACAGGCTTCGTGGTCCTTCTTCATACCATCCGCCCGTCCGATCTTGTCGGTGAGCAGTACGATGTCCTCATCCATCGAATCCAGGAGGGAGATGAGGCAGTCCAGCTTATCCTGTTGGGAGCGGGAGGCCTTGCCAATATCCCCCAGGGCCTTCACCGCCTGGGCGGCCTCGGTCAGGTACCGGCTGATGGCTGGGTACAGCTGGGTGCGGGCCATCTCCGCCATGGTGCGGGCCTCAATGAGGATGCGGCGGGTGTAGATGTCCAGCATGATGTCATAACGGGCGGCCATCTCCTGGCGGTCATAGACATCGTATTTGTCAAATAACTCTACCACTTCGGGGCGGATCAGCTCCTTGGCGGCCTCCACAGTGTTTTTCAGGTTGGGCAGGCCCCGGCGGGCCGCCTCCTCCATCCACTCCTGGGAGTAGCCGTTGCCGTTGAAGATTACCCGGCTGTGGTTCTCATATACGTCGGCAATGATCCGCTGAATCTCCCCGTCAAAGTCCTCCGCCCCTTCCAGGCGGGTGGCGAACTCATCCAGGGTCTCGGCCACAATAGTGTTGAGGATGGTGTTGGCCCAGGAGATGGTCTGGGAGGAACCCAGCATCCGGAATTCAAACTTATTGCCGGTGAAGGCAAAGGGGCTGGTGCGGTTGCGGTCGCAGGAGTCGGCGTACATCTGGGGCATGGTGGGAACGCCAAAGTCCAGCATCCGCTTGGATTCCTCCCCGTGTTCCGCCTGGCAGGCGATGTTTTTCAGGATGTCGGACAGCGGCTCGCCCAGGCAGATGGAGATCACCGCAGGAGGGGCCTCGTACCCACCCAGCCGGTGGTCGTTGCTGGCACTGGCAGCGGACACCCGCAACAGGCCGGCATGCTTATCGATGGCCTGGATCACCGCGCAGAGGAATACCACGAATTTAGCGTTGTCATAGGGGTTGTCTCCGGGCTCTAACAGATTTTGGCCGTTGTCGGTGGTGATAGACCAGTTGTTGTGCTTGCCTGAGCCGTTGATGTATTCAAAAGGTTTTTCATGGAGAAGGCAGGCCAGGTTGTGTTTGAGGGCTACCCGCTGTAGGGTCTCCATGATTAGCTGGTTCTGGTCAGCAGAGATGTTTTCCACCGAGAAAATGGGGGCCAGCTCATGCTGGCAGGGGGCGGCTTCGTTGTGCTTTGTCTTGGCCGAGACGCCCATCTTCCACAGGGCCTCGTCGATCTCCTTCATAAAGCCGGCCACCTGCTCATTTAAGCCGGCGTAGTAGTGGTCGCTCATCTCCTGGGTCTTGCTGGGCTTGGCGCCGAACAAGGTGCGCCCGGTGAGGACCAAATCCTTGCGCTGGCGGTAGTGGTCCAGGTCGATGAGGAAATACTCCTGCTCCGCGCCCACGGAAGTATGTACCTGTTTGACATCGTGGTCGCCAAACAGCCGGCAGAGGCGCAGCGCATGCTTATTGAGGGCCTTGACCGACCGCAGCAGCGGGGTCTTCTCGTCCAGGGCCTCGCCGCTCCAGGCGCAGAAGGCGGTGGGGATGCACAGGGTTACCCCGGCCCGGTCCTCCTTCAAAAAGGCGGGAGAGGTGGGGTCCCACATGGTATAGCCCCGGGCTTCAAACACCGCCCGCAATCCGCCGGAGGGGAAGCTGGAGGCGTCCGACTCGCCTTTGATCAGCATTTTGCCGGAGAACTCCATAATAGCGCCGCCGTTGTCGATGGGCGAGATAAAGGATTCGTGCTTCTCCGCGGTGAACCCGTTGAGAGGCTGGAACCAATGGGTGTAATGGGTCGCCCCTTTGGAGATGGCCCAATCCTTCATGGCGTTGGCCACCACTTCAGCGATTTTGGCAGTGAGGGGCAGGCCCTCCCCTACGCACTGTTTCAAGGCGCGGTAGGTCTCCTTGGGCAGGCGCTCCCGCATCACCCGGTCGTCAAACACATTTTCGCCGAAATACTCCACAGGGTTTCTGGTTTTTGTCTCAAGACTCATGCTATGCACCTCACAAAAATAGAAAAAAGGGGGCTTTTGCACCCCCTTTTTTTAAAATTACTGGTTGTCCTCCTGGGTACCGGACAGCTCCTCCTCGGTCGCCTTTGCCGGGGAAGCAGGCTCTTTTGCAGCTTCCTCCACAGGTGCCTGCACCGTCACCGGCGAGGTGTACTCCACCTGGTTCAGGGCGCTGCCGCATCTGGCGCAGTAGAGTGACCCCTCCGGGTTCTCCGCGCCACAGCTCATGCATTTGACGGTGTTTTTGGCCTCGTTGATCTTGGCGTTAAGGTCGGAAAGCTCGACCAGCAGGCCGTCAATCTCCGAGACGCACAGGGCGATGAGGTCGTTGTTGTCCGCACCGGTTTTCTCCTGTTCATATACCACGCTGCCCAGGCGCTCATAGGCCTTCTGGATGTCGGAATTGATCTGAACAGCTTCCAGTTTCAGCTTGGACACTTCCACCAGCTCGCCGGTTTTTTTGCCAGCCGCGTTGGCGACTGTCTTTGCCTTGAGTAACAGGTCGTCGAATCTGCTCATGGGATGCTCCTTTCCGCCGGTCAGGCCGGCGCGGCCTTATTGTATCCGCGGCCACCGCGGGTGCATTGCTTTAGCCCCCTAGGGGAGCGGGTCGTGCAGCGGGGATTTCTTCTCCAATCATCGCTCTGCGATTATGATACCCCAAAGTCTGCATAAATGGGAAAAATCCTGATGCCGCTTTGCGGCGGGCCTATGGCCCGAGAAGGATTTCTTCCCCAATAATCGCTCTGCGATTATTGTAGCACGTTTTCCCTCATTTGTAATGGTGGCATTTTGTCAGAAATTCTTAGCCCGCAAACTCGCGGAATAGTGAATCCTGTGGAATCAGGTCGGTATCCAGCTGGGGAAACTGCTCCAACGCCTCACACAGCTCGCTGATGGGCTCGTAGAAGGGGCTGTCGCACCCCACTTCCCGCAAAATGGGAAGCAGGTAGTGGCGGAAAGCAGCAGGTTCATACTCCAGTGCGCTGTCCACAAACCCATCGGCAAACTCCCGATAAGGCTCCAGGCTTTCCCGCTCCTCCGAAAGGACATGGTCCCAGCGGCCCAATGTGTTGAAGATGGAATAGTTGCGGAAGTTCCGGTCCCGCAGCATCCGGCGCATCAGGCGGATGTTCTTTGGAGTCAACAGGGTCTGCCCTTTGTCATCCACAAACTGGGAATCCACATGGACATACAGCCGGAAAAGATTCTCCGATGGCAAGTTGATGGACACCCGGGGATTCATTGTGTGGATGCCCTCCACCACCACGACCCCACCTTCCGGCAAGATGGATTCTTCCTTATTCATTGAGCGGGTTACAGTGACAAAATCGAACTTGGGCAGGCGGGTTTTCCCTTCCCCCAGCAGCTGGGCCATACAATGGTCAAATAGTTCGATATCCAGGGCTTCAAAGGATTCAAAATTCTCGGTTCCGTCGGGGAGCAGCGGGTAATGGCCCAGGTAAAAATCATCCATGGAGACGGTCAGGGCCGGGGTGCCCAGCTCGGTGATCATCTGGGAGAGATCCCGGGCGACAGTAGTCTTGCCAGAGGCCGAGGGACCGGCCAGCAACACTACCCGGCGCTGGGCAGGACGCTGTAAAATGGCCTGGGCCACTGTGCGCAGCTGGTCCTGGTACCGCTGGTGGGTGCGCTCCACCAACTGCTGGGGAGCGGTTTGTGCCAGCTGGTTTACCGAGGCGATGGAGAGGGCTGCCGGTTGATTAGAATGGGTATGTTTCATAGAATTTGGTCACCTCGTCCTTTCTTGCAATGACTTGATCAAAGCGGCTGAGATATTCGTATGGGAATTTAAAATTGAATACCCGCTGGATTTTGGAGCCGCCGGGTTCCCGCAGTTTGGTCACCCCGCCGGCCCCCACCGCAAGGATGGAATGGGTCTCATCCATGATGTAAACGTTGTACAGCCCCTCCTGCCCCGGGCGGCAGTAGCCCACGTTTTCCAGATTGTCCATCGTGTTCTTCTGCCGGTAGAGGTAGTAGGGATGGTAGTCGTGCTGGGCCAGTACCCGCTGGGAGTAGTCCACCATATCGCTGACCAGGCTGCCATGGCGCAAGAACTCGGGGTCCACTTTGGCCAGGTCCGCCGCCCGCTTCACCGAAAGGCTGTGGACGGTGATGTTTTCCGGCCCAAGGGCGATGAGGCCGTCTACACTGCGCCGGAAGCTGTCCAGGGTGTCCCCAGGCAGGCCGGCGATCAAATCCATGTTGATGCAGTCGATGCCCACCTCCCGGGCCATGTGGAATTTGTCGATGACGTCCTTCGCCGTGTGGCGGCGGCCCACTGCCTCCAGCACCTGGTCGTTGAGGGTCTGGGGGTTGATGCTGATGCGGGTGACATCGGAATTCTTGATCACCTGGAGCTTTTCCAGGGTGATGGTGTCCGGCCGGCCCGCTTCGATGGTGTACTCCTCCAGGTGGGAGAAATCGAACTCCTCTTTGATCACGTCGATGAGCAGCTGTAGCTGTTCCGCCGTCAGGGTGGTGGGGGTACCCCCGCCGAAATACACCGTCTTGAGCTTGATCCCGATTTGATCCACCAGCTTGGCGGTGTACCGCAGCTCCTCCACCAGGCGGGAGACATATTCGGGCATCAATTTTTTGGCCCGGTCGATGGAATGGGAGACAAAGGAACAGTAATGGCACCGGCTGGGGCAGAACGGGATGGATATGTACAGGCTGAAGCTGTCCCTGGTGGAGCGGGACAGCACCTTCTGCTCGTTTTTCTGGGTCTGTATGGCAAGGTCCAGCTTGCCGGGGCTCAGGAGCATTTCCTGGGTGAACAGCTGGCGGATCTCCTCCTCGGTCATGCCGTCGGCCACGCACTGGTGGAACAGCTTGATTGGCCGGATCCCGGTTAGGATCCCCCATTTGGGCGCCCGGCCGGTGGCGGCAGACAGGAGGCGGTACACCATCCGCCCAAAGCCCCGTTCGCACTGGCGGTCATAATCCGGGGCATCCAAGGGGATCTCCATCCCTTCCTCCGCCGAGGTCCCCCCCACCGAGGCGCGGACAAACAGCTGCCCTATTCCCTCCCCTTCCCGCAGGCGGGTGTACAGATAGTCCCCATCCTGCTGGGAAAGGTCGGTTGTGGTGGTGATTTTCTCCCCTGGGAAGAACATCATGGTCAGGCACTCCATCTCATAATGGTGCTTGTGCCCATCTACTAGTACGATCAAGGTAAGACCCCCCGTTGATTGATTCAAAAGGCTATTTGCCGATGTAGGGATTGGTTTGGCGCTCCTCTTCCAGAGTGGTCAGCTTGCTGTGGCCAGGAAAGACCGAGTAATCCCCAGGGAGGGCAGCCAGCCGGTTGACCGAATCCACAATAGCTTCGTAACTGCCACCGTACAGGTCGGTGCGGCCCACGGTGCCACAGAAGAGGGTGTCCCCGGTGAAGAGAGCGTCGCCGCACACGAGGGAGATGCCGCCTTTGGTGTGGCCGGGGGTGGCGATCACCTGGAAGGTGAGCTCGTCCAGGGCGATAGTGTCCCCGTCCTTGAGGAGGACATCCGCCGCCAGGCCGTCGTAATTGCCGGACTTGGCATAGCTGGGCGGGGCCATGCACTTTTTAAAGTCGTGGAACATCTCCTCGTCTTCCCCGCTGATGCAGACCTTGGCCTGGGGGAATTTCTCCTTCACCGCCTTGACGGCGCCAGTGTGGTCGTAATGCCCATGGGTGAGGACGATGTACTGGGGGGTGAGGCCGTATTCCTCAATCTCGCCCAAAATCTTCTCCCCGTTTGCGCCGGGGTCGATGACTGCGCAGTTCTTCTTCTCCGATGCGGCTAGGTAACAGTTGGTTTCAATGGTCCCGACGACGACGACATAAACATCCATTGGCTTTCTCTCCATTTCTGCTGTTTTCCAAACTCCCGATGATTTTGTCCCGGGGGAGGGTTACTTTTTCGGCATGATTTCGGCGGTGTCCAGAATCAAAGTGACCGGCCCGTCGTTGACGAGGGCCACCTTCATATCCGCCCCAAACCGGCCGGTGGCCACCTTGGGTACTCCGGCGTCCTGGATGCAACGGACAAAATACTGATACAGCGGGTCGGCGATCTCCGGCCGGGCGGCGTCGGTGTAGGAGGGGCGCCGCCCTTTTTTGCAGTCCCCATATAAGGTGAACTGAGAGACCACCAGCATCTCCCCGCCCACGTCCATGAGGGAGAGGTTCATCTTGTCCTCGTTGTCGGTAAAGATCCGCAGGTTGACCACCTTGTCGGCCAGCCAGGCGGCCTCTTTCTCCCCATCCTGGGGGCAGACCCCCAAAAGGAGCAGGATGCCGTGGCCAATCTCGCCCACAACCTGCCCGTCGATGGTCACCGAGGCCTCGGTGACCCGCTGAATCACTGCTTTCATTGCGTACCTCCTGCTGTTATTGATAGGACCGCTGCACCGAAACTACCCCGTTGATCTTGCACAGGTTCGCCACGATGGTGCGAAGCTGGTCCAGATCGCTGATGCCCAGGGTAATTTGGATGCTGGTCTGGTTGTCTTTCAATTCCTTGGCCATCAAAGCGTGGATGGGCACATGCATGTTGCTCAGAGTGATGCTCACGTCCGCCAAAAGGCTGTTGCGGTCACTGGCCAAGATGTCGATAGTGGACTTAAAGCTCTCCTTGGTGGCGTTCTGGGCCCATTCTGCGCTGACCCAACGCTCCCGCTGGGAGGTGTCCTCCAAGGCCTTCTCCACGTTGATGCAATCCCGCTTGTGGATGGAAACCCCATAGCCCCGGGTGACAAAGCCGATGATCTCGTCCCCGGGCAGAGGGTTGCAGCACTTGGCAAACTTGACCAAGCAGCCGTCCAGCCCCTCCACGATGACCCCGCTGGAAGCCTTCTGCTTTTTGGGCTTCTGAAGGATCTTCTCCGGGCTGACCGGTTCCTGGGGCCGGTACTGCCGGTTGTAATCATCCTTGATGCGGGGCATGATCCGGGAAAGAGAGATCCCCCCATACCCCACCGCCGCCATAAAGTCGTCCAAGGTGTAGAAGTGCTGACGCTTGGCAATGTCAGTGAGGAACTCCTGCATCTTGTCGTCGGGGAGGCTGATGAAATTGCGCTTGAATTCCCGCTCAATCTCCTCACGGCCTTCCAGGATGTTCTCCTCCCGCCGCTCTTTTTTAAACCAGCTGCGGATCTTGGTCTTGGCTTCGCTGGTCTTGACCATCTTAAGCCAGTCCCGGCTGGGGCCGTTGCCCTTGGCATTGGAGGTGATGACCTCCACAATCATGCCGGTTTTCACCTCAAAATCCAGGGAGACCATCCGGCCATCCACCTTGGCGCCCACCATCCGGTTGCCCACCTCGCTGTGGATAGCGTAGGCGAAATCGATGACGGTGGAGCCGGTTGGAAGGCGGATGACATCCCCTTTGGGGGTGAAGACAAACACCTCTTCAGGGGCGATGTCGGTCTTGATGGACCGGACAATCTCCTCCACGTCCTCGCTCTCCTTCTGGGCTTCCAGCAGCTGCCGCACCCAGGAGAGGCGCTCCTCCAGCTTATCCTTGCCACTCAGGCCCGCCTTGTACTTCCAGTGGGCTGCGATGCCGTATTCCGCGGTGTGGTGCATATCCCAGGTGCGGATCTGGATTTCAAAGGGGATGCCCTCTTTGTCCAGCACGGTGGTGTGCAACGACTGGTACATGTTGTTTTTAGGGGTGGAGATGTAGTCCTTAAACCGGTTGGGGATGGGCCGGAACATATCGTGCATGATGCCCAAGAGGTTGTAGCACTCAATGACCGTGTCCACAATGAGCCGCACCGCGTAGATGTCGTAGATCTCGTCAAAGGCCCGGCCCTGCATATACACCTTGCGGTAGATGCCGTAGATGCTCTTGACCCGGCCTTCCAAGTGGATGCCCTCCAGCCCTTCCTCCTGTAGGCGCCTGGTGATCTTTTCCTGGATGTGTTCCAAGAACTTCTGCCGCTCATCTTTGCGCAGCTCCAGTTGGTTTTCAATCTCATTGTAAGCCACTGGGTCCAGGAATTTCAGCGCCCGATCCTCCAGCTCCTCCTTGACCGCCTTGATGCCCAGACGGTGGGCCAAGGGAGCGTACACCTCCATGGTCTCCAGGGCCTTATCCCGCTGTTTTTGGGGGCGCATGGCCGAAAGGGTCCGCATATTGTGGAGCCGGTCGGCCAATTTTATGATGATGACCCGCACATCCTGGGCCATAGCCAGCAGCATTTTGCGGACGTTCTCCGCCTGCTGTTCCTCCCGGGAGGAGAAGGGGATCTTGCCCAGCTTGGTGACCCCACCCACCAAAAGGCCGACATCTTTCCCAAACTGCTTTTCAATCTGCTCCATAGGCACCTGGGTGTCCTCCACCACGTCGTGGAGCAGGGCGGCCACGATGCTGTCGGTATCCATGCCCAATTCTACAAGGATGATGGCCACCGCCAGCGGGTGGGTGATGTACGGTTCCCCAGAGACCCGCTTTTGATCGGCGTGGGCTGTGTCGGCCAGTTCAAAGGCCGCCGTGATCTTGGGCACATCGTAAGCTTTACCGCTTTCTTTAATTTTTGCGAGCAGATCATCCATGGTATAGATCGTCATGTTATCACCAGCTATCCTTGTAGGTTCTTGAGAATTGCCGAGGAACCAAGGTCCACCTTCCCGCTGGCAGGCGCCAGGGAGAGGGTGCCGTCTCCCCGCCGGTCGACGAGGCCCAGTTCCTCCAATATATCCAAAATAATCCGCATTTTACAGTAGTTGATCTCCTTGGAGACCAACCGGCTGTACAGCAGGTCATAATCCAAAATCAAGTTCCGCTGTCCCCGCACATAGCGGTAGACTACCGCCACATCCTCCCGGGATGGGGTGACATGGCGCTTCTCAATGGGCAGTTCCTCCCCCCGGCGGTAGGCGTCATAAAAGGCCCTGCCGTTGCAGAGTTTCTTCTGGTTGAGGGAGGAGAGCCGGATATCCTTGATCTTCACCGACAAACGGCACTCTCCATTATAGTAGTTTCTGTCAATGGTTGCAACAAAATCCAACACATCCCCCACTTGGTAGGGGAATTTTTCCGGCGCCATGCCAAAGTACACCGCAAACACCCCATTCCCATCCTTGGAGAGCCGCAGGCGCAGGTGTTTGCCGCCCCCCATGGGGATGACCTGCTCCAGCCGCAGACGGGAAAGGGCGAACAGGGGGTACTCGTTGCCCGAACCGAAGGGCTCCAGGCAGGAGAGGCCGGCGAACTCCCCCACTGTTAGACGGGAGGGGTCCAGTACCCGGTCCACATGGAGGGCGTAGGGGGGCATCAAGGGGCACATCTCCCTTGCCTGCTCCTCGATGGCCGCGGCAAAGGCGGGGATGTCCTTTGCCGCCAGGGAAAGGCCCGCCGCCATGGTGTGGCCGCCGTACCGCAATAGGTGTTCCTTACACCCGGCGATGGCGCCGATGAGGGAGAACCCCTCCACGCTGCGGCCGGAGCCCCGTGCCTCCTCCCCTTCCTCAGCGATGAGGATGCAGGGCTTGCCGTGCTTTTCCACCAGCCGGGCGCAGACGATGCCGATCACCCCGTGGTGCCAGCCTTTGCCGCTCAGCACCAGCACCCGCCGGTAGAGAAGCTGGGGATTGCGGGCGAGGAGGCTTTCCGCCTCCCGCAAAATGCCCTGCTCAATTTCCTTGCGGGTGCGGTTGTCTTCCTCCAGCTGCTGGGCCAGGGCCGCTGCCTCTTCCGGGTCGTCAGTGAGCAAAAGGCGCAGAGCCGCTTCGGTCTCCCCCAACCGTCCCGCCGCATTGATGCGGGGCACCAAGCCAAAGGCCACCGAGGTTGCGGTGATGGTCCGGGGGGCGATGCCCGCCACCTCCAGCAGCGCCTGAATCCCGGGGCGCTCGCTCTCCCCCAGCCGGGAAAGCCCTCGTTTTACCAGGGCGCGGCATTGGCCGGTCAGCTCCATCACGTCGCCGATGAGGCCGATGGTCACCAGGTCGCCGTAATAGTCCAGCATCTCGCCGCCGTCGTCCCCTTCCAGGGCGCAGATCAGCTGGAAGGCCACTCCCACCCCGGACAGGTTGTGGGCTCCGCTGGGGCAGTCCGCCCGGTGGGGGTCCACAACGGCAACGGCGGGGGGAAGCTCCTCTGGGGGCTGGTGGTGATCGGTGACCACCACGTCAATGCCCAAAGAGGCGGCGTAGGCGATCTCCTCTTTTGCGGAGATGCCGTTGTCCACCGTGATGATCAGCGAGACATCTTGTTCTGCCAAGCGGTCCACCGCCCCGCAGTTCATGCCGTAGCCCTCCCCTTCCCGGTCGGGGATGTAATAGAGGACATCCGCCCCCACCGTCTCCAAATAGCTGTAGAGAAGGGCGGTGGAGGTGACCCCGTCGCAGTCGTAGTCCCCGTAGACGGCGATCCGCTCAAAGTTTTCGATAGCGGCCGAGACCCGCTCCACCGCTTTGTCCATATCCCGGAAGGAAAAAGGGTCGCCAAAGGCGGCGTCCTCCTGCAAAAATGCCTGGGCTTTTTCCGGGGTGTCATATCCCCGGGCACAGAGCACCTCCCCCGCCAGGGCAGGCAGGCCCAGCTCCTCACACAGCCGCTGGGGAGCCGCTGGATCGATGGTTCGAATGTCCCAGTACTTGATTGCCACAGTTTCCTCCCACGCCCTTGGGGGCGGTTTCTTCTAAATTCGCTCAATCCCAAGTAAAACTTGGTGTTTATCTATTTATTTTACCATTTTTGCCGAAAAAACACAATCTTTCCTAATAGGAAAGATGCAGGGCCTGGAACAGCCAAGGCAAAGCCCCCATTCCCAGGAAGCTCAATAAGAAATACCGCAGCCCCACCACGGCGGCCACATCGGGCAGAAGGAACTTCATGCCAAATTCCACCGCGCCGAGGATGGCCAGGCCCAAAAGGTACCGCGCCCACTTGATGACGGGCCGCCCCTCAGTGGAAAAGCTCACCAGCCGGTCTTCCAGCAGAGAGCCGAAAGCAAACCCGCAGAAAAGGGCCATCCCCTTGATGTAGTCCCGGGAATCCCCCACCAGCACGGTTGGCAGCAAAAGGGCAAAGGTCAAAAGGATAAGCAGCTGTTTATCCCGGGTTTTCAGGTAGATCCGGTGGAGCGCCAGGGGGATGCACACCCCTAAGAGGGCGCCCGCTAGGACATCCTTGGGGTAATGGACCCCCAGATACAGCCGGGAAAGCCCCACCAACAGGATGGCAAAGGGGGTCAGCACCGCCAGTACCCGGCTGGAAAAAGCCAGGGCCAAACTGGTAAACACTGCGGCGGTGTTCTGGGTGTGGCCGCTGGGGAAGGAGTGGCCGGTGGCTGTCTCCACCCGCTGGCTCACAATCCCCTCCTGGCCGATGGGCCGGGGCAGTTTGAAGAAGTCCTTGACCGCGTTGTTGATCACCAGGGAAGTGAATACCCCATAGGCGATAAAACGTCCCCTCCCCTTGTCCACATTCCAATAAATCCAGGTGAGGGCGGCCGCTGCAAAGTAGGGCTCCCCCACCATGGTGACCGCAGTGAAAATAGCATCCAGCACTGGGCTCCTGAACTGCTGGATGAATCGGATGAGTTCCAGTTCCATAGCCGCCTCCTTACTCCCACATAGGTTTGTAGACTGCAATGATCTGCTGGGCGACCCGCAGGCCGTCCACCGCTGCCGAGACGATCCCCCCGGCGTAGCCCGCCCCCTCCCCGCAGGGATACAGGCCCAAGATCCCTTCCGCTTCCAAGGATTCCCCTCGGGGAATCCGCACCGGGGAGGAGGTCCGGGTCTCCGGGCCGGTGAGCACCACATCCGCCGCCCCAAAACCGGGGAGTTTGCGCTGGAAGAGGGCGAGCCCTTCCCGCAGCATGGCGGTCACCACCGGGGGGAACAGACGGTCGAAATCTGCCCCCTCCACCCCGATGGCGTAGGAGGGTTCCACCGCCCCCAGTTCCAAACCCGGCTTCCCCGCCAGGAACCGGCCAGCAGTCTGGGCGGGGGCCCGGTAACTGCCGGTTATGGCATAGGCTTTTTGCTCCAGCTCCCGCTGGAACCGGATGCCCGCGTCCCACTCCCGGCCAAAATCCGCCCCGTCCACCGATACAACCAGCGCCGCATTGGCGTTCTGCCGGTCCCGGGCGTATTCGCTCATCCCGTTGGTGACGATACCCCCTTCCTCGGAAGAGGAGGGCACCACCAGGCCGCCGGGGCACATGCAGAAAGTGTACACCCCCCGTTCCCCCCTGCGGTGGGAGAGCTGGTATTCCCCCACCGGCAAAGCGGGATGGCCGGCCAGGTCGCCGTACAGCCCCTGGTCGATCACCGACTGGAGCTGCTCTGCCCGCACCCCCACCGAAAAGGCCTTGGGGATCAGCGTCACCCCTTTTTGATGGAGGGATGCAAAGGTATCCCTGGCGCTGTGACCCAAGGCCAGCACCACAGCCTGGGTCGGGATGGTTTCCCGGGAGGTGACCACCCCTTTGAGGGCACCCTTTTCTAAAATAAAGTCGGTGGCCTGCTCCCGGAAGCGGATCTCCCCGCCCAGCCGGAGGATCTCCTCCCGGATGGACCGGACCACCAGCCGCAGCTTGTCGGTGCCGATGTGGGGCTTGGCCTGTTTTAAAATCTCCTCCGGCGCGCCATGGGCAGCCAGTTCCCGGAGGATAAACTCGCACCGGGGGTCGCCGATGCGGGTGGTCAATTTGCCGTCGGAGAAGGTGCCGGCACCCCCTTCTCCAAACTGGACGTTGCTCACCGGGTCCAAAAGGCCGCCTGCCCAGAATCCCTCCACTGCTGGAACCCGTTCCTCCACGCTGCCGCCCCGCTCCAAGACGATGGGGCGAAAGCCCTCCCGGGCCAGGAGAAGGGCGGCGAACATCCCCGCTGGGCCGAAGCCCACCACCACCGGCCGGGAGAAGAGGGGTTTGTCCCCATGGTGGACCTCCAGCCGGAAGCTCTCCCGGTAGGTGACCTGGGGGTTGTGAAGCCGCTCCACCAGGGATTTTTCCCGGCCTGGATCATAAAGGTCCACCAATACCGAGGAGACAAAGTGGATCTCCCCCCGCTTGCGGGCGTCCACCGACACTTTGTGGATATGGGCTTCGGCCTCCCCCCTGCCCAGCTTCAATCGGCGCAGGGCCTCCTGTAGGGCGGCGTCCTTGGGGTCGCCGATGCCTGTTTTGATTCCTGTGACAACAATGGCCATACCAATCATCCATTCCGCCGCTCCGCGCCGGCACATATTGAGGTAAGGGTAGGGATCTTATCACGCGAAGCCGAGAAATGATAAGATGATTCCGCCCGTTTAAGGGCTGGGCAAAGCGGGCGGAGCCGCCATCCCCCCACATACAAGGACGAGCCTGCCAAAATTGTTCTGACAGGCTCGCGGATGTTTATTTTTCTTTGATGGTGATGATCGCCTCGTAGCTTCCGCTGGCCCAGACAAGCCCTTTGGTGGGGGCGTAGATGCGCACTGGGACTTTGATCTGCCCGCTGGTGATCTCCCGGTCGGAGACGTCGATCTCCGCCACAATGTCCTGGGCGGACATGGAGCCGAGGACGCTCTTGCGGCCCACCATCTTCACCCCGCTGATGCTGCGGGTGGCGACGGTGATATCGTAGTTGACCGGTTCGTTGATCACGGTGATGTTGCGGATGATAAAGTTCTTGGTGGTCAGGTTGTGGTCCTCAAACTCCACCACCACCGTCTCGATGTTCTCCACATTGATGAACCCGGAGGGCAGCTCCACATCAAAGGGATACGCCCCCGATTCCCCCAGCTCCTTCATATCGATGTAGCCCAGGTGGATTTCCGACAGATTGTCGATGTCCTCCTCGGGCCCGGCGATCTCAATGGTCTCCTGGGAATAGGTGTATTGCAGTTCATCCAAGGGGAACTCCGGCGGGACGTTGAGGAATTCCACCTTCACCGGCACTTCCTTCTTTTTCAGCACCGGGATGGTGACCTCCGCCGTGGAGGTGTCCAGGTTGATGTACTTGGATTCCACCACCTTGCCATCCTGGTCCTGGAGCTCGATTTTCGTCCGGATGGTCTCGGTTTTGCTCAGTTCCCGATTTACCTCGGCCTTGACTACGCACCGGTACACCCGGAGCATATCCGCTTCCGGCCCGGTGACGGTGACCTCCCTGGGGTTGACCGATTCGCTTTCCAGCAGGTATCCGTCGGGGATGGATACCCCGGTGAGTTCCACCTGCACCGGCAGTTTTTTAGTGACCAGCCGGTCAAACTGCATCTTGACAGTGTTCGGCTCCACCGATTTGATGGTGAACCCCATGCCGTTGCGGTCCCGGGCCTCTAGGCGGATATCGTAGTTGCCTGGGCCCGATAGGTTGGAGAGGACTGCGTACACCTGGATGTCCTCCGGCTCCACCCCGCCGATGACGTTGCGCTCGCCCCGGATGGTGACATTGGCCTTGTAATCCCGGCCATTGATGGTGTCAAGCCCCATGCTTCCCAGGGCGCTCTCCTCCACATTAACCTCCACTGGGACATTGTGGACCGTCAAGGTAGAGTCAGAATCCACCGCGTTGACGGTGAACATCCACAGAAAAACTGCCACCACCAGGGATAAAATGCGGACAAACTGGTCGTTATCAAACAATTTTTTTAAATTGATGTTTTTGAAGTTGAATTTCATGATTTTTTCACCTTCCAGAAGATGGGCTTGCGGGGAGAGGAATCCTCAGAAGAATCGCGGAGTATCCCATCGCAGAGCACCTTTTCCAGACGGTCAATGGTGAAGTTGCGCTCCAGCCTGCCGTTCTGGGCCACGGTGATGACGCCGGTCTCCTCCGAGACCACAACTACCATTGCATCGGAATTCTCGCTCATGCCAAGGGCCGCCCGGTGGCGGGTGCCCATCTCCCGGCTGATCTCATAATTTTGGGAGAGGGGCAAGAAGCACCCGGCCGCATACACCCTGCCGCCCCGCATCACCACTGCTCCATCGTGGAGGGGGGAATTGGTGAAAAACAGGTTCCCAAAGAGTTCCGCCGATGGGGCGGCATCCACGATGGTGCCGGTTTTGATGATCTCCCCCAAGCGGGTCTCCCGCTCCAGGACGATCAGAGCACCCACCTTCTGGCGGGAAAGGGAGGCACACCCTTCGCAGATGGCCATGATGGCAGTCTTCCACCGGGACTGTTCATCCTCCTGGTCCGACGGGCCGCCGAAGAGGCTCAGGCCGTGGATTTTGGTGCGGCCCACCTGTTCCAGCGCCCGCCGGAGTTCCGGCTGAAACACCACCAAAAGGGCAACCGCACCGATCTGCAGCACGTTGCCCATCAAAAAGCTGAGGGTTTTCAGTTTCAGCTGGCTGGCCACAAAGTACAAAAGGAGCAGCGCCCCCAAACCTTTGATCAACTGGTTGGCCCGGGTCTCCCGCACTAGTTTGATGCCCTGGTATACAAGGAAGGCCACCACCAAAATATCCACCAAGTCCATGGGGGTGGACGCTTTGATAAAATTCGGAACATATTCCCAAAGATTCATTGATCTACTTCCTCTATTGTCCATCCTGCCCCGATTTACGGGCACGGGATGCAGTTTTGTTTTGGATCCGCCGGGAACCCCCTCTAAAAACGCACACAGTCCCCCCACTTCCCGGCGGGCGCGATGGGAGGCTGCTTTTTTACCATGGGCCGGAGGCTTCTTCCCCAATCATCGCCCTGCAAGCAATTCTTCGAATGGCACAGCTTCGCTGTGGCCGGTATACCATAGCTTCTGCACAAACTGGAAAAATCCCGGTGCGGCTCTGCCGCAGGAAGGCGCACCGCCTGACAGGGATTTCTTCCTCAATAATCGCCCTGCGATTATTGTACCATAACTGCGGTTGATTGCAACCGGGAAACGGTAAACTTTTTCTTTCGGTTTCCCATTTCCCGGGTGCAGTACCCATCCCGCTACAGCTTTTTGATCTCGCTTGCCAGGCCAGCGGCCTGGGCCAGGTTGTTGAACGCCCCAATGCTGATCCGGGCGGCGCCGGTATCCAGGGTGCCGAACTTCTTGTGAGCCAAGGGAGCGCAGTGGTAGCCGCCCCGCAGGCAGTACCCTTTTTCATCCAGGAGCTGGGCGGTCTCCTCCCCTGCCCGGCCGATGATGTTGAAAGAGATCACCGGCAGGTGGACCCCATCCACTGGGTAAGGGGTGTAGAGCTGTACGTTCTTTTCACAGGCGATGCGGGAGTAAATCTCCCGGGCGATTTTCATCTCATGGTTGTAGATGGCCGGGATGCCCATGGATTTGACAAAGTTGATCCCCGCCTTGAGGCCCACAATGCCGATGGCGTTGAGGGTGCCGCTCTCCAGCTTATCGGGCATAAAGTCCGGCTGGTTGTAGTCCAGGGAGGCGCTGCCGGATCCGCCTTCTATAATGGTGCACAAATCCTCCCCTTTTGCTGCGATCAGGATGCCGGTTCCCATAGGGCCGTAGAGGCTCTTGTGGCCGGCTGCACATAGAAAGTCAATGCCGGTCTTCTCCATGTCGATCTCCACCACGCCGGCGGTCTGGGCGGCGTCCACCAAAAAGTAGCAGCCGTTTTCATGGGCCAGTTTGGCCAGCTTCTCGATGGGGGAGCGGATGCCAAACACATTGCTTCCGTGGGAGACGGCGATCAGCTTGGTGTTCGGCTTGATCAAGCGGCGGAAGTTTTCCACCGTTACGTCGTCGCTTAAATCGATAGGGGCGATGTCGTAGGCGATGGCTCCCCGTTCCTTTAAGGTGTGGATGGGCCGCAGCACCGAGTTGTGCTCAATGTCCGAGATGATGGCGTGGTCCCCCACCCGAAGTATCCCCTTGATGGCCAGGTTGAGGGCGTGGGTGCAGTTCTGGGTGAAAACCACCTGTTCCGGGTTTTTGCAGCCGAAGAAATCCGCCACCAGCTCCCGGCATTCGTAGACCTGGCGGGCGGTGTCCACCGAGAGCTTATGGCCGCTGCGGCCAGGGTTGGCCCCATAATGTACAAAAGCGTTGTTCACCGCCTTGATGACCTCATTGGGTTTGGGGTAGGTGGTGGCGGCGTTATCAAAGTAAACCATGAAATCCCTCCTGTTTGTGTTTGGTGTTGTATGTCTTGGCAGCTGCTTTTGAGGACGGGCAGCCCGGCGGAAAGAATAAAAGAAGGACGTATCAATTTCAAAAAAACTGATACGTCCCTTATGACTAAAAGGAGCCTTTCGGCAGTTAATCAATGACAGCCAATACCCTGATGCCGCCTTTGGTCAAAATATCCTTGGCCGTTTGATCGCTTCCGACGCTGACCCGGAGGCCATAGCCGCAGCCATATTTGGCCAGCGCTTTGATATCCCGTTCAATGCTGGATGGAATTCCGTGATTTTCCAAGATTTTTTGACCTCTCATGGCATAGGTAATGGAGCTCACCACTAACATCGGCTTGCCCATATTATTCACCCTTCCTGTTTTTTACCATCCTATGCGGGAAGGGGGCTGTTTGACAGCAACCAGCCTATCCGCCTATTCCAGGAGGCAGACCGCGTGGGCGCTGATTCCCTCCAAAGATCCGGTAAACCCCAGCCCTTCTTCGGTGGTCGCTTTGACATTGACCTGATTTGCAGAAATGTTGCAGGCTGCGGCAAGCCTCTCCGCCATCTGGGGTAGATGGGGGGAGAGCTTGGGCTTTTGGGCGATAAGGGTGGCGTCGATGTTCCCCACCCGGTATCCTTTCCCCTCCAGCAGGCGGATCACTTCCCGGAGGAGGGCCATGCTGTCCGCCCCCAGATAAGCGGGGTCGGTGTCGGGGAAATGCTGGCCAATATCCCCCAAGGCTGCCGCCCCCAGGAGGGCGTCCATCACCGCATGGGTGAGGACGTCAGCATCGGAGTGGCCGTCCAGCCCCCATCCATAGGGGATCTCCACCCCGCCCAAAATCAATTTCCGGCCTTGTTTGAGCCGGTGTACGTCATATCCGTGTCCTATTCTCATGCTATGCGCTTCCTTTCAAAGGGTTACTCCCCAGCGTATTCCAAAAGGGCTTCGGCAACGATCTGGTCCTCCGGCGTGGTCAGTTTGATGTTGGCATAATCCCCTCCCGCCAGGTAGACCCGCCGGCCGATGGCCTCCACCAATTGGCAGTCGTCGGTGTACTCCTTTCCGGCGGCGAGGGCGGCCTCCATGGCCTCCCGGTACAGGGAGGCTTCAAACACCTGAGGGGTCTGGGTCAGGTAAAGGCTGTCCCGGTCTGGGGTGGAAAGGATGAACCCATCGGGCCCCGCGATCTTGATGGTGTCTTTCGCCTTGACGGCGGCAGTGGCGGCCCCTTCCCGCTGGGCGGCTTCCAAAACCCCGGCGATCACCTGGCGGGAGGCCAGCGGCCGCGCCCCGTCGTGGATGCAGTAGTAAGCCGCGTCTTCGCTGGCGGCCCGAACCCCTGCAAACACCGACTGTTGGCGGGTCTTCCCCCCTACGGCGATAGTCTTGATCTTCTGGATGGAATAATCTTCGGTGAGGGCCAGGTAATCCCCCATGTCCTCCTCCCGGCAGACCAGGATGATTTCATCAATCTCCCGGCAGCCGTCCAAGGTCAAAAGGGTGCGGGCCAGCACCGGGATGCCGTAAAGCTCCATCAGGAGCTTGTTCTCCCCCATCCGCTGGGAGCTCCCTCCCGCCGCCACAATGGCGCTGACCATTCCCCGTTGTTTTTTCCTTTGAAAGAGCATAAACCGATACCTCCGATTGTTTTATTTCACGGGGGTTGTCCCCCCTTTCTCCAGGGAGTTCCCATGGAATCTTGACTTCTCGGGGCTTCCAGACCCCGCACTCCCAGTTCAGGGCAAGATTCCATCTTTCGTTGGCTATGTAGGGCGCTCTCGCCCCTACGACCTCGAGCAAGGCTTTTTCTTCGAAATAAAGCCCTAGCCCAACTCCGTTGGGCTTCAGAGAATTGCTTTGCAATTCTCACGCTGGAAAGCTTTGCTTTCCTTGCGGCCACAAAGCGCATTTAAGGGGGAATGCAACCCTAGCGACACAGGAAAATCCCGAACGGCCAACGCCAGTTGGCTGTGCCCCTTTAAAAATCCCCCTCGGCCTAGGTGAGGTTATTTCGAAAAGTGGGCTTCTTGCAGCCCCGCGAGGGAATCCGCGGCAGCGGAAAAATCTTTTGCTCGAGGTGGGGAAACCTTTAAGAAAGATTTTCCGAGCGCACCCATTGTGGCGCACAAATAGGGGGACCGGGGTCTCCCCGGCGAGCTTTGGTTCCTTTCTCTCGTCAGAAAGGGACCACGGGGGTTTGGGGGTGTGCAGCGCCCCATAAAACCTGCTGTAAAATGCAATCTTGATAAACCGCCTAGCCGGGTGCGGGGGAGCTGGACTTCCCCGCAAGAATGGCTTCTGCCAGTATTGTAGCACAGATTCCCCTGGTGTGGCAGACTTTTCCTGTCGCAGTTGTCCAAAAATCCGGCAGAAAGGAAATTCCAGTTGAATTCGTGAGCCCCCTTCCGTATACTGAGAATTGGTTTCCCCCTTCCATCTCAAAGGGGAATAGACAGTAAAAAAGGAGCGCACTTTCATGAATAAAAAAATCCTATTGATCACCACCGGCGGCACCATTGCCTCCAAACAGACGGAAAACGGCCTCTCCCCGGGTACCAACTGCCAGGAGCTTTTGGAATACATCCCCGGTGTGGCAGCCATCTGCCAGGTGGACGCGGTACAGATTTTGAGCATTGACAGTACCAATATCCAGCCGGAATACTGGCTGTTAATGGCTAAAACCATCCGGGAAAACTACGACCAGTACGATGGGTTTGTCCTCTCCCACGGGACCGACACCATGGCTTATACGGCAGCTGCCCTCTCCTACCTCATCCAGGATGCGGACAAGCCCATCATCCTCACCGGCGCCCAGAAGCCCATCAGCGACCCCATCACCGACGCAGCCAAAAACCTGCTGGATAGCTTCCGTTTTGCCTGTGAAGAAGGGGTGCGGGGGGTGTACCTGGTGTTCTCCGGCCTAGCTATTGTGGGAACTCGGGCCAAAAAGACCAAATCCAAAAGCTACGGTGCTTTTGAGAGCATCAACTTCCCCTCTGCAGCCTTTATCGACGACCGGCGGATTGTCCGCTATGTCCGCCCGGAGGAACAAAAGGGTCCCGTGCGGTTTTACGACGCCATCAATCCCCGCGTGTTCCTGCTCAAACTCATCCCCGGCATGGAGCCGGATATTCTGGATTACATCGGTGACCACTACGATGCGGTGGTCATCGAGAGCTATGGAGTAGGCGGCCTCCCCTTTGCCGATCAGCGAAATTTTCTTTCCAAACTGGAGACCTTGACCCAGAAGGGCAGGATTGTGGTGGTGGCAACCCAGGTGGTCTCCGAGGGGAGCGACATGAGCATCTACGAGGTGGGCTTTAAAGCGCTGAACCAGTATAATGTGCTCCAGGCGTATGACATGACAGTGGAGGCAGCAGTGACCAAGTTGATGTGGATTTTGGCCAAGACCAAGGACTATGCCCAGGTCAAGGAGCTTTTGTACACCCGCATCAACGACGATCTTCTACTGTAACCCATTTGGGTATACGGCCATGAAATGCAGGGTGAAATGGCGAAAACCGCTGAAAATCTGGATGCCATCTTTTCAGAAATTATCCAAACAAAAAGAAAGCTGCACCGCCCTAAATTTTATAAAAATGCATCCGATAGCTCTGAAAAAGTGTGGTGCAACCCGTGGTGCAAACCACTCTACAAAAAGAAAAACCCGCATTCTAATGCGGGTTTAAGTGGTGGAGGCGGGGGGAATTGAACCCCCGTCCGAAAACCGATTCATGCAAGCATCTCCGAGTGCAGTTTGTCTTTTAAGTTTCCCGCAGCCAATCGCCGGCAAACAGGCTAAAGGCTTTGGTATCCCCTAATACAATCCTGTCTTACGAGGAGCTCAGACGGATCGTTCACCACTCATCGACGCCTTGTTCCCAGCCGTGGTACTCCGGGGCAAGACGGCTGCTTAATTAAGCAGCAAATGCAACGTTATCGTTAGCGTTTATTTTTAAAAAGTCACGTTTTATAGAGGTCGTGCGCCTCTACTCGCTTCTCACACTGCACAATCCCCGTCGAAACCTTTACGCCCCCAAATATGAGGGGAAACCCTTGTCTCCCCGGAATTGAATGTTTGGTCAGCGCCGCTGTTTCAGAGCCCGGTCAATATCCCGTTTGGCATCCCGCTTGGCGGCGTCTTCCCGTTTGTCGTAGAGTTTTTTACCCTTGCACAAGCCCAGCTGCAATTTCACCCGGGAGCCTTTGAAATACAAGGAGAGGGGGATCAAGGTATACCCCTCCTGTTTGAGCAGCCCCAGGAGCCGGTGGATTTCCCGCCGGTGCATCAGCAGTTTGCGGGTGCGCATAGGATCTTTATTGAAAATATTCCCTTTTTCATAAGGGCTGATGTGCATCTGTTTGACAAAGATCTCGCCATTTTCGATATCGCACCAGCTGTCTTTCAGGTTGACCGTGCCGGCCCGCAGGGATTTCACCTCGGTGCCAGCTAAGACAATCCCGGTTTCAAAGCTCTCCTCGACGAAATAGTCGTGGCGGGCTTTTTTGTTGACGGCAATGGTTTTGGTTTCCAATTTGGCCATGAAGCCAGCCACTCCTTTCCAAAGATCGCCTCAAATATGGGGTGGAAATCCCTTTTGTGAGTATACCACAAAGCCCCTTCCCCATGCAAGGGGCCTTTTCAGAGCTTGGGTTTATTTCCCACTGCGGAAGACCCACAGCTTGCTCAAGAGGAAATTGACCACCAAAACAAGGCCGGTGGTCAACAGCTTGGCGGCCATCCCAGAAAGGCCCCAGCCGGTGAACAGGTAGAGCAAGCCGGTGCTCAAAGCGAGCATCAACCCGCCCAAGGCCAAAAACCGGACCATTTGGGCGCTAAAGAACTTCTCCTTGGAGCGGAAGGTCCAGCTGCGGTTGACCACGTAGCTGTTGAGCATCCCCGCCGAATAGCTGCACACCTGGGAGAGATAGATGTTCACCCCCAAATAGGTATAGAGCACCCGAAAAAGGATCAAATCCACTAAGGT
This sequence comes from uncultured Merdimmobilis sp., assembly GCF_902471145.1. Lineage (NCBI taxonomy): Bacteria > Bacillati > Bacillota > Clostridia > Eubacteriales > Oscillospiraceae > Merdimmobilis > uncultured Merdimmobilis sp. Next base: position 51,005 of record NZ_CABRJC010000015.1, read on the forward strand.
GTTTCCCACGCCGGTGAGGGCAAACTTCAAAAACTTTTTCAGATTGTCCCCCTGGAGGAGGGCCTTGATCTGTTCCATGCTGGTATCGCCTCGCCTTCGCCCTTCCCCTGCCCAAAAGCCGAAGGAGAAAGGGCTTTTTTCTTGTAAGAGGCTCTCCTGCCGAGCTCAAGATTGCATCTTGGAATTGATTTGTGGGGGCCCGCGCCCCCACACCCGCGCTCCCTTTTTTATGTGAAAGAAAGCCCAGCCCAACAAAGTTGGGCTACCAAAAAGCACATTTAAGAGGGGCCGAACAGCACGCGGCACAGTTGAAGTCAGTACGGTCAGCGTTAGCTGACTGTGCCCCCTTAAAAATCTCCCTGTTCCTGGGTGGGCTACCAAGAAAAATAGACCTTTTGCAGCCCCGCGAGGGCATCCG
>NZ_CABRJC010000016.1:0-50067 GCF_902471145.1 uncultured Merdimmobilis sp.
GGGGCTCATTTCCACAACGACGTGGGCTGTGCCGTGGCCAATTGCACCACTGCGGTGCGGGCTGGAGCCACCCAGATCCAGGGCAATTACCTGGGCCTGGGGGAACGCTGCGGCGACGTGCAGCTCTCAGTGGTCATCCCCAATTTACAGTTAAAATCCGGCTACAGCTGCATCCCCAACAGCAAGATGGAGCTGGTCACCCGGGTGGCCTCCTTTATCGCCGAGACGGCCAACATCAATATCCCGGCCAACATGCCCTATTTGGGGCGCAACGCCTTTGCCCACAAGGACATTGACAGCTGCGGGGGCAAATCTGCCCCTTCGGCCCATATCTCCCCAGAACTGGTGGGCAACCGGCGCAACGTGCTCCTCTCCGAATTTATCGGCAAATCCGGCCTATTGGCTGCGGTGCAGCGGCTGGATCCCACCATCACTCGGGAAGAGATCCAGGGAAAACACCTGGGGAACCATATCCGGGCGATGGAGCGGGAAGGGTACCAGTTTGAATCCGCTGTAGCCAGCCTGATCCTCATGGTAGTGCGTGAACTCCGGCCGGGGAAACAGCCTTTTGAATTGGCCTCCGCCCAGATTGCCGGTGACCCCTGCCGCAGCGACCAGCCGATTTTAGCGGTAGTCAAAGTGAAACGAAAAGGGGAGTCCATTCTGGGGGCCGGGGAGGGAAAAGGGACCATTGACGCTTTGGCTTCCGCTTTTTACCAAGCCCTGGGAAGCTGGTATCCCGCTTTGCAGAAGATCCGGATCATCGACTATAAGGTCCGGCTTTTGGACACCGCCCCGTCAGGGGAGCGCTCGGTGCGGGTAGCGGTTACCGTCTGCGACGGGGAACTGACCTGGTGCACGCTGGGCATCTCAAAAGATGTGCTGCAAGCCAGCTGCCAAGCCCTGCAGGACGCTCTCCTATACGGCTGCATGCAGACGGAAGAACAACAGGAAACCACAGTGGGCTCTACGCCCGTAAAACAATAGGAGGAGACGAATTTCCATGGATGGACAAGAATTTTACGGCGAATTTTCTGCTTGGCTGGACGAAGTTTTGAAGGAGGAACTCCCCCAAGGGATCGCTGCCTTCAACTTCAACCTATATGAAGGGGAGGATGCCTTTGACATCCAGTTAATCGGTGCCAGCCGGTTTGATGAGGCGGACGATGACTGGGCTTGCGACGAAGCCTTCTCCAGCGAAGAGGATGTCTACTACCTCCCACGGGAGAGTGAGGACATCGAGTGGCAGGAGGGGCTGTCCTGTGCCGCTGACCTGGTGGATCTGTACCTGGATCAAGGTCAGTACGCCGGAAAGCTCAAAGCGGCCCAGGCGGTGGCCATCGGTTTTGTAGACGGGGATTTGACCATCCTTTACACCCGGGAATAACGGTGTCAATTGGGGCGGGTAGCGCTGGATGGAATCCGGCCTGCCCGTTTTTTGTGGGGGCAAGGGCCGCGCTGGCGGCTTTCAGCAGGAGGAGCAGGAAATTATTTGGTGGCCGGCGAATTATGGATTGCCAAAAGAGGATGTTTTTGGTATAATGACACCGTTTGGACCTACTCTAGGCAATCCTTGAAGGGGATAACGCCGCCCGGCAGGCAACAAAAAGGCCGTGCATCCTGCGGGGGAGGCACATCCACTGCGGCGGCCCTTTCAGCAATTCGGAAAAATCCATAAGGACACAAGAGGTCTTGTGTCCTATTTTTTCGGGAAAAAGGGGCTAAATTGCAAGCATTTTGTGAAAAAAAACCTTCCGGCGTTTCAATCCACCTGCAATGGGTGTATACTAGGGTTGGTTCCTTTCACGCCGGGAAAAAGCTTTACAACGGCGTGGCAATTGTTGTAAAATAGAATAAAACTGTGGGAGTGAGTCGAATGGCATTGAAGTATAAACGAATCCTGCTCAAACTCAGCGGCGAAGCCCTTGCCGGAGATCAAAAATTCGGCCTGGATTACGACACCGTATACCGGATCTGCGCCAGCGTCAAGAAATGTGTGGAACTGGGCGCAGAGATCGCCATTGTAGTGGGCGGCGGCAACTTTTGGCGGGGCCGCAGCAGCGGCCAGATGGACCGCACTCGGGCTGACCACATGGGAATGCTGGCCACGGTGATCAACGCCCTGGCCCTGGCAGACGCCCTGGAGGCCCAAAAGGTGGATGTGCGGGTGCAGACCGCCATCGCCATGCAGCAGATCGCCGAGCCCTACATAAGGAACCGGGCGGTCCGCCATCTGGAAAAGGGCAGAGTGGTTATCTTTGGCTGCGGCACCGGCAACCCCTTTTTCTCCACCGATACCACATCTTCCCTGCGGGCAGCGGAGATCGACGCGGATATCATCTTTAAAGCCACGTTGGTGGATGGTGTCTACGACAGCGACCCCAACAAGAACCCCGATGCAGTCCGGTACGACCGGCTTTCTTTCAGCGAAATCCTCAATAAGGAGCTGACGGTCATGGACATGACAGCGGCTTCTATGTGCAAAGACAACCACATCCCCATTTTGGTGTTTAGCCTGGATGATCCCGATAACATTGTCCGCGCGGTACAGGGCGAGGAAATCGGAACTCTGGTGCAGTAATAGAAGGAGGCGTCATTTATGAATGCTATGGTAAAACCTTACGAGGAAAAAATGAACAAAACCCTGCAAGTCCTGGACAAAGAATTCAGCGGCATCCGCGCCGGCAGAGCCAACCCCGGCCTGCTGGATCAGATTATGGTGGACTACTACGGCGTCCCCACCGCAATTGGGCAGATGGCGGCTATCTCGGTCCCGGAAGCCAGAATGCTGATGATCCAGCCCTGGGATAAATCCACCCTGAAAGCCATTGAGAAGGCCATCCAGACCTCGGATCTGGGCATCAACCCCAACAACGACGGCAGTGTCATCCGGCTGGTGTTTCCCCCTTTGACCGAAGAGCGCAGAAAAGACCTGTGCAAAACCGTCAGCAAGACGGCGGAGGATGCCAAGGTGGCCATCCGCGCCATCCGCCGGGATGCCAACGACAAATTCAAAGCTGCGAAAAAGGCCAGCGAAGTCACTGAGGACGACCTGAAACAGCTGGAAAAAGAGATTCAGGACATCACCGACCGGTTCATCAAGGACATCGACAAGGCGGCGGAAGCCAAATCCAAAGAGATTATGGAAATTTAGATAAGCCCTCCTGCATAGAAATCAGTAGAGAAGCGAGGCACGGTTCATGTTTGAGCAAAAATCCAAATCACTGCCCCCGGTGCTGCCCAAGCACATAGGCATCATCATGGACGGCAATGGCCGATGGGCTACCAAACGCGGCCTGCCCCGCACAGCCGGTCACAAGCAAGGCGCCAAGACTTTTGGCGATATCACCGCATACGTCCGCGATCTAGGCATCCCCTACATCACCGCTTATGCCTTTTCCACCGAAAACTGGAAGCGGCCGAAAGATGAGGTGGACGCCATCATGAACCTGCTGCGGGAGTATTTGAAAGATGCGTACCGGTTTGAAAAGGAGAATGTCCGGGTTCATTTTTTAGGGGATCCTGCGCCGCTGGACAGGGACCTACAGGAAATGATGGCGGACATCACCGAAAAGAGCCGGAACAATACCGGCATCACGGTAAACATTGCGCTGAACTATGGCGGCAGGGCGGAGATTGTAGAAGCTGCCCGCCGCCTGGTTCAGGATGTGCGGTCCGGCCTCCTGCGGGAGGAGGACATCACCGAAGAAGCGCTTTCAGCCCGGCTGTACACTGCGGGCCAGCCTGACCCCGATCTCATCATCCGGCCCAGTGGGGAACACCGTTCTTCCAATTTCCTGCTGTGGCAGTCCGCCTATGCGGAGTTCATCTACATGGATGTGCTGTGGCCGGACTTTAAGCCGGAACACCTGGATAAAGCCCTCTGGGAGTATGCTGCCCGGAACCGGCGGTTTGGAGGAATTTGATTTGAAGCAGCGCATACTTTCGGCTGCTGTGGGACTGTGTGTCCTGTTTGTAGTCCTTCGTTTTTTTGATACGCTGATTCTCAATGCAGCAGTCAGTGTCATTTCTCTTCTGGCGCTCTATGAAATGCTGGCGGCAACGGGGCATATCCGCTACCGGGGCCTCTCGCTGGCCTGCTTTCTCACCGCCGCATGGATTCCCTTTTTAAAGACCAGCTATTTTGTACAGCTTCGGCTGTTCCCAGTCCTCGTGTACCTGCTTGTGGTGGTGCTCTTCTGCATCCTGCTGGCAAAACACGAGACCCTGAATTTTGAAGATGTAGGCTTTGCCTTTTTTGTCAGTTTGTTTATCCCGCTTTCCATCACCACCGCCATCTATATGCGGGATTCCTTCGGTGCGGTGTTGGGCATGTTCTATGTGTTGGTGGCTTTGGGTGGGGCGTGGCTCTGCGACACCTGCGCCTATTTCTCTGGCGTGGCCTTTGGCAAACACAAAATGGCCCCGAAAATCAGCCCCAAAAAGACGGTGGAGGGCGCTGTAGGCGGGGTCATCGGAGCGCTGCTCCTCCTATTGGGGGTGGCGTATCTTCTCTCCCATGGGTTTGCTATGCTTGGCAGCCCCATTGAAGTGGATTACTTGCGCCTTGCGCTGATCAGCCCGTTGCTTTCCCTGACCAGCATGGTGGGGGATCTCTCCGCTTCGGTGATCAAGCGCCAATGCGGCATCAAGGACTTTGGCTCGATTATGCCCGGTCACGGCGGTGTTCTGGACCGGTTTGACAGTGTGCTGTTTGTCATGCCGCTGGTGTACATCATCGCCCGGCATCTGCCCTTGGCAGGGTTGGCATAACAGCGTGGAAAGGAAGATTCCTACGAAAAAAACAATCTCCATATTGGGCTCTACCGGGTCCATTGGGACCCAGAGCCTGGCGGTTTGCCGCAATCTGGGCATCCGTGTCCACGGCCTTTCCGCACACAAAAACTGCAGATTGATTGAAGAACAGGCGAGGGAGTTTCTTCCTCGCTATGTCGTTATTACCGACCTTTCTGCCTACCGTGAGGTGAAAACTGCTTTGGCGGATACCCCTTGCCAGGTGGTTTATGGGATGGAGGCGCTCTGCGCCCTAGCGGCGGACCCCCAGAACGACTTAGTGCTCAACTCGGTAATGGGGATGGTCGGCCTCCGTCCTACCCTGGCGGCGCTGGAGGCGGGGAACCAGGTGGCCCTCGCCAACAAGGAGACCTTGGTGGCTGGCGGGAGATTAGTCACCGGCCTTGCCCAGAGGAAGGGCCTTCCCATCCTGCCGGTGGACAGCGAGCACTCAGCCATTTTCCAATGTTTGCAGGGGAGTGCAGGGAACCCCATCCAATCCATCCTTCTCACCGCGTCGGGTGGCCCATTCTTCGGGAAAACCCGGGCGGAACTGGAACAGGTGGGAATCGGCGACGCCCTAAATCACCCCAACTGGTCCATGGGGGCGAAGATCACAGTGGATTCCGCGACCCTGATGAACAAGGGGTTGGAGTTTATTGAGGCCATCCGGCTGTTTGATGTCCCGCCGGAAGCCATCCAGGTGGTGATCCATCGGGAGAGCGTCCTTCACTCGGCGGTGGAGTTTGCCGACGGGTCGGTCATCGCCCAGCTGGGGGTTCCAGATATGCGCATCCCCATCCAGTACGCATTGACCTACCCCCAGCGGGTGGGGAGCGGCGTTCGGCGGCTTTCCCTGGCGGATTGGGGCAAACTCACCTTTTTTGAACCGGATTGCGAGACCTTCTCCTGCCTGCCCGCGGCGATAGAGGCAGTGAAGCGGGATGGGCTCGCCCCAGCAATTTTAAACGGCGCCAATGAGGAGGCTGTAGCCCTCTTTTTGGCGGGGGAGATCCCCTTCCTGCAAATAGGGGAGTTGGTGCGGGAGGCCCTGGAGAGGGTCCCTTCCCAGGATGATTTTACCCTTGAGGACGTGTTAGAGGCGGATCGAGCGGCAAAGGATTGTGTAAAAACCCTGGCGGCCTGTTATCGGCGGTAAAACGGGGCAAACTTTGCACAGGGGCGCCAAATAGGGCGCCAATACGCATGGCTTTAGGAGGTCTTTATGGGTAACACTTTGAGTACAATTGTCATTTCAGTGCTGGTATTTGGCGCGCTGATCTTCATCCACGAGCTGGGCCACTTTCTGGCGGCAAAATGGGCGGGGATCCGGGTCAACGAATTTTCCCTGGGCATGGGCCCGGTGATCTTCCAGCGGCAGGAAGGGGAGACCGCCTACTCCCTGCGGGCTTTCCCTATTGGCGGATTTGTCAGCATGGAAGGGGAGGACGACGGCAGCAACGACGAGCGGGCCTTCTGCAACAAGAGCGTGGGCAAGCGCTTTCTGGTCATCTCCGCTGGGGCCATGATGAACCTTTTGCTGGGTTTCCTGTTGATGATCCTTCTGGTCTGCATGGGCAACGCCGTGGGCACCACCCAGATCAGCCAGTTTGGAGAAGGGGCGGTCAGTTCCCAATGGCTACAGGTAGACGACGAGATCGTCTCGGTCAATGGCCATCGGGTGCGCACCCCCAACGACATCAGCTATGAATTTATGAATGAGGATGACGGCGTCCTGGATATGGAAGTAATCCGGGATGGGGAGAAGATCAACCTTTCCGGCGTCACCTTCGACATGCAGGACATCGGGGATGGCCTCAAAGCTATCCGCATTGATTTTAAGGTATACGGGGTGCAGAAAACCATCTGGAATGTGCCGCCATATGCTTTTAATTGGTCGGTTTCCATTATGAAGCAGGTCTGGTCCTCGCTGATCAAAATGGTCACCGGGCAGTTTACCCTCAACCAGCTCTCCGGGCCGGTGGGGGTGGCCTCCACCATTGGCGAGGCAGCCTCTATGGGGTTGGACAGCACCATTTTGATCATCGCCTTTATCACCATCAACCTGGGTGTGTTCAACCTGCTGCCCTTTCCCGCGTTGGACGGCGGCCGGCTGTTTTTCCTGCTCATTGAGATGATCCGGCGCAAACCCATCAAACCAGAATATGAGGGCTATGTCAACACAGCGGGACTTCTGATCCTTTTGGGGCTGATGGCTATGGTGACCTTCAACGACGTCATAAAATTGATTTTCCGCTAAAAAGGAGGAGACGCCATGACAAGGAAATTGACCCGGCGGGTTGCAGTAGGGGGAATCCCCATCGGGGGTGGGGAGCCGGTTGTGGTGCAATCGATGCTCAACACCCGGGCTGGAGATGTAAAGGCCTCGGTTGCCCAGGCCAAGGCGCTGGAGCAAGCCGGCTGCCAGATCGTCCGCATCGCTGTCCCAGACCAGGATGGGGTGCGGCTGATTGGTGTGCTGAAGGAAGCGGTCTCCATGCCGGTTGTGGCGGACATCCATTTTGATTACCGCTTGGCACTGGAATCCATCGCTGCCGGGGTGGATAAAATCCGCATCAACCCTGGAAATATCGGCTCAGATGACCGAGTCCGCCAGGTGGCTGAAGGCTGTAAGCGGGCGGGGATCCCCATCCGCATCGGGGTGAACTCCGGTTCGGTGGAGAAAGAAATCCTCCGCCGGTTTGGCGGCCCCACGCCGGAGGCCATGGTGGAGAGTGCAGCCTACCACGTCTCTTTGCTGGAACAATTTGACTTTCACGACATCATCCTATCCCTGAAAAGCTCTGGGGTGCCACAGACAATAGAGGCTTACCGCCTGGCTTCCCAGCGGTTTGATTACCCCCTCCATCTGGGGGTCACCGAAGCGGGAACTGAGCGGATGGGCTTGGTGAAATCCGCTGTGGGCATCGGCTCGTTGCTGGCGGACGGCATCGGCGATACCATCCGGGTATCCCTGACCGCCGACCCAGTCAAGGAGATCGCCGCAGCCAAAGACATCCTGCGGGCGGTGGGACTGGATCAAACCGGCCCTACCATTGTCTCTTGCCCCACCTGCGGCCGGACCCGGATCGATTTGATCGGCCTTGCTCACCAGGTGGAGGAGGCCCTTGCCGATTGTAAGAAACCCATCAAGGTGGCGGTGATGGGCTGCGCAGTCAATGGCCCAGGGGAAGCGCGGGAGGCGGACATCGGCATCGCCGGCGGCGATGGGGTGGGTCTCCTGTTCAAAAAAGGGGAGATCATCAAAAAGGTCCCGGAGGAGGAACTCCTCTGTGCACTATTGTCCGCCATTGAGGAATTGTAGTTACATAGAAGTGGTGAAACATTGAGCAGTTTTCATGAGATATTCGGCGCCTATTTGGGCCCGATGGATTTGAATTTGGCACGTGGGGAGATCACACGGCTGCGGGTTATCAAAGCGGAGCGGACCATGGAGGTGACCCTCTTTTTAGAGGACACTGTCTCCCACGAAGCGCTGCATATGGCAGGGCAAAAATTGGCGGAGGCGCTGAGGCTCTCCGCCGCTGTTTTACTGCCCACCTACCCCAAGGAGAAATTCAGCCCCGATTACCTGCCGGAGCTGGTTGTCCGTCTGCGGCAGGAGGGGGCGCTGGTCAACGGCTTTTTTGAAGGGGCCTCCGCCCGCTTGGAGGGAGGGACCCTGTATATCGCCCTATCCCATGGGGGGGCAGATCTGCTGCGCCAGGCCCGCTGCCCAGAGAAGATCAGCTCCATCCTCCGGGAGGAGTTTGGCCTGGGCTTCCAGGTGGAACTGGAAGGGGTCCTCACGGTCCAGAAGGACAGCGCCCAGTTCACTGAGGTGATCGCCAAAGCGGAAGCTGCCCTGCCCAAGGTGGAGCTGCGCCCTGCATCCGCCAGCGCGCCCAAAGAGCGGCCGAAACAGAAGGTGGCCTTCGACATCACTGGCCTGCCCTTTGAGCCGGACAGCATGCAGGTGGTCATCGGCAAACCCATTAAAGAGCGGCCGATGAAGCTCTCCGACGTGGATCAGGAGAGCGGCACCGTGGTGGTGTGGGGCGACATTTTCCGGGCGGAAAAGCGGATGACCCGGGATGGGAGCCGCGCCATCTACTCCATTGATTTTTCCGATTACACCAACTCCAACACCCTAAAGATCATCGCGGACAAGGATAAGACCGACCCGCCGGACAGCCTCACAGTAGGCAAAACCATTGTGGTGCGGGGGCTGGCCTCCTATGACAAGTACGACCGGGAGATCACCATCCGGCCCAGCGATGTCAGCACAGTGAAGAAGATTTCCAAGGTGGATGAGGCCCCCACCAAACGGGTGGAGCTCCACCTCCACAGCAACATGTCCGCTATGGACGGCATCACCGGCCTGGATAAGATCATTGACCAGGCCTATAAATGGGGTCACCGGGCCTTGGCCATCACCGACCACGGGGTGGTGCAGGCCTTCCCCGACGCCATGAACGCGGTGAACAAAATCACCAAGGAAGGCGGGGAATTTAAGGTCCTCTACGGGGTGGAGGGCTATTTCGTCAACGACATGGTGCCCGCGGTGGCTGGCGGCGAGGACGTCCCCTTTGACGGGGAGTTCATCGTCTTTGACCTGGAGACCACCGGCCTTTCCGCTGCCACTGAGCGGATCACCGAAATCGGCGCCGTGCGTCTGGTAAACGGGGAAGTGGCGGAGGAGTTCAACACCTTTGTGGACCCGGAGACCGCTATCCCGGTGAAGATCACCGAACTGACCGGCATCACCAATGAAATGGTGCAGGGCGCCCCAAAAGAAAAAGAAGCCCTGGAGATGTTCTATCAGTTTTGCAGAAAAGGCAATGCGGTGCTGGTGGCCCACAACGCCCCCTTTGACACCGGCTTTCTCAAAGCAGCAGCCCGGCGCAGCGGCATGAAGTACGAGTTCACCTCGGTGGACACGGTTCCCATTTCCCGGTCGTTGTTCCCCGGGCTGAAAAACCACAAGCTGGACACGGTGGCCAACCACCTGAAACTTCCCCCCTTCAACCACCACCGGGCCTGTGATGACGCCCGGGTGCTGGCGGGCATCTTCGCCAAGGAGATGGAGATCATCGAGGCGGACCGGGGAGTCAACACCATTGGGAGGATCAACACCGCCCTCACTGCCAGCGACCCCCAAAAATTGCCCTCCTATCACATCGTCATCCTGGCGAAAAACTCCCAAGGGCTGAAAAACCTGTACAAGCTGATCTCCATGTCCCATCTGGACTATTTTTATAAACGGCCCCGCATCCCCAAAAGCGAGCTGATCAAGCTGCGGGAGGGGCTGATTATCGGCAGCGCCTGCGAAGCCGGCGAGCTGTTCCGGGCCATCCTGGACGGCAAGGCTTGGAATGAATTGTGCGACATCGCCCGGTTTTACGACTACCTGGAGATCCAGCCCATCGACAACAACCGGTTCCTTTTGCGGGAACAGCGGGTCAACAGTGAGGAAGAGCTCCAGGATTTCAACAAGACCATTGTCAAGCTGGGCGACCGGCTGGGCCTCCCGGTGGTTGCCACTGGCGACGTCCACTTCTTAAACGAGAGCGACTCCATCTTCCGGGAGATCCTCATGGCGGGGCAAGGGTTCAAGGACGCGGGGGAGCAGGCTCCCCTCTATTTGAAGACCACAGGCCAGATGCTGGAAGAATTCTCTTACCTGGGCGAGAAAAAAGCCTACGAAGTGGTGGTGGAAAACACCAACCGAATCGCCGACATGGTGGAGGTGCTCAAGCCTATCCCCGACGGCACCTTCCCGCCCCACATCGAGGGCGCAGAAGAGGATTTGCAGCGGATCACCTGGGGCCGCGCCCGGGCTGTCTACGGCGATCCCTTGCCGGAATTGGTGGAAAAACGCCTGGACCGGGAGCTTTCCTCCATCATCAAACACGGGTTTTCCGTGCTGTACATCATCGCTCAGAAGCTGGTGGCCAAGTCGGAAGAAAACGGCTACCTGGTGGGGTCCCGCGGCTCGGTTGGCTCCTCCTTTGTGGCCACCATGGCCGGCATTTCGGAGGTCAACCCTCTGCCGCCCCACTACATCTGCCCCAACTGCAAGCACAGTGAGTTTATCACCGACGGCTCCATCGGCTCAGGGTTTGACCTGCCCGCCAAGGTGTGCCCGGTCTGCGGCACCCCCTATTTGCAGGACGGCCACGATATCCCCTTTGAAACCTTCCTCGGGTTTAATGGCGACAAATCCCCGGATATCGACCTGAACTTCTCCGGCGAGTATCAGGCCCGAGCACACAAGTACACCGAGGAGCTGTTCGGTTCCAGCCATGTTTTCAAGGCAGGCACCATCTCCACCGTGGCGGAGAAAACCGCCTATGGATTTGTGAAAAAATACCTGGAAGAGCGGGGGAGGATGGTCCATCGGGCGGAGGAAACCCGCCTGGCCCTCGGGTGCACCGGCGTTAAGCGGACCACCGGCCAGCATCCTGGCGGCATGGTGGTCATCCCCGGTGCCCATGAGGTCTACGACTTCACCCCGGTGCAGCACCCGGCGGATGACGCCGATTCCTCCATCGTGACCACCCACTTCGACTTCCACTCCCTCCATGACACCATCTTGAAGCTGGATAACCTGGGACACGATGTCCCTACCCTGTATAAGCACTTGGAGGACAGCACTGGGGTCAAGGTCAATGACATCCCCATGAGCGACCCTAAAATCATCAGCCTGTTCACCTCGCCAGAGGTGCTGGGGGTTAGTGAAGAGGACATCGACTGCAACACCGGCAGTTTGGGCCTTCCGGAGATGGGCACCAGCTTTGTGCGGCAGATGCTCCAGGATGCCAAGCCCAAGACCTTCTCCGACCTATTGCAGATTTCCGGCCTGTCCCACGGCACCGATGTCTGGTTGGGCAACGCCCAAGATTTGATCAAAAGCGGTACCTGCGACATTTCTGAGGTCATCGGTACCCGAGACAGCATTATGCTGTACCTGATTTACCACGGTCTGGAGCCGGGAATGGCTTTTAAGATCATGGAGATCACCCGTAAGGGCAAGGCTACCAAGCTTTTGACCGAAGAGCATATCACCGCCATGAAGGAACACGACGTCCCCGATTGGTACATCGACAGCTGTATGAAGATCAAATACATGTTCCCCAAGGCCCACGCCGCCGCCTATGTCATCGGCGCCATCCGGCTGGGTTGGTATAAGGTTTACCGGCCGCTGGAATTTTATGCCACCATCTTTACGGTGCGGGGCGGAGATTTTGACGCTGACGCCGCCATCCGGGGCAGGGGAGCGGTGCTGCAGAAAATGGAAGACTTAAAGCGCAAAGGCAATGAGCGCACCACCAAAGAGGATGACCAGTACGCCACCTTACAGATCATGAATGAGATGATGGCCAGAGGCTTCCAGTTCCTGCCGGTGGATTTGTACAAATCCCACGCCACCAAATACCAGTGCGAGGATGGAAAGATCCGCCTGCCTTTCTGTGCCCTTAAGGGGCTTGGAGCTGCCGCTGCCACCAGCATCCAGGATGCTGCAGCGGAAGGGGAATTCATCTCGGGGGATGACATTATCAACCGTGCAAAGGTCTCCAAAGCGGTGGTAGAACTTCTCAAAGATGCAGGGGCCCTCAAAGATATCCCTGACAGCAGTCAGATGACATTTTTTTAAAAAGGTGAAAAAAGCCTTTTGTATCAACAAAAATCCGTCTGTAAAGATAATGTTCTTTACAGACGGATTTTTGAATTATGTGAAATATTTTTGGAGAAAAACCCTAGTTTTAAAAATCATTATCGAATTTTGCCTGCAAGAAAATCTTCTTTAAACTGCACTTTTGGCACGGTGAACACCTTGCCATCCAGGTAGGAGAGATGCTCCCCATCGGTGGAAAAGCGGAACCCCAGCTGGTAAGAATACAGCGCCTGGAACCGGAATCCGGTGCCCTTGTTATCCCGGTTGAAACCGTATTTGGTGTCCCCCAACAGGGGATGTCCCACATGTGCCAGGTGGGCGCGGATCTGGTGGGTGCGGCCGGTGAGCAGCTCTACCTCCAGTAGGGAGAAGCGGCCGTTTTGGGCCAGCACCCGGTATTTGGTCAACATGGTCTTGGCGCCAGACCGGGGGGAGTCAAAGACAAAGACCTGGTTTTTGGACTCGTCTTTGATGTGGTAAGCTTTGAGGGTGTCGGATTTTTTGGGCATCTGCCCGTGGACGATGCAGAGGTACCGTTTGTCCAATTCCCGGTCCTTGATCTTCTGGTTGAGCACCCGCAGGGTGGGGGCATTTTTGGCCGCGATGACAATCCCGCCGGTGTTGCGGTCAATCCGGTTGCAGAGGGCTGGGGCAAAGCTGTTTTCCTCCTGGGGCCGGTACTCCCCTTTGTTGTAGAGGTAGTGGAGCACCCGGTTGATGAGGGTGTCCACCTGTTCCTTCTGATCCTCGTGGACCAAAAGCCCAGGTTTTTTATCTAAAAGAAGGAGGTTCTCATCTTCATAGAGGATGTCGACCTCCCCGGGGGCGGCTAAAAAAGGAAACTCCATCTGGGGTGTTTCAAAAAACTCATCATTGAGGTAGCATTCCACCAAATCCCCCGCCTGCACCCTGGTGGAGATTTCACACCGCTTGCCGTTGAGCTTGATCCGCTTGGTCCGCAGGGCCTTGTACAGCAGCGACTGAGGCAGTTTGGGAATGGATTTGGCGATAAACTTGTCCATCCGCTGGCCGGCATCGTTTTGGTTGACCACAAATTGTTTCATGATTCCTCCCCGCTGGGATGCCCAGCAATTCCATAAAAGTCTTGTTCCAGTATACCAAAAAGCAGGGGAAATGAAAAGAATTCCGGACAAAACCTCACCGATCCATTCCAAAATCCGCCGGTTTTTGCTATACTGGGAGCATCAAGGGGAGCGGAGGCAGAGACAGGTGGAACAACAAAAGGGATCGGGGAAGGATAAGAATATCCACAGCGGACACCGGCAGAGGATTCGGGACCGGTTTCTCAAAACAGGGCTGGATGGGTTCCAGGACCACGAGGTGTTGGAACTTTTGTTGTTTTATGCCATCCCACGGGGGGATACCAACAAAATCGCCCACCAGTTGCTGGAACGGTTCGGGTCTTTTTCCGGCGTATGCGACGCCCCGATAGAGGAACTGCAAAAGGTCCCTGGCGTCGGGGCAAGCGCCTCAATCCTGGTGGGGATGGTTTCTTCCTTAAGCCGCCGCTACCTGGACGACAAATATGCCGCGGGAACGGTGTTGGACACCACCGAAAAGGTGGGCAGTTTCCTCAAACACAAATTTGTAGGCCGCACCAATGAGGTGGTGTATTTGGCCTGCCTGGACAACAAAAAGAAGCTGCTGTACTGCGACATCCTCACCGAAGGGACCATCGACAGCGCACCCATCACCGTCCGCCGGATTGTGGAGGTGGCTATGCGTGTGGCCGCGGCTTCAGTGGTGGTGGCCCACAACCATCCCCAGGGGTTTGCACTGCCCTCCAACGACGATATCGCCACCACCATAAAGCTTCGCAATGCGTTGGATGCGGTCTCGGTTCAGCTGTTGGACCATATCATCGTCGCCCAGGATGATTTTGTCTCCTTGGCAGATTCCGGCCTTTTTGTGGGGATGTAGGCGGGCGCAGCCCCAAATCTCCAGATCCGCTGAAGCAATAAAAAAGCAGCGCGGCTTGTTGCCGCGCTGCTTTTTTATGTGCTGTTGTGCTGGCACTGAGGGGCGGGAATGCGAAAAGGGATGATTAAATAGAGAGGGTTATGCCTTTGCCGGGGGATAGCGCTCCTCCAGCCACTGGATTAAATCAGCTACGGCGCCATCCATACAGGGCCCAAGAACCATTTTGCACAAAGGCTTCAGATCCTCCGGAGTAGTGCCTACACAGGTAGGAAACCCGGCGGAGAGGAACATCTCCCGGTCGTTGTAAAAATCCCCGATAAATACGGTGTTTTCAATAGGAATGTTTTGCTCCTTGCACAGCTTCAAAAAGGCGCTGGCCTTGCTCACCCCATGGGGAAGCATCTCAATGGAGGTGAGGGCGGAGCGGACGAAGTCCACACCGGGGTAGGGGCGGCTTTTCAGTTCCTCATAGACTTGTTGGGCATCTTCTTCTGGAACAACAAAAAGGAATTTGTAGTAGGGGCCTTGGAGTTCCTCTAAGGTTCGGCGGGGAAATTCCCGGGAAAAGCACTGATCCGGCCGGCCCTCTTCTTTTAGGATGAAGTACCCTTCCTCATTGATGAGAAGCACGCCAAATTCCCGGTGCTGGGAAAGGATCTCCCGCAGGTAATCCTCTCCTTGTGGGGGGATATAGGTCACCGAATGAGCTCTGTCCTCCGCAAAACTATAGACAGCACATCCGTTGCCGATCACCGAATCGGCATTGATGGGCAGGCCCTCCACAAAAGGCTTGATGTTGGTAATGCCCCGGCCGGTGCACAGGGCAAAATGACCTCCTTTTTCCACAAACCGGGCGATGGCCTGGCGGTTGCGCTGGGGGATGCCAAGCCCTGCGATTCCCAAGGTGCCGTCAATGTCGCTGTAGAGATAGATGTCCGATAGGGTTTGAATCATATATTTCCTCCAGAAATTACTTGAGAATGGGGAAGGGTTTCCCCTCCATCTGTGGCATGTCCACACCCGCTAAGGCAGCCAAAGTGGGGCATTCATCCAGCAGGTCGGCGCCATCGATGACTACCCCGGGGCGGATGTCCGGCCCGAATGCCACAAAGGGGGGCTTTTCCCCTTTGGATGGGTGATGGCCGTGGGTGGCGCTGTATTGATCGTAGAGCGGGGATTCCCGGGAAATGAGGATAGGGGCGGTAAAACTGTTCTGGAACAAGGTGCCAAGGGCGCCCTCTACCACAAAGGAGAATTCTCCGGAAAGGCCCTCTTCTTTCAAGGCTTCTTCGGCGGTGTACACCCGGTCGATACACTGGGGATAGGCGGCCTGGAGGGCGAGAAGAGCCTTGTGAACCCGGGATACCAGCCTTTCATCCCCTTTGTCCTTGAGGTGGATGTGGGTGGAGAACCCGGCAGAGAAGCTGTACGCCTCATACTCCTCTGGCAGGCCGTTTGCCCCCAGCCGGATGAAGCCCATATCCACCAAGCAGGCATTGAGGTGGAATACCTGACGGATGTCGATCTGCCCATGGTCGCCCAGCAGCACAAAGTTGGTGTCCTCGTAGGTGCCAGCGTCCTTGGTGGCCTCTACGATCCGGCCCACGGCGATGTCAAGCTGTTTGATACAGTCTTCAATCTCCTGGCCGTGGTCCCCGTGGACGTGGCGGGCGTGGTCCAGGTGGACGATGTGGTGAAGGAGCAGGTCCGGTTTGTGGTTGCGCAGGATGTCAATGGCGATCTCCACCCCGTAGACCCGCAGGTCGTCATTGCTGTGCCAGTCGTAGCGGGAGATGAACCGGTCATAGTACTCCTCAAATGCAGCAGGGGAGGCGGCCTTGCGGTAGACTTCCCGCTGGTCCTCTTTGAGGGCTTTCACCGGCCAAATTTCCGGCACATTGTACCCCCGGGTATCCCCGGCGGTCACCGGCCAGTTGACCGTCGCCGCAGTGCGGCCGTCCTCCCAGACGGCGTCCACTAGGGTGGGAACTTGGATGCCTTCTTTCTCCCAGTACCAGTCGGAGCCCATGATGCTCCAGTTGGGTTCATCCCGGGTGATGCCCGGCTTCTGGTTGTGGGGGATGCCGTTTTTCTCCGGCCTTACGCCGGTGACAATGGCGGTGTGAATTGGATAGGTCAGGGTGGGATAAATTTCTCGCACATTTTTGACAATGGCGCATTTTTCCGCCAGCTGGGAACAGTAGGGAAGTTGGAACAGTAGATCCAGGTCGCCAGTTTGCAGTGCATCTAGGGAGAGGACGATCAGTTTTTTTGCCATAGGGCACAATCTCCTTTGCTTGTATTGAAAATGGTGGGTTTGGGTAGAGAAAAGGAACGCCGCCTTTTCCAAAAAAGAAGGGGTCGGCGTTCCAAGGGGAGGCTATTCCGCCAAGAGCTTATCCACTTTTGCAGCGGTCTCCTGCAAGGTGGAAACCGTGTCCGCGCCGTTGACCCAAATAGCATCCAGGGCAGCGACAATCTCATTGCTGGCCTGGGCGTATCCCGGATTCATGGGGCGGCCGTGGCCGTAGAGCTCCAGCTGATCCAGGGCCACTTTGAATTGAGGGGTGGACTCATACAGCTTCTGGATGCGGTCGGTAGCGGTGGCGCTCTTGCGGCTGGGGACGTAGCCGGTGTATTCGCTGGCGTAAGCGGCCTGTTCGGGGCTGGTCATCCATTTGATGAACTCCCAAGCGGCTTCTTTGTGTTCGTCGGAGATTTTGGAGGTCATAATCAGGTTACAGCCGCCGGTGGGCACGCCGTACTGGCCGTTGCCAGGGATGAAGCAGGTGTTGACTTCGAAGTTGTTCTCTTTGGCGTTGGCCAGGATGTTGGAGAGGTTGGCGGTGGAGGTGAACCACATGGCGCAGTTTTGGTTGATATAGTCCGCGTCGATTTTAGTGGAGTCGGCGCCGGCCACGCAGCGGATGTACCCCTGGTCCTTCAAATCTTTAAAGAACTGGATGGCCTCAATGGATTTTTCGTCGGCGATGTTTGTTTTGGTCTCTTCGGGGTTTAGGACGCTGGTTCCGTTGCCCAAGAGGAAGGCTTCCAACACCCAGATGTAGGAGTACATAGAGAGGCCATAGGCTCCGGTCTCCTCTTTTATGGTCTTGCAGTACTGGGCCAGTTCCTCCCAGTTTTTGGGGCCCGCCGGATCAAGGCCGGCTTTCTCCAGCAGGGTGGTGTTCATATAGAGGATGGGGGTGCTGCGCAGGTAGGGCAGGCCGTACCAGGTACCGTCTACCTGGCAGTTGGTGAGAAGGCCCTCATAGAAGTCATCCATGTCGATATTGTCCCGTTCAATATAGGGGCTCAAGGGCTCCAGAACGCCGTTTTCGGCAAAGGTCTTGATGGATGCGATTTCCATGACGGTGACATCGGGCACTGTGCCGGAGATATAAGCGGCTTGAAGCTTCTGGTGCAGGTCCACATAGGTGCCCTGGTATTCGGCAGTGACGTGGATGCCTTTTTCCTTGCCCACCGTCTCGTTGAATTGGTTGACCAGATTGATGTTGTTCTCCTGGATCTTATCGGTCCAGGAATACCAGTAAGTCAGCTCCACTACTTCACTGTCGCCACTGGAGGAATCCGGGGTGGAGGGGCCGCCGCCTCCGCCGCCGCAGGCCGCAAGGGAAAGGGTCATGGAAGCCGCCAAAAGAAGTGCGATTGCCTTTTTCATGTTGAATCTCCTTATATTTTGATTTATAGAATTCCAACCGCAGTGGAAAGGGGGAACGGTTATTTTTCACCCATGTAGGTAAAGGCCCGGATTACCTGCTTCTGGGCGATAAAGAAAGCAGCCAGCACCGGTATGACCAGCAGGACGTTGCCCGCCATGAGGATGTGGTATTTGATACCGCCCTCAGCCGCTTTCAGAGCGGCAATCCCCACCGGCAGGGTGCGCACAGTGTTGTTGGTGGTCAGCACCAAGGGCCAAAAGTAGTCATTCCAGCTGCTGATAAAGGTGAGCAGCGCCAAAGTGACCACAGTGGGCCGGGCGATGGGCAGCATAATCCTGCGCAGGATGGTCCATTCGCTGGCGTTGTCCAGGCGGGCTGCCTCTAAAAGCTCCTCCGGCACCTGCTTGAAGGTCTGGCGCAGCATAAAGATGGCGAAAGCGCTGCTGGCCGAGGGGAGGATCAGCGACCAATAGCTGTTGATGAGGCCCAGCTGGCTAAACAGCAGGAATACTGGCAGGAAGATCAACTGGGCGGGGATCATCATGGTGGCCAGGGTCACCCCGAAGAGGAATTTGCTCCCTTTAAACTCATACCGGGCAAAGGCATAAGCCGCCGGGATCACCGTGATGCACTGGCAGAAAAGGGTGCCAAACACCACAATCAAGCTGTTTTTGAGCATATTCAAGAAGGGGATGGCGTTGAAGGCGGTGACAAAGTTTTCCCACTGGGGATTGCTCACCCAAAAGGAAGGGGGCATCTTCAGGGTTTCGCCCATGGTCTTGATGGAGGTGAGCACCATCCAATAGAAGGGGAGGAAGAAGATGAGAAAGAGGAAGACGTCGAAGACCAGTTTCCCCGCGGAAGTGAAGGTGATGCGTTTTTTCATATCTATGTCTCCTTACCGGTAATGGACCCGGCGGCTCAGGCTGCGGAAGTAGAAGATGGTACAGATGCCGATGATGATCATCAAGACCACCCCCATGGCGGAAGCGTAGCCGATTTTGTAGTAGGAAAACCCGTAGAGGTAGATGTCGTACACCAAGGTATTGGTGGAGTTCATCGGCCCGCCGGAAGTCATGATGTTGACCGTCTCAAATACTTTGAAGGAGGAGATCATGTTCATCAAGGTCAAAAAGAATAGGGTGGGGGAAAGCATGGGCAGGGTGATTTTAAAGAAGGTGGTCATTCCGCTGGATTTGTCCAGGTTGGCAGCCTCATAGAGGTAAGGCGGGATGCTCTGCATGCCGGAGAGGAGGATCATGGCGTTGTAGCCAAGGCTCTTCCAAACGGATACGGTGATCAGGGAATACATGGCCACATCTGGGTCGTTGAGCCAGCCCACCGCAGGCAGGTGGAGAAGCTCCAGCAAGTAGTTGAGCAGACCGTAGTCGCTGTCCATCAGCCACATCCAAACAAAGGAGATGGATACCAGCGAGACCACATAAGGGGTAAACACAACTCCCTGTAAAAACCGGTTGACCCGGGTGTTGGCCTTCAGATAAACCGCCAGGGGAAGGGCGAGCCCCACCGACAGCACCACAGTAAAGAACATGTATTGGAAGGAGTTCCCCAGCACCTGCCAGAATTCTGGGTCGGCAAACATGTCAGTGAAGTTTTTGAGGCCGATGAAGGTCTTGGGGCCGATCATGTTCCACTTGAAGAAACTGAGATAGATCATGTAGAAGATGGGGTAGAGGACAAACACCGAGAAGATGGTGAGGGAGGGGGCCACCATCAGGTAAGGCAAGGCCCTGGAGAAGATGTGCTTGGGTTTCCCCTTTGCCGTTTCCCGCACCTGGGCGGCGGGGAGAATCGCTTCCGTTTTTAGCATACAGTCCCTCCTGTTTCGTTAGGCGATGGCCTGTTCTTGCTGGTCGAAGAAGAACAGGTTGGATTTTTTCACCACAATGGTCACCTTGCCGTACCCCACACCCCAGTCGTCAAAGATTTTTACGTGGACAATCCCATAGGGGGTCTGGACTTTGTAAAGGGTTTGGTCACCCAGCATCTCCCGGGCGAGAAGGTCCCCTTCCATGGCGACATAGTCGCCGGTCAGGCCAGTGATGGAGGATGCCACCATGGCGATTTCCGGCCGGAATCCCACATAGCGGGTTCCCTCGGGGAGGGAGACCCCCAATTCTGTGAAAGCAGAGGCATCCAGTACATTCATGGGCGGGGATCCGATAAATTTGGCGGTGAATACATTGGCTGGGTGCTGATAGATCTCATTGGGGGTGGTGCTTTGGCGGATAACCCCCTTTTCCAGCAGGACGATGTCGGTGCCCATGCTCATGGCCTCCACCTGGTCGTGGGTGACGTAGACAAAGGTGGTGCCCAGCTTGCGGTAAAGCTCGATCAAATCGGTGCGGATCTGGTTGCGCAGCTTGGCGTCCAAGTTGGAGAGGGGTTCGTCCATCAAAAAGACAGCTGGTTTTTTTACAATGGCCCGGGCCAGGGCCACCCGCTGCCGCTGCCCGCCGGAGAGGTGCTGGGGTTTGCGGTCGAGATATTCGGTCAGGCCCACCATTTCGGAGATTTCCTGGATCCGTTTGTCCCGCTCCTCCTTGGGGATTTTGCCGTTTTTCAGGCCGAATTCCATGTTCTCCCGCACAGTCATAGTGGGGTAAAGGGCGTAGTTCTGAAAGACCATAGCGATCTGCCGGTCGCCGGGCGCTGTGTCCCGGACGCTGATCCCGTCCATAAAAATATCCCCCTGGGTGACCGTTTCAAGGCCGGCGATCATCCGCAGGATGGTGGACTTGCCGCAGCCGGAAGGCCCCAAAAGGACGGTAAAGCTCCCTTCCTTGATGCCTAAATTCAAATTCTCAATGACCGGAGGGTTCCCGCCATAGGATTTGGTGATGTTTCTGAGTTCAATCTTGTACATACAAGTACCTCCCATTTCGATTACGCATTCATCCTACCAGAGCTTTGTTTAAGAATCCGCCATCATCCGGTAAAAAACAGGTAATTTTTTGGTGGGAGAATGGGGAATAATCTAAGAATAATTCCTAAAAATGTTGCGAATCTAGAAAAAAGAGGTATAATAAGAAAGAATACGGATTTAATCCACTTTTCTTCCCTAAAGAGAGATTCTTCAACCGCTGGGGCCAAAGGCGGTGCGGCCAATTACCCTGGCAAAAGCTCGGCCTGCCCGGAGGGGGAAAAATCTGGGGTTTTTGGCGGGGAAGGAGTTTTTCCCGAATGAAATGTGAAAAAATACAACATTCTAGTTGTATGAATCCCCGCAATGTGGTATAGTAGTAAGGCTAAGGAACCTATGTTCGAATTCATTCGAGTTCTTTTGTTTTTTGTTTGTTGTTTGCAGTGATTCCGGTTTGGGAGTTGACTGGAGGAACTTGTCCCCAGCAGTTGTTGGGAGAAAGGAGCTGTAATGCCAGATCGTTTTGAACTTGTATCGCCGTACCAGCCCACCGGCGACCAGCCAGAGGCCATCGACCGGATTGTCAAAGGATTGGAGCGGGGGGAGAGGGAAATCGCCCTGATGGGGGTCACCGGCTCCGGTAAGACCTTCACCATGGCAAACGTCATCGCCCGGCTCAACCGGCCGACCCTGATTCTCGCCCACAATAAGACCCTGGCGGCACAGCTGTGTTCCGAATTTAAAAGCTTTTTCCCCAACAACGCGGTGGAATATTTTGTGAGCTATTACGACTACTATCAGCCGGAGGCGTACATTGCCAGCACCGACACCTATATTGAGAAGGACAGCGCCATCAACGATGAGATTGAAAAACTGCGCCACTCGGCTACAGCGGCTTTGTCGGAGCGGCGGGATGTAATCATCGTGGCCAGCATCTCCTGCATCTACACTATGGGCGACCCGGAAGACTATCAGAACATGATGATCTCCCTGCGGCCCGGGATGCAGAAGGATCGGGACGCCCTTTTGCGGGAACTGGTGGATCTCCAGTACGAGCGCAACGACATCAACTTTATCCGCAATAAATTCCGGGTGCGGGGGGATGTGGTGGAAGTGTTCCCCGCCAACTCCAGTGAGACCGCCATCCGGGTGGAGTTTTTCGGGGATGAGATCGACCGCATCAGCGAGATCAATGTGCTCACCGGCGAGGTGAAGAATGTAGTCAGCCACGTGGCCATCTACCCGGCATCCCACTACATTGTACCGGCGGAGAAGATGGCAGCTGCTTTGGAGGAAATCCGCCGGGAGGCGGACGAGCAGGTGGCCCGCTTCCGGGAGGAAGGCAAGCTCATCGAGGCCCAGCGCATCGCAGAGCGGACCAACTACGACATTGAGATGCTCTCGGAGATCGGCTTCTGCAAGGGCATAGAGAACTACTCCCGGGTGCTCTCCGGCCGGGCGCCGGGCAGCACGCCATATACCCTGCTGGATTACTTCCCCAAAGATTTCCTCTTCTTTGTGGATGAATCCCACGTCACCTTATCCCAGGCTCACGCCATGTACGCTGGGGACCGCGCCCGCAAGACCAGTCTGGTGGAGTATGGGTTCCGCCTGCCTTCTGCCCTGGACAACCGGCCTTTGAAATTTGAAGAGTTCTATGATAAACTCAACCAGATCGTCTTTGTCAGCGCCACCCCTGGCCCTTTTGAGAGGGAGCACGCCTCCGAGATCGTGGAGCAGGTCATCCGGCCCACCGGCCTTTTGGACCCGATTATCGAGGTCAAGCCGGTGGAAGGGCAGATCGACGACCTGCTGTCGGAGATCAACGAGCGGGTGGCCCGCAAGGAAAGGGTGCTCATCACCACTTTAACGAAGAAGATGGCGGAAGACCTGACCGATTACCTGGAAAACATGGGGGCCCGCATCCGTTATATGCATTACGGGGTGGACACTATCGAGCGGATGGAGATCATCCGCGACCTGCGCCTTGGGGAATTTGACGTCCTGGTGGGCATCAACCTTCTGCGGGAGGGCCTGGACATCCCGGAGGTTTCCTTGGTCGCCATTCTGGATGCGGATAAGGAGGGTTTCCTCCGGTCGGAGACGTCGCTGATCCAGACCATCGGCCGGGCGGCCCGAAACGCTAACGGCAAGGTGATTATGTACGCCGACGCGGTGACCCCTTCCATGGAGCGGGCCATCCGGGAGACCAACCGCCGCCGCAGCATCCAGCAGGCGTACAACGAAGCCCACGGCATCGTGCCCCAGACCATTCTGAAGGACGTCCACGAGGTGCTGGAGATCTCCAGCAAGGAAACTACCGAGCAGAAGGCCCGGAAGAAGAAACTGAGCCACAAAGAGCGGGAAGCCCTCATCGAGAAACTGACGGTGGAGATGAAGAACGCCGCCAAGCTTCTGGAATTCGAGCACGCCGCTTACCTGCGGGATAAGATTAAGACCCTGCGGGAACAGAAATAACCAGGACGACAAAGGAGTAATCAATTTTGGCTATCGATAAAATTGTGATAAAGGGAGCCAGGGAGCATAACCTCAAGGACATCGACGTGGAAATCCCCCGGGATAAACTGGTGGTGTTCACCGGCCTCTCCGGTTCAGGCAAATCCTCCCTGGCCTTTGACACCATCTATGCTGACGGCCAGCGCCGGTATGTGGAAAGCCTCTCCTCCTATGCCAGGCAGTTCCTGGGCCAGATGGAGAAACCCAACGTGGATTCCATTGAAGGGCTGTCCCCGGCCATCTCCATCGACCAGAAGACCACCTCCAAAAATCCCCGTTCCACCGTGGGCACCGTCACCGAGATCTACGACTACCTGCGCCTCCTGTACGCTCGGATCGGCGTGCCCCATTGCCCCATCTGCGGACGGGAGATCACCCAGCAGACGGTGGACCAGATGGTGGATAAAATCCTGGAACTGGAGCCCGGCACCAAAATCCAGGTGATGGCGCCTGTGGTCCGCGGCAAAAAAGGGGAGCACGTCAAAGAGCTGGACAGCGCCCGCAAATCCGGATATGTCCGGGTGCGGGTGGATGGAAACCTCTACGATCTCTCCGAGGAGATCAAACTGGAAAAAAACAAGAAGCACACCATTGAAATTGTCATCGACCGGCTGGTGATCAAAGAGGAGATCAAGTCCCGTCTCACCGGCTCTTTGGAAACGGCCCTGGCCCTCACTGGCGGCCTGGCCCTCATCGATGTGCAGGGGGGGAAGGAACTGCTCTTTTCCCAGAACTACGCCTGCCCGGAACACGACATCAGCATTGAGGAGCTCACCCCCCGGATGTTCTCCTTCAACAACCCCTTTGGTGCCTGCCCAAAATGCACCGGCTTGGGCACCTTCCTGAAGATTGACCCGGATTTGGTCATCCCCAATAAAAACCTTTCCATCCGGGAAGGGGCCATCAAAGCCAGCGGCTGGTATTTTTCCGAGGGCGGCATCGCCCAGATGTATTTTGAAGGGCTGGCCGACCACTACGGCTTCTCTTTGGACACCCCAGTAAAAGACCTGCCTAAGCAGATTGTGGACCTGCTTCTCTACGGCAACAAAGGGGAGAAGATCAAGGTCAAGCGGGAGACCGGCACCATGGTGGGCTCCTACACCACCGACTTTGAGGGGATCGTCAACAACCTGGAACGCCGGTTCCGGGAGACCAACAGCCAGTGGATGCGGGACGAGCTCTCCACCTGGATGAGCTCGGTGGTCTGCCCCGAGTGCCACGGCGACCGGCTGAAAAAGGAATCCCTGGCGGTGACTGTCGGGGGAATCAACATCAGTGAGTTCACCAAGATGTCGGTGGTGGCCGCCCTGGAGTTTTTGAACAACCTGAAGCTCTCCCCCCGGGATGAGATGATCGCCGCCCAAATCCTCAAGGAAATCAAGGAGCGGCTGGGCTTCCTGCAGAGCGTGGGCCTGGAATACCTGACCTTGGCTCGTTCTTCTGGGACCCTCTCCGGCGGTGAGAGCCAGCGCATCCGGCTGGCCACCCAGATTGGCTCCTCTCTGATGGGGGTGCTTTACATCCTGGACGAGCCCTCCATCGGCCTGCACCAGCGGGACAATGACAAGCTGATCGCCACCCTCAAACGGCTTCGGGATCTGGGCAACACCCTGATTGTGGTGGAGCACGACGAGGACACCATGCGGGCGGCGGACTACATTGTGGACATCGGCCCTGGGGCGGGTATCCACGGGGGAGAGGTGGTCTGCGCCGGAACGGTGGAGGACATTATGGCCTGCAAAGAATCCCTGACCGGCCAGTACCTTTCCGGGGAGAAACAGATCCCTGTCCCCAAGGAGCGGCGCAAGGGCAACGGCCACTTTTTGGAGGTGGTGGGCGCCACCCAGAACAACCTGAAAGGGGTGGATGTGAAAATCCCCCTGGGCTGTTTTGTGGCGGTGACCGGCGTCTCCGGGTCGGGAAAGTCCTCTCTGGTCAACGAGGTGATCTACAAGACCTTGGCCGGGGAGCTTAACGGCGCCCGGATGAAACCCGGCGCCTGCCAGGAGATCCGCGGCTTGGAATTCCTGGACAAGGTAATCGACATCGACCAAAGCCCCATCGGTCGGACTCCTCGTTCCAACCCAGCCACCTATACCGGGGTCTTTACCGACATCCGCAACGTCTTTGCCCAGACCAACGACGCCAAGATGCGGGGCTATGGGCCAGGGCGGTTCTCCTTCAACGTCAAAGGGGGCCGGTGTGAAGCCTGTGAGGGGGACGGCATCCTCAAAATTGAGATGCACTTCCTGCCGGATATTTTTGTCCCCTGCGAGGTCTGCAAGGGCCGCCGGTACAACCGGGAGACCTTGGAGATCAAGTACAAGGGCAAAAGCATCTACGACGTGCTGGAGATGACAGTGGAGGAAGCACTCCGCTTTTTTGAGAACCAGCCCAAGATCCGGCGGAAGCTGCAAACCCTCTATGATGTGGGCTTGGGGTACGTCAAAGTAGGCCAACCGGCTACCACCCTCTCCGGCGGCGAGGCCCAGCGGGTCAAGCTGGCGGCGGAGCTCTCCAAGCGGCCCACCGGAAAGACCATCTATATCTTAGACGAGCCCACCACCGGCCTGCATACCGCTGACGTCCACAAGTTGACCGAAGTGCTGCAAGCCTTTGTGGAGGCTGGCAACTCGGTGATCTTGATTGAGCACAATTTGGATGTCATCAAGGTGGCCGATTATATCGTCGACCTTGGCCCAGAAGGGGGAGACAAAGGCGGGGAGGTAGTAGCCACCGGCACACCTGAGGAAATTGCCGCCTGTGAGAAGTCCTACACCGGCGCATATTTGAAAAAGATTTTGAAAAGATAGGAAAGTGGAAAAATTCCTCTTTACTGTAATATACTTGTATGGTATACTAGAGGAAATAAATATGAGTAAAGGAGCGGTATCCAATGAAAAGCTATATCTGCACCGTTTGCGGCTATGTGTACAGCGAAGAGCAGGGCGATCCCGATAACGGCATTGCAGCAGGTACCCTGTGGGCAGATGTCCCGGAGGATTTCTTGTGCCCCCTGTGCGGCGTTGGCAAAGACATGTTTGAAGAGCAGTAATAGGGAACAAAGGGGACGGAGTGATTCCGTCCCCTTTTGCCTTATCAGGCAATAAAACGCCATTTTGAGAAAGAATTTGTGCTTGAAATTTCTTCCAATTGCTTCGATGGAATTCGGTTAAAATATCTAAATTTGCTCCTTTTTTCGTGAAAAGGTATAAAAAAGTCCCTTCAAATTTGCAGGGACTTCTCTTTTTTTCGTGATTCTGCACCAAAGGATGTCGAAAAGAGATGCATATTGTAATAAAAAATTCTTTCAGCATAAAAAAATATGCACAGATGAAAAAATGTGCTATAATAGTGGCAAGAGGCTATCATCTAATTTGGAGTGAAGGAGCGTCATTATGACAGAACTTGAGAAGAGAGCATATTTCCTGGACAAAATCATGTCCTCTATGAAAATAGCGACCGGCTGCACCGAGCCTGTTGCCATTGCCCTGAACGCGGCAACTGCCCGCAAAAATGTCAAAGGCGAACTGAAAGAAATCCATGTAAAGATGGATATGGGCCTGTTCCGTAATGCTATGACCGTTGGCATCCCCGGCATCTCCAAGCGGGGCGTTGATGTGAGTGTGGCTGTGGGCATCGTCGCCGGCGATCCCGACAAGGGGATGGACCTGCTCAGCACCTTGACTGAGGCCGACTATGAGAAGGCAAAAGTCCTGCTGCCCATGATTGAGATCACCTTCAACGAAGAGTGTACCAGCCTGTTCATCGAGACTACCTTGGTCACCGACTGTGATTCCGTCCGGGTCACTACCTTTGGCGCTCATGACCGCATCATCGACATCTCT
This sequence comes from uncultured Merdimmobilis sp., assembly GCF_902471145.1. Classification (NCBI taxonomy): domain Bacteria; kingdom Bacillati; phylum Bacillota; class Clostridia; order Eubacteriales; family Oscillospiraceae; genus Merdimmobilis; species uncultured Merdimmobilis sp. The sequence continues at coordinate 27,346 of NZ_CABRJC010000016.1, forward strand.
CACGCTCCCTTCAAGGAGCTGGAACTGGCCAATGCCGCTGTGGATACTTCTATCCAGAACTATACACTGGCGGACTTCATCGAGTTTGCCAACAATGTTCCCCTGGCTGACATTGAGCCTCTCCAGACGGGTATTGACACCAACCTGGCTGCTTCCGAGGTTGGCAAGCAGATGCTGATGGGCAAAGTCCTTTCCAAACTGACTGCGGACGGCATGATGGACTCCTCTGCTGTTGCTGAAACGCAGAAGACCGCTACCTGTGCTGCTTATGCCAGAATGTCCGGTGGCGTCGTCCCGGTTATGACTGCGTCCGGCAGCGGCAACCAGGGCATCACTTTGTATCTGACCATCGCCAAATTTGCCATGGAAAAGAATATCGACCGTGAGACCACCCTGCGCGCCGTTGCCCTGGGTCATATGGTCAACATCTATGTCAAATCCTACATCGGTGTTCTTTCTCCCATCTGCTCCTGCGGTATTGCCGCCGGCTTGGGTGCTTCGGTTGCCATTGTTTACATGTTGGGCGGCAGCGAAGACCAAATGATGGGCGCTATGCGCAACATCCTGGGAAGTGTTTCCGGTATGCTCTGTGACGGAGCCAAGGAAGGCTGTGCCACCAAGCTGCTGATCGCTGCAAATATCTCTGTACTGTCCGCATTGATGGCCATGGAAGGCCTGTGCACCAGCCCCGCTGACGGCATCGTGGGCGACACCTTCCCCAAAATGTTCGAAAACCTGGCTTATGTTGCCAATGTGGGTATGAAACCCGCCACCAAAGCGATGGTGGATGTCATGTTGGCAAAGAGAAGCAAATAACACCAACTTCCTGTACATAACCGGAAAAGAGGACGTGGGATGTATCACGTCCTCTTTTCTATTCGGGAATAAGAAGAACGCCCCCTCTATTGGGGGGGCGTTCTCTATATGGGGGAAGGAGGGACTAGATAGATTGAAGGAGCTGGCTGAGGGTTTCTGCTGCATCCCCAAGAAGGAGGGATACGCCTTCTTTGCGGGAGTAGAGGGGGTTGTCGACGCCAGCGTAACCGGGCTTTAGATCGTAGTTGCAGATGATGATGTGCTTGGCGTGATCTACATTGAGCACCGGCATGCCGTAGATGGGGGTACCCTCTGCGTCCCGGGCGGCGGGGTTGACCACGTCGTTGGCCCCGATGATGATGGCGGCGTCACAGGAGTCAAACTCGGGGTTGACCTCCTCCATCTCGTGGAGCTTCTCATAAGGGACGTCCGCCTCGCAGAGGAGGACATTCATATGGCCGGGCATCCGTCCAGCGACGGGGTGGATGGCGTAGAGGACTTGGGTCCCGTTGGCTTCCAGCTTATCGGAGAGCTGTTTGACCAGGTGCTGTGCCTGGGCCAGGGCCATGCCGTATCCGGGGACGATGATGACCTTCTTGGCCTCCCGCAGGATCTCGGCGGGGGAGAGTTCTTCCGCAACAACTGGTTCCGGCTCCTTCTCTTGTGGAGCGGGAACAGCGGCCTTGGGTTTGGCGGGGGCAGAAGTCTTGCCCAAGAGGATGTCCCCCAGCGAGCGGTTCATCGCCCGGCACATAATCTGGGTCAGCAGCAGGCCGGATGCTCCCACCACGCCGCCGATAGCGACCAGGAGCGGGTCGCCGATGGCCATACCGGCGATGGAACCAGCTACGCCGCTCAAGGAGTTGAGCAGGGAGATGGTGATGGGCATGTCAGCACCGCCGATGCGGATGGCAAATGCGATGCCAAAGAAGCCGCTGATGGCGAGGGGCACCACAATCAACAGGAGAGGGGAGAGGCCCTCTACTGCCGCAGCTCCGACACAGACAGCGGAAGCAACCAAAGAGATGGTCGTGATCGCCTGGTGGGCGGGCCATACAATGGATTTCTGAGAGAGGATCTTGTGAAGCTTGCCCGCGGCGATCATGCTCCCGGTGAAGGTAATGGAGCCGATCACCATAGCCAAAGACGCAGTGACTCGGGAGAATAGATCCAGCTGGGGAGCCTCTAGAAGAGAAAGCAGGGCCACCAGCATAGAAGCTGCACCGCCTAGACCGTTGAAGAAGGCGACCAACTGGGGCATTTCGATCATCTTAATTTTGACGGTCCAAACAAGGCCGATGACCAGGCCGACCGCCATACTGCCCCAAAGAAGCCAATCGGATAGGATATCATACCGATACAAAGTGACCAGGACGGCTGCCAGGGTACAGCCTGCGCTGAGCAGGTTGCCCTTGACCGCAGTGGGGACTTTGCTCATCATGGCAATTCCTACAAGGACGCCTAGGGTCAGCACCGCGCAGATCATGTAGTATACGGTGGATGTCATCTCGTCTCCTCCTTTGTGCGGAACATTTTCAGCATCCGGTGGGTGACTCCGAAGCCGCCGGCCACGTTTACCATAGCGAGGATGATTGCCAAAGCGCCCAAAATGCGGCTCCCGGTGGAGGCCGCTGCGGCCGCAGCGGTCAGCGCCCCCAGAACGGTGATTCCGGAGAGGGCATTCATGCCGCTCATCAACGGGGTGTGGAGCAGGCTGGGCACATTGCTGATGATTTTATAGCCTACCAAAGTGGCGACGATAAAAATCACAACGAGTAAAATGGGATTCATGAAAGTACCTCCTAATTCTATCGAGCTTCTAGGAAAAAGGGCGGTAATCTGCTTCCCGCGGATTACCGCCCCTCCTATCAAAGACGATTGAATGGTATGTAGATTTACAGGCCCATGGCCTCTTTGGCGCCGACGTGAACGATCTCGCCATCCCGGCAAACCAGGATGGAGGAGACGATTTCATCGCTGGTATCCAGCACGATTTTGCCGTCTTTGGTCAGGTATTTCACCAGGTTATAGATATTGTTGGCGAACATCCAGGTGGAGCTGGTGGGCAGCATACCGGGGATATTCTTAATGCCCTGGAGGGTGACGCCGTGTTTCACTTCGATGGAGCCGGGAGGGGTGATCTCGCAGTCGCCGCCTTGGTCGATGGCAATGTCTACGATGACCGAGCCAGGCTTCATGGTCTTGACCATCTCCTCTGTGATCAGGATGGGAGCGATTTTGCCGGGGATCAGAGCGGAAAGGAAGACAATGTCCATATCCTTAATGGCCTCGGCCAGGATGGCGCGCTCTTTTTCCAGCCACTCATCGGGAAGCTTGTTGGCGTAACCGCCTTGGCCGATGGCGATTTCTGGAGGAACGCCCAGGTCGATAACTTTGGCTCCCAAGCTCTTGGCCTGCTCGCAGGCGTCGGGGCGGATATCAGCGGCGTGGACGACGGCGCCCAAACGCTTGGCGGTTGCCACGGCCTGGAGGCCGGCGACACCGGTGCCGAGGACCAGCACGTTGGCGGGCTTAATCATGCCGACAGCGCAGAAGATCTGGGGAACGAATTTGGGCAGGGCATCGGTGGCCATGATCATGCCTTTATATCCAGCGCAGGTGCTCATGGAGGTCAGCGCGTCCATGCTCTGTGCTCTGGAAATACGGGGGACACCGTCCAAAGTCAGGGCGATGACCTTTTTGGCGGCCATTTTCTTGACCATTTCATGGTTGACGGGGGAAGCGGGGTGGATGAAGGTGATCAGGTACTGGCCTTCATGCATCATATCCACTTCGTGGAGGCCCTTTGCTTCGTTAAACAGAGGCTCTTTTACCTTCAAAATGACGTCGGATTTCGCAAAGACTTCCGCAACGTCATCCACCAGGGTGGCGCCCGCTTCTGCATACAGTGCATCGGGGAAGTAGGATTCTACGCCGGCGCCTTTTTCAAACAGGACGGTCGCCCCGTCGGCCACCAGTTTTTTCACCGTCTCAGGGGTTGCGGAAACGCGGCCTTCACCATGCATAATTTCCTTTGGAATACCGATGATCATAACAGTTCCTCCTTATAAACCTTTATTTATGAGAGGGGCAGCTGGGAGAAAAGATCACCCCATACAACCGTCCTCATAGGTGCAGCTTCAGTTTTCTTCCAAACCGGCGGAAAAGTCATTTTTAACAGTGGAGAGGATCACCAACGTTTTGGTGACTGACACGCCGGGCACGCTTTTGATCTCATTCAAAATCCTCTCCAAGGAGCCTGTGGAATCGGTGAGGACCTTTACAATAAAGTCAAAATCGCCGGTGACGTAGTGGCACTCCACAATTTCAGGATAGCTTTTGACAAACTCGGTAAACCCGTCGTTGTACTGGGGATGCTCGATCCCCACCGAGATCAGGGCGGAAAGATCCTTCCCAATTTGCTTGGGGTCCAGCACCACTGTGTACTGCCGGATGATGCCGGCATTTTCCAGCTTCCGGATCCGTTCAATCACCGCCGAAACTGACATATTGACCTTTTCGCCAATGACCGAGGCGTTTTCCCGGGAATTTTTCTTCAGGCAGTTTAGGATGCGAATGTCAATCCGGTCCATCTATCTGTCCGCCTTCCATCTTGATTTACTTTCATCATACCCCCAATCTGGAAAAAAGTAAATATAATTACCAGAATTCAAAAACATTTTTGAAAAATACTAGTCAAAACAGAAATATCTTTGTTTTTCAAGCCCTCTTGTTTGGTGATTAACAATCTGAATCAAGAAATTCCAAATATTTTTAGGCATTATTACTATCCCAACTGGATTTTTCAAAGAAAAAGCCGGCTTTTCCAAAAAATCTAAAATAGAAGGCCGAAAAAAAGATATTTTTTCTTTTCCACAAAGACAGTCGGATTTTAGGGCGGGGAATGGGATTGGACGATGGGGTTTTTATTTGACTATCCTCTTTGCGGATAGTATAATATATGAGTTAATACTGCAAGATTTGAGAGGATTCCCCATGGCTGCAAACACATTGACCCAATATGACTTTTTTGACGCGGACCCCGCCCGGCAGGAGCGGTATATGGACCGGGTTTGTTCCTTTTTATCCCAGCGCTGTGATACCCCGCCGCTGGCCCTGGTCCACTCCTTTGGCTGCCAGCAGAACTCCAGCGACACCGAAAAACTAAAGGGGATGCTTGCCCGGATGGGCTATGGCTTCACCGACCGCCCAGAAGAGGCCCGCCTTGTCCTTTTCAACACCTGTGCGGTGCGGGAAAACGCTGAGGACCGGGTCCTGGGCAACGTGGGCGCCCTCAAAGCCTACAAAGCCGCCAATCCGGAACTGATCATCGCCCTGTGTGGGTGCATGATGCAGCAGCCCCATATGGCGGAGAAGGTGAAAAAAAGTTACCCCTATGTGGATTTGGTCTTTGGCACCCATGTAGCCCATATGTTCCCCGAGCTGCTGTACACCTGCCTTAGCGAGGGCAAGCGGGTGTTTAACCTCAGTGAGGAAAGCGCCCCTATGGCCGAGGGGCTGCCTGTTCTGCGGGACAATGACCTGAAAGCCTGGCTTCCCATTATGAATGGGTGCGATAACTTTTGCTCCTACTGCATCGTCCCCTATGTGCGGGGCCGGGAGAAAAGCCGCCCCAGCAAGGAGATTATCAGGGAAGCCACTGAACTGGTGGCAGCTGGGTACAAGGAGATCACCCTTTTGGGACAGAATGTCAATTCCTACGGCAAGGGCCTGGAGGAGCAGATCAATTTCGCCGGGCTTTTGCATCAGGTCAACGCCATCCCCGGCGATTTCCGCATCCGGTTTATGACCAGCCATCCCAAGGACTGCACCCACGAGCTGATCGACGCAATCGCCGCCTGTAAAAAGGTCTGCAACCACATCCACCTGCCGGTGCAGTGCGGCAACAACCGAGTGCTGAGAGAGATGAACCGCCACTACACCGTGGAGGAATATCTGGAGCTGGCCGCTTATGCCCATCAGAAAATGCCGGATGTCACCTTCACCAGCGATATTATTGTGGGCTTCCCTGGGGAAAGCTATGAAGAGTTCCAGGACACCCTGGAACTGGTCCGCAAAATGCGCTACAGCGCCCTCTATACCTTTATATACAGCCGCCGCAGTGGAACCCGCGCCGCCCAGATGCCAGACCCCGTTTCAGGGGAGGAGAAGGGGCGCTGGTTCCAGGAGCTCCTTGACCTCCAGGAAAAAATCGGGCTGGAGGAGCATGAGGCCATGGTGGGAGGCGTCTACCGGGTGCTGGTGGATGGAGTCGGCAAGACCGGGGAAGGGTATCTGACCGGCCGGACTGAATCCAACGTCATCGTCGATTTTAAGGCCCCAAAGGAAATCATCGGCCAGTTTGTCCAGGTCCGAGTGACCAAGGCGCGCAACTGGCTGGTCCTTGGGGAATTAATATAAAATAATGAACCTTTATGGAGGAAACAAACATGGACATTATCGAATGCGCAAGACTCCTCGGCAAAACCCTGCAGCAGGATGAGAGATATCTGCGGCTGAAAAAAGCCACCGAGGTCAACGACGCCGATGAAAAGCTTCAGGAGATGATCAACGCCTTCAACATGAAGCGGATTGAGATCAACCAGGAAGTGCAGAAGACCGAGAAAAACGGCGATCGGATGATGCAGCTGGATTCCGAGTTCAAACAGCTGTACCAGGATATCATGTCCACCCCTTTGATGGTGGAGTACAACGCCGCCAAACAGGAGATGGATGAGGCCCTGACTTTTGTCAACCAGATCATCATCGGCAGCGTCAACGGCGAAGATCCCGACACCATCGAGCCGATGGAGATGGGCTGCGGCGGCAACTGCGCATCCTGCCAGGGTTGCCACTAATCTTTTGACTACACATCCGAACAAAAATTTTTGTCACAGTGTGCCTTCACCTCACGGGGTGGGGGCGCACTGTGGCCCTAATTGGGGAGGAAACGCAAGTGACAGAATTATCGCCCATGATGCAGCAGTATATGCAGGTCAAAGAGCAGCACAAAGACCACATCCTCTTCTTCCGCCTGGGGGATTTTTATGAGATGTTCTTTGACGATGCCCTGCTGGTTTCCAAGGAATTGGAGCTGACGCTGACCGGACGGGATTGCGGACTCCCGGAGCGCGCCCCCATGTGTGGGGTGCCCTACCACAGCTGCGACGCCTACATCGCCCGGCTGATCAAAAAAGGGTACAAGGTCGCCATCTGTGAACAGATGGAGGACCCCAAATCGGCCAAGGGCCTGGTCAAGCGGGATGTCATCCGGGTCATCACCCCGGGCACCCTCATTGAGACCAACATGTTGGAGGAAGGGGTCAACAACTTCATCGCCTCCATCTACCTGGAAGGGGAGTGCTACGGCGTGGCCGTGGCGGACATCTCCACCGGGGAAATCCACCTCACCCAGTTTGAAGATCCCCAGGATGAAACCATTAAAAACGAGATCTCCCGGTTCGCCCCCAGCGAGATTGTCTTCAACACCGCTTTTTTAAGCAAAAACCACATTGCTTCCTTTATCAAAGAGCGGCTCAGCTGCTGTGCCGAATGCCTGGACGACAGCGCCTATGCCGTGGAGGAAGCCAAGGCCCGCGTCCTCTCCCACTTTGGGGAAGAGACGCTGCAAAACCTCTCCTTGGAAGAAAAACCACTCGCGGTCTGCGCCGCCGGGGGGCTGCTCTCCTATCTCTACGACACCCAAAAAACCGGGGTGGAACGGCTTTCCACTATCGATTTGTACAGCGAAACCCAGTATATGCGGCTGGACATTACCGCCCGCCGCAACCTGGAATTAACCGAGACAATGCGCTCCAAAGAAAAGAGGGGTTCTCTTCTTTGGGTGATTGATAAAACCAAAACCGCCATGGGCAAGCGTCTGCTGCGCCAGTACTTGGAACAGCCGCTGGTCAACCCCGCCCACATCGACAAACGGCTCAACGCGGTGGAGGAACTGTTTGAAAACCCCATCCTGCGGGACGATGTCATAGACCAGCTCTCCGGCATCTACGACCTGGAACGGCTGATGACCAAAATTGTCTTTGGAAACGCCACGCCCCGGGAGCTGAAATCCCTGGAGATGACGACCCGCAGGCTTCCGGCCCTCAAAGAGCGTCTTTGCGGGGTAAATTCCCGGTACCTTCAGGAGATATACCGGGATATCGACCCCTTAGAGGATATCTGTGACCTGATCTCCCGGGCCATCTTCGACGAGCCGCCCATCACCTTAAAAGACGGCTGGGTGATCAAAGACGGCTACCAGGAGGACCTGGACCACCTGCGGGGCCTTGTGACCCACAGCAAAGAGTACCTAGCCGCCATCGAGACCCAGGAGCGGGAGAAAACCGGCATCAAAAACCTGAAAATCAGCTACAACAAGGTGTTTGGCTACTACATAGAGGTGACAAAATCCTATTTGTCCCTGGTACCGGAAACCTATATCCGCAAGCAGACCCTGGCCAACTGTGAGCGCTATATCACCCAGGAGCTCAAAGACCTGGAGGACCAGATCCTCTCGGCCAACGAATCCATGCTGTCCCTGGAGGCCAAAATTTTTGAGGACGTCCGCTCCACCGTGGCCTCCCAGCTCCACCGGATCCAAACCACTGCCAACGCAGTGGCCCGGCTGGATGTCTTTGCCTCCTTGGCCTTTGTGGCCCAGCAGAACAGCTATACCCGGCCGCGGGTCAATCTCTCCGGCCGCATCGCCATCACCGACGGCCGGCACCCGGTGGTGGAATCCATCCTCACCGACCAGCCCTTTGTCTCCAACGACACCCAGCTGGATTTGGCGGAGAACCGCATCGCCATCATCACCGGCCCAAACATGGCGGGCAAGTCCACCTATATGCGCCAAACCGCCCTCATTGTCCTCTTGGCCCAGATCGGCAGCTTTGTCCCGGCGGCCCAGGCGGAGATCGGGGTAGTGGATGGCATCTACACCCGGGTGGGGGCGTCGGATGACCTGGCTTCCGGCCAATCCACCTTTATGGTGGAGATGAACGAGGTCGCCCAGATCCTCAAAGGGGCCACCAGCCGCAGCCTGCTCATCCTGGACGAAATCGGCCGCGGCACTTCTACCTTTGACGGGATGAGCATCGCCCGGGCGGTGATCGAATACATCGCTGACCCCAAAAAGCTGGGAGCCAAAACGTTGTTTGCCACCCATTACCACGAGCTCACCGACCTGGAGTCCCTCATCCCCTGCGTAAAAAACTACAACATCGCGGTGAAAAAGCGGGGGGACGACATCACCTTCCTGCGCAAGATCATCCGGGGCGGGGCGGACGACAGCTACGGCATTGAAGTCTCCAAGCTGGCGGGTATCCCAGAGTGGATCATCAAGCGGGCCCATGAGATCCTGGAGGAGCTGGAAGCCGGCAAGGCCGCTCCCGCGCCGAAAGTCCGGGGAAAGAAGCGGCGGGAAGCCCCTCTGGAAGACCAGCAGGTGATGCTCCCCGGGGCGAAGATCTCACCGGTGGAAGAGCTTTTGAAACAGACCGATTTAAACACCATGTCGCCCATTGAGGCGCTCAACAAGCTGTACCAGTTAAAAGCCCTGGTGCAATAGGGAAAGGAGGCCGACGCCTTGGCAAAAATTCATCTTTTACAGCAAGAAGTGGCGGAATTGATCGCCGCCGGTGAAGTGGTGGAGCGGCCGGCATCCATCGTCAAAGAATTGGTGGAAAACGCCATTGACGCCGGCGCGGACCAGATCACCATTGAGATCAAAGGCGGCGGCGTCCGCTACATCCGCATCACCGACAACGGCTGCGGCATCGCCCGGGAGGATGTGAAAAACGCCTTCCTCCGCCATGCCACCAGCAAGGTCCTCACCGCCGAGGATTTAAATGGCATCCTAACCTTTGGGTTCCGGGGAGAGGCTCTGGCTTCGGTGGCCGCCATGTGCCGGGTGGAGATTTTGACCCGCACCGCAGAGGAGACCTGCGGCACCCGCTATGTCATCGAGGGCGGGGTGGAGAAGGATTTATTGGACGCCGGCTGCCCGGTGGGGACCACGCTGGTGGTCCGGGACGTCTTTTACAACACCCCCGCCCGGATGAAATTCCTCAAAAAAGACAGCACGGAAGGGATGGGGGTCTCCAACGTAGTGGACCGGATGGCCCTCTCCAACCCCGGGGTCTCTTTCCGCTACCTGCGGGAAGGGGAGCTGAAATTGACCACCCCGGGCAACGGGGACCTTCTCTCTGCCATCCACGCGGTGTATGGGAAGGAATTTTCCTCTTCCTTGATCCCGCTGGGGGAGGGGAGGGGCCTTGTCCGGGCAGAAGGGTACATCTCCAAGCCGGAGTGCGCCCGGGGCACCCGCTCCATGCAGCACTTCTTTGTCAACGGCCGGTACGTCCATTCCAAAACCTGTGCCGCTGCCTTAGAGGAAGCCTATAAAAACTCCACGATGGTGGGCAAGTTCCCGGGATGTGTCCTCAACCTGGTCATCCCGCCGGACACAGTGGATGTCAATGTCCACCCTGCCAAGACAGAGGTTCGCTTCTCCGACGAGAGGGCGGTGTACAACGTGGTTTACGCCGCCTGCAAAGATGCGGTGAGCCAGTACAGCAAGGATCGGTTTTTGGGCGATCCCCAGCCAGCCAAAAAAACGTCCATCACCCCCTTCGGCCTGCGGGCCTTTGATCATACAGGGGAACAGCAGCGGTTTTCCCATCTGGAACATTCTGCGTCTAGTGCCCCACCACCCCAGAGGGGGTGGGCACCCCCTCCCAAATTAAAACCTCAGCAAAAACGGGATTGGAATACGGGATCTCAGTCCAAGGTGATCCCCTCAAAACCGGACACCCCCTCAAGAGAAACCCTGTTGGTGGCAGATGATGTCCTCGTCCCCTACCGGGTAAAGGGGACTGCGGCAGCCCAGAAACAAATGGAGATTCCTCCACAAAAATCAATAGAAACGGACAAGCCGCCGCTCTCAGGTCGGGGAGGAATCCCCCCGGCTGGGGAAAATAAACCGGCTCCGCTGCTCTATTCCGGGGATACCGACCCCTATGAGGACATCCGGCTGGTGGGGGAGGTCTTCGGCACCTACCTGGTGCTCCAGACCCCTGACGCCATCATTTTGGTGGACAAACACGCCGCTCATGAACGGTACATCTTCAACCAGCTCAAGTCCCAAGGCCGGGAAATGGAGCGGCAGGTGTTGCTCTCCCCAATTCCAGTCAACCTCTCCAAGGAGGAATACGCAGCTGCAGTGGAATCGCTAGACCTCTTTGAGGAAGCGGGCTTCTCCGCCGAAGATTTCGGGGACGGCTGCCTTCTCATCCGGGAGACGCCCCTTCTCCTCAATCAGCTGGACATCCCCGCAGTGGTGGCGGAGGTCGCGTCTAAAATCGCCGCCCACAACCGGGAGGTCACCCCCGATCTGATCGAGGATCTGTACCACTCGGTCGCCTGCAAATCGGCCATCAAGGCCCACGACAAAAACGGAGCGCTGGAACTCTCCCAGTTGGTGCGGCTGATCCGGGAGAACGATGACCTGCGGTACTGCCCCCACGGGCGGCCCATCTCGGTGCGGATCACCCAAAAAGAATTGGAAAAAATGTTTGGCAGGATTGTTTGATATGGATATGCAAGAAAAAATTCCCCTGTTGGCCATCGCCGGACCCACCGCTTCCGGCAAAACCAAACTGGCGGTGGAGTTGGCCAAAGCCTTTGACGGCGAGGTCATCTCCGCTGATTCCATGCAGGTGTACCGGGGCATGGCCATCGGCACTGCCCAGCCCACCTTGGAAGAAATGGAGGGCATCCCCCACCACCTCATCGGCTTTTTGGACCCAGATGAGGCGTTCAGCGTGGCCCAGTATGTGGAACTGGCCCGGGCGAAAATCCGGGAGGTGCACAACCGGGGCAAGCTGCCCATCCTGGCGGGGGGGACGGGGCTGTACCTTTCCTCGGTCGTCGACAACATCGACTTTCATGAGATCAAAAGCGACCCGGACCTGCGCCGGGAATTGGAAGCCCGAGCCCGGGAAGAGGGTGGGGAAGCCCTGCTGCGGGAACTGGCATCCTTTGACCCGGAGCTGGCGGCGGCCCTCCACCCCAACAACCTGGGGCGGATTCTGCGGGCCATCGAGGTGTACCGCCTCACCGGAAAGCCCATGAGCCTGCACCAGGAGGAATCGCGGCAGAAGCCGGGCAACTACGCCCTTTGCTACCTGGGCCTTTGCTATGACAACCGGCAGAAGCTCTACGATCGAATCAACCTGCGGGTGGATTTGATGGTGGAGGCTGGCCTTCTTCAGGAGGCGGAGGATTTGTTCCGCTCCCGGTTTGCCGGAACTGCCCGCCAGGCCATCGGCTACAAGGAGCTGGAGGGCTACTTCTCTGGGGGAACACCTCTGGAGGATTGCCTGGAGGCGATCAAGCTGGGTTCCCGACGGTATGCCAAGCGGCAGCTAACCTGGTTCCGGCGGGATGGACGAATCCACTGGATCGCCGTCGACCGCTTCCCCTCTTGGAGGGAAGTTTTGGAAGAAGCGCAAAACACTCTGGTAAAAAGTGGAATATTATGCTATACTAAATAAAATTGCCGGTTTGCCGGCAGTTGCCGCACCAAAGTTCTGACAAGCACAGGCCCTTTTTGCCCAAATTTCGGCGGCTGGGCCCGATTTTCCATAAGGAGGTTGCGCGATGAAAAGCATGAATTTGCAGGATGTATTCCTCAACCAAGCCAGGAAGGAGAAAACCCCAGTTACCATCTATTTGACCAACGGGTTCCAGTTTAAAGGGACAGTGCGCGGGTTTGATTCCTTCACCGTGATATTGGATGCCGACGGCAAACAAAACCTTGTGTACAAACACGCGATTTCCACCATTGTGCCCGCCAAGGCCATCAGCATTTTGGATGCCTACGATGGGCAGGACGGGGAATAACCGCCCGCCGATGACAAGGGGAGACCAATGAACAGTTTCGCACAACGTTTGGCCGCCTTTTTCCTGGCGGTGCTGCTCCTCACCTATGTGGGATACCAAGGGTACCGTTACTTTTCTACCCAGTACGAGACAGAGACCGCCTATAGCTACACAGTGGCCGATACCCTGACGGCGCGGGGCATCATGATCCGGGATGAAGAGGTCATCGACGAAAAACCGGCCGGCATTGTCAGCTATATCTATGAGGACGGCACCAAGGTTTCGGCCGGGATGTCTATTGCGGAGATTTACACCAACAGCGCCGACGTAAAAAAACAGAAAAAAATCCGAGAGCTGGAGGAGGAGATCGCCCTCCTACAAGAGGCCGGCACCCTAAGTGAGAGCAGCATCTCCGGGGCGGAGGCCATCAACCGCAGCATCCACAACAGCGTCACAAACCTGCTCACCGCCTCCGATTCCGGGGTGGTGACCGATTTGGATGGCAGCGTCAACGAATTGACCGTCCTTCTCAACAAGAAGCAGGTGGTCACCGGCAAGGTGGACAACTTCTCCGAGCGGATCGCCTACCTGGAGAAAGAGCGGGATTATCAAAAGAGCACCATCTCCTCCGGGTTCACCCAGTTCAACAGCCCTCAGACCGGTTACTTTGTCCACACGTTGGATGGGGCGGAGGGCCTGCTCAGCTCCGAAAATATGGAGAGCATCCCAGTAGAGGAATACCAGAAACTGGTGGAGCGGGAATTTACCCCCGATGACAGCAAGATCGGCAAGGTGATCCGCAGCCACAATTGGTATCTGGCCGTTCCCATTGAGGCGAAGGATTTGGGCAGGTGCCGGATTGGGGCCAAGGTGGATATGGATTTCCACCTGACCCAATTAAGCGGCATCCCTGGGGTAGTCAAGGCCATTCTAGGCGGGGAAGATGGACAGGATGCCGTCCTGCTAATCCAATGCAGTTATGTCCTCCCCGAGCTGACCAGCCTTCGTACCGTGGAAGTGGAGATCCACTTCCAATCCTACACCGGCCTTCGGATCAGCAGCGATGCCCGCCGTTTCCTCGACGGGAAAGAGGGCGTCTATGTGAAGCAGGGCCACGAGATTCGGTTTAAAACCATCACCCCCATCTATGAAGAAGAGGGATTCATCCTGTGCGGGGTGTCCGTCGACAGCGAAAACGGCCTGAAGCTTTTCGATGAAGTCATCGTGGAGGGGACCGAACTATACGACGGAAAAGGAATCAAATAAGGGCGCTCCCCGCGTCAGAACAGCGCCGCGGGGAGAGGCCATTCCTCTGGGGGCGCCCCTCCCGCAAAGGGACAAAAAGATCCCCGGCGCCGCGGTGCTGGATACCGCCTATATCCCTCCGCAATTGGCCAGGGATAACGGTAGATGGGCGGATAGAAGGATGGAAATTCTACCCAAATCCGATAAAAATACGGAAATTCGCAGTTATTTTTGCAAGATGGCACAACTGTTTATTGACATAAAGACAAAAAAATTAGATAATATCTGTATGGATTTTTTGTCCAAGGGAGTGTGGGTATAAAGATGGGGCCGCTGCTGTCGGCCTGGAATCCTGGCCGGCATTCTGCGGACGTTGGACAAAGATTGATGTAAGGGGAAGAAAGTAAAATGAGTATTGTGGATAAATTCAAAAACTTTGTGGGAATCCCTGAGGATGACTACTATGAGGATGATGAAGAGATGGATTTTGTGACTCCGAACAAAGCCCCCGAGTACACCGCCCCTGCAGAGACCACCAAGCGCAACAAGGTTGTCAATATTGCGGCTACAACCCAGCTTTCGGTGGTGCTGGTCAAGCCGGAGCGTTTTGAAGACGCCAGCGGCATCGCCGACCATCTGAACGCCAAGCGCACCGTCGTGCTCAACCTGGAGTCCACCAACAAAGAGGTCTCCCGGCGGCTCATCGACTTTTTAAGCGGCGTCGCCTACGCCAACGAAGGCCAGATCAAACGGGTCGCTAACAGCACCTACATCATCACCCCTTACAATGTGGATTTTGTGGGCGATTTGTTGGATGAGCTGGAGAGCAGCGGCGTGTTTTTCTAAGCCATGCCGAAAGACTACCTAACCCCGGAAGAACGGCTGTTTGCCGACCGGGTGGAAGACCTGTTTTCCATTGTAGAATCCCGCAGCATCCCCAAGTTTTCCTCCTTTTTGGATGAGCGGCAGCAAGCCATCGCCAAACAGGTGGCGCCCCGGGGGAACTATCTCCTGTACGCCGGGCATCCGGGGGAAGGGGACCGGTTGATGCTGGGGGTTTTCCCTGATTATTGCGAACCAGATGGCGGCTTGTTTCCCATCGTGCCCATCACTGTCCGCTACCGCAGGCAGGATGCCCTCTCCCACCGGGATTTTCTGGGTGCGCTGATGGGGCTGATGATCAAACGGGAAGCCATTGGGGATATTTTGGTCGGCGAAGGGCTCAGTGTGTTGTTTGTCACCGAACCCGTCGCCGGCGTTGTGCTGGGCGAACTCCTCAAGGTGGGGTCCTGCGGCGTCAGCTGTGAACAGGGACTGCCAGACGAGTTGCCCAGCGCTCATCAATACCGGTCCATCGGGGGCACAGTCAGTTCCCTGCGCCTCGACTGTGTGGTGGCCCTGCTCACCAATCTGAGCCGGGAAAAAGCCAGCCAGTTGATCCGTTCCGGCCTGGTTTCCAAGAATGCCCAGCCCATGGACTCCATCTCCAAGGAGGTGGCGGAGGGGGATAAGCTCTCCATCCGGGGATACGGCAAATTTTTGGTTGGTTCCGCTGGGACGGTCACCAAAAAAGGAAGAATCCACCTGGAATGCAAAAAGTATATTTGAGGAGGTTAGAAAATGCTCACTCCCAACGATATCGCAAACAAAAAATTTGACAAAGCGATGGGCGGTTACCGGATCGACGATGTGGAAGCGTTTCTGTCCCAAGTCTCCGATACGGTGATCGCACTGTATGAAGATAAAAAGAACTTGGAAGAGAAGATTGAAATTCTCGCTGAGAAGCTGGAGGAGTACCGGGCGGATGAAGACAGTCTGCGCAACGCCCTTCTAGGTGCTCAGAAGTTGGGGGACAGCGTCATCCGGGAATCCAAAGCCAAAGCGGAGGTCATCCTGCGGGATGCCAGCGCCAAAGCGGAGCGGATGGTGGACAACGCCCAGCTCCAAATCGAGCGGGAGAAGATGACCCTGGTGCGGATGCAGTCGGAGGTCAGCAACTTTAAAGCCCGGCTGTTGGCCACTTACAAAAAACACATTGAATTGATCGGTTCCCTGCCCGGCAATGTGGATGCTGAACTTTCGATGAAAGAGGCGGCTCCAGAGCCTGCTCCTGCTGTGGCGGAGAAGGCCCCGGTCACCGTGCCCAGCGATGAGAATGCTGTGGCATTGGATGAGCTGTTCCAGCCCTCCAAGGAAGAGGCCCCTGCGCTGACCTTCCAGAAGGAGTCCGCCGAAGAGAAAAAGGAAGAGATCCCGGTGATGAAGCCCCAGACAACGGTAAAGACAGAATCCAAATTCGGGCCGCTGAAATTCGGCGCAGGCTATGACCTGCAGCG
The DNA here is from genome assembly GCF_902471145.1 of uncultured Merdimmobilis sp. Classification (NCBI taxonomy): domain Bacteria; kingdom Bacillati; phylum Bacillota; class Clostridia; order Eubacteriales; family Oscillospiraceae; genus Merdimmobilis; species uncultured Merdimmobilis sp. Next base: position 43,629 of record NZ_CABRJC010000016.1, read on the forward strand.
GGACAGCGACACCGGTTTTTCCAAAAAAAAGAGATAAAATAAGGGAGAGGAAAGCAAAATGTCTCAGGATTACAACAAGACGATGAATCTGCCGCAGACGGAATTTTCTATGCGTGCGGCTCTTCCCAAAAAAGAGCCTAAAATGGTAGAGGAGTGGCAGACCAGCGATCAGTACCATAAATTGATGGAGAAGAATGCGGGCAAGCCCCTGTATGTGCTCCACGACGGCCCTCCATACGCCAACGGCGACATCCACATGGGCACTGCTCTCAACAAGGTGCTAAAGGATATCATCGTCCGCTCCAAAAATATGACCGGTTTCCGGTCCCCCTATGTCCCAGGCTGGGATACCCACGGCCTCCCCATCGAGCTGAAAGCCCTGAAAAAAGTGGGCCTGGGCGCCGACATCAGCCCGGTGGAACTGCGCCGCCACTGCAAAGAATTTGCTCTGAGTTATGTGGACAGCCAGCGGGAACAGTTTAAACGCCTGGGAAGCCTGGGCGACTTCAGCGACCCCTACCTGACCTTAAAACCGGAGTTTGAGGCTCGCCAGATTGAGATTTTCGGGGAAATGGCCAAAAAGGGCTACATCTACAAGGGGCTCAAACCGGTGTACTGGTGCCCCCACGATGTCACCGCCCTGGCGGAGGCAGAGATTGAGTACGCCGACGACCCCTGCTACTCCATCTATGTGAAATTCCTCGTCAAGGACGACAAAGGTGTGCTTACGGGCTTGGGCGCCGACCTCTCCAAAACCTATGTGATCATCTGGACCACCACCACCTGGACTCTGCCCGCCAACGTGGCCATCTGCGCTGGCCCGGACTTTGACTACAGCCTGGTCAAAGCAGGGGAAGAGTACTATGTGGTGGCCACTGAGCTGGTGGAAAGCACCATGAAGGCCGGCCATATTGAGTCCTATGAGATCCTTGGCAGCTGCAAAGGCAAGGATTTGGAATACGGCACTTGCTATCATCCCTTCCTGGACCGGGAATCCATGCTGATCGTGGGCGACCATGTCACCCTGGAGACCGGCACCGGCTTTGTCCACACTGCCCCCGGCCACGGCGCCGAGGACTTTGACGTCTGCGTCAACCACTATCCGGAGATCCCTGTCATCGTCCCGGTGGACGACCATGGCCGTATGACCGAAGAGGCGGGATTCTCCGCTGGTCTGACCACCGACGAGGCCAATAAGGTCATCGCCAAACACTTGGAGGAGAGCGGCCACCTGTTCGCCACCATGAAATTCACCCACCAATACCCCCACTGCTGGCGCTGCAAACAGCCCATCCTGTTCCGCGCCACCGAGCAGTGGTTCTGCTCCATCGACGGCTTCAAGAAAGAGGCCATCGACGCGGTGAAGCAGGTGGAGTGGATTCCCGGCTGGGGCGAGGACCGGATGATCTCAATGATCCAGGACCGCAACGACTGGTGCATCTCCCGCCAGCGGAACTGGGGCGTACCCATTCCTATCTTTTACTGCAAACAATGCGGCGCTTACCACATCGACGACTCCACCATCAAAGCAGTGGCCGACCTGTTCCGCAAGGAGGGTTCGGATGGCTGGTATCTCCACGAGGCTTCGGAGATCCTGCCTGCCGGCACCAAGTGCCCCAAGTGCGGTTGCACCGAATTTACCAAAGAGACCGACATCATGGATGTCTGGTTTGATTCCGGCGTCACCCACGCGGCGGTGCTGGATCAGCGCCCCGATCTAAAATGGCCTGCCGACCTCTACCTGGAGGGCGCGGATCAGTACCGCGGTTGGTTCCAATCCTCCCTTTTGACCTCGGTGGCCTGGAGGGGTATCGCCCCCTACAAAGCGGTCTGCACCCACGGCTGGGTGGTGGACGGCGAGGGCCGGAAGCAGTCCAAATCCCTGGGCAACGTCAACGCCCCTTCGGAGGTTATCGACGAGTACGGCGCGGACATCCTGCGGCTATGGGTCGCCTCTTCCGATTACCATTCGGACGTGCGGGTCTCCACCGACATCATCAAACAGCTGGCGGAGGTTTACCGCAAGATCCGCAACACCGCCCGGTACATCCTGGGCAACCTGTACGACTTCAATCCGGACACCGACTCGGTTTCTGACGATCAGCTCACCGAGCTGGACCGCTGGGCATTGGACCGTCTAAACTCCCTGACTGAGAAGGTGCGGGCGGCTTATGATCGGTTTGAGTTCCACATTGTTTATCATGCGGTACACAACTTCTGCACGGTGGATATGTCCAACTTCTATCTGGATGTGCTCAAAGACCGCCTTTATTCCGAGGCCGCCGATTCGGTGGAGCGTCGGGCTGCACAGACCGCCATCTACCGCATCCTGCGGGATTTGACCTTGCTGTTCGCGCCGGTGATCCCCTTCACTTCGGAGGAGATTTGGTCTTATCTTCCCTTGGAGAAGGGCATGGACAAAACCGCGCCGGTCTTCAATGAGATGCCCACCGCCCACGCCGGTGAGAGTGAAGCGTTCATGGCCAAATGGGATCGCATCCATGCCCTGCGGGATGACGTCAACAAAGCTTTGGAGCTGGCCCGTACCGCCAAGGTCATCGGCAAGAGCCTGGAGGCCAAGGTCATCCTCTCCTGCGAAGGGGAGCTCTTGGATTTTGTTGGTAGTGTCAAGGAGACCCTGCCCATGGTGTTCATCGTCTCCCAGGTGGAGATCAAAGAGGGCGCCGAAGGCGATTTCGCCGGCGACGTGGCTGGCCTAAAGGTCACAGTCGCAAAAGCGGATGGCCAAAAGTGCGAGCGCTGCTGGATTTACAGCGACACCGTCGGCCAGTGCGCCGAGCATCCCACCCTCTGCGCCCGCTGCGCAAAGGTCCTGGGCAAGTAATACAAATCCGTTCCAGTTGCGGCGCATCAGCAGTGGTGTGCCGCAATTTTGGCTTATGGCCACCCCCACAAAAGTACAAACCGCCCCAGGGCGGGATTGGAGTGAACCCATGACGGCATACATCGCACTTTTTGTCTCCTTAATCCTGATTGTTGTGGATCAGGTGATTAAAATTTGGGCCTATCAAAGCCTCTCCCAGATCGGGTCGGTTTTGGTGATCCCCCATCTCCTGCGCCTGACCTATGTGGAAAACTTTGGTGCGGCTTTCGGCATCCTCCAGCAAAGGCGCTGGCTGCTTATCGGCATCACGGTAGCGGTACTTGCCTTCCTAGTCTGGACGCTTTTGGCAAAAAAGGTCACCGAAAAGCCCATGGTGTGGAGCTTTGCCCTCATTATCGCCGGAGGGGCGGGGAACCTCATCGACCGGATGCAGCGGGGCTTTGTCGTGGACTACCTAGACGTGAGCCCGCTGTTCAGCTTCCCAGTGTTTAACTTTGCCGACTGCTGCGTGGTCATCGGCACTGCCTTGATGATTTTTTATATCCTGGTGTTGGAACCCAAACAGCGGGAGGGGAAATAGATGGAAGTCCTGGAACTGACCGTCCCGCCCGAAGGGGCGGGGGAGCGCCTGGATAAATGGATCTCCACCCAGGTGGAGGGGGTGAGCCGCTCTGCCGCCCAGAAGTTCTGCGAGGAAGGGCTGGTGGAAGCCGCCGGGAAGGCCCTCTCCAAGAACTATAAACTCAGGGGCGGGGAGGCACTCTGCCTGACCATTCCCGACCCGGTGGAACTGGATGTCACCCCCGAGGACATCCCCCTCGACATCGTCTATGAGGATGCAAGCCTCCTGGTGGTCAACAAACCCAAGGGGATGGTGGTCCACCCGGCCTATGGCAACCTGAACCACACCTTGGTCAACGCCCTCCTATACCATTGCAAGGGGCAGCTCTCTGGAATCAATGGAGTGATCCGTCCAGGGATTGTCCACCGCATCGACAAGGACACCAGCGGACTATTGGTAGTGGCCAAGGATGACCAGGCCCACAGTTCCCTGGCTGCCCAGATCAAGGAACACAGCTTTGACCGGTTCTATCATGCCGTGGTATACGGCAATTTGAAAGAGGACTCCGGCACTGTCCACCAGCCCATTGGCCGCCATCCCACCGACCGGAAAAAGATGGCAGTCACCGACAAAAACAGCCGGGATGCCGTCACCCATTTTGAGGTGGTGGAGCGGTACCAGGGGTTTACCCACGTCCGCCTCAAGCTTGAGACCGGCCGTACCCACCAAATTCGTGTCCACATGGCCTACATCGGCCATCCGGTGGCAGGGGACCCGGTCTACGGCCCCCGGAAGGTGATCTCTTCTTTGGAAGGCCAGTGTCTCCACGCCAAGACCATCTCCTTTCTCCACCCCAAAACAGGGGAGCTTTTGTCCTTTGACAGCCCGCTGCCGGGGTATTTCACCCGGTTTTTATCCACCTTAAAACGACGTTAGGAGTGCACCATGATCGAGAAACTATCCGACATCTATCTGTTCAGCGACATCGACGGCACATTGGGGGTCAGCGGCAAGGGCATCCCGGAGCGCAACCGGGAGGCAGTAGCCCGCTTCGTGGAAAAGGGCGGACATTTTGCCATCGCCACCGGCCGTACAGTGGACAATGCCCGCCGCTTCACCGGGGAGATCGGCATCAACTCCCCCTGTATCCTCAGCAACGGCTGTGCTGTGTACGATTACGGGCTGGAGGAATACTACTTCACCAGTCATCTGCCGGAGGGGGCGCCCCGGTATTTGGCGGAGATTCTGCGGGATTACCCCCACATCGGGGCCGCCGCAGTCAACGCCACCGATTACTGCTACATTGGGGAGCGATCCCAGGTCAAAGAGGTTTTCAAACGCAGCCACACCGACTTTAAGCTGATTCAGCCGGAGGATTTCACCTCCGATTATTTCAAGGTGCTGTTCGCTGTGCCCGATGAGGAGTGTCAAACCATTCTCCAGGAGCTTTCCGGCCGAGGGTATGAAGGGGTGTATTTTGTCAGCTCCGACACCTTTTACATCGAGATGCTGCCGGTAGGCGCCTCCAAGGGAGATGCCATCCGAAAGCTGTGCAAGCTGAAAAACATCCCAATCGACCATACCATCGCCATTGGCGACTACTACAACGATGCAGAACTGCTGAAAGCGGCGGGATTCGCCGTCACGGTGGCGGAAGCTCCCCAGGAGATCAAAGCCCTGTGCGACCTGGTGGTGGGCCCCTGCATGGACGGAGCTGTCGCCGATTTGATCGAATATCTGGAGGAACGGTACGACCGCTAGACCAAAAGAAGTGAGGGGAACTGGATGAACCGGGACAAGCTGACGCGGCTGTTCGCTTTCCTGGCCATGACGCTGGCCGGGTTCTACCTTCTGTTATCCCTATGGGCACAGCCGGACTTTCCTCTGCCCTCCTTCCAGGTGCCAGTTGCAGTGGATGGGGAGCCGGTGACCCAGCCGGGTAAACCCATCGGGCCGGTCAACCCCAATACTGCCTCTCCGGAGGAGCTGGAAACTTTGCCGGGAATTGGCCCTGTTCTGGCCCGGCGGATTGTAGATGCCCGGCAATCCATTCCCTTTACCGCCCCGGAGGATCTGCTCCAGGTGGAAGGGATCGGGGAAAAGACCTTGGAAAAAATCCTGCCCTATCTGGTTTTTTCCGAGGGGGAAGGGGCGTAGTTTGACGCAAGGGGAGACATCCCCTATAGATTTGGTACGCATGGACTCCTTATGGCATCAAAGGGAGCGGAGGACAGGGGTGTCTTCCGCTCCCTTTTTGTTTGTTATCGCAGGTAGCCTTTCAATCGGTCGATGCTCTGTTGTTCAAATTCCAATAGGTCTTTGCCCAGCCGCTGCACCTCTGGGTCGGATTCCCCACATTGTTTCAGCCGTTTTTCCAGGTCGATGATGCCCATGGTGCTGCCGTTGATCATCATTTCGGCCAGGTGGGAAGGGGAGGAATCCAGCATGGTGTTGGCGGCGATCCCCACCTGCATGGACAGCCTAGACAATGGGTTTGGCTCCTTGGGGGATAGTTCCATTTCCTGAAGGCGCTGGGAGGCGTCTTTGGCAAAGTTTTGGTACTGATCGCGGCAGGAGCGCAGCTCGCCTCCAAATTTCCCCTGGCTCGCCTTGGGGAGCAGGGCATCGGTAGAGTGGTATCCCGTTTTGGCATTTTTGTAAATTGCACTTAGTAATTCAGCGTCTTTATTCATCATTTATCCCCTCATTTCCATTTGTTTTTATGGTTAGCATACCGGGAATTGGGGCAGAATATCCGAGAAAAGGTCTGGTTCGGGAGGCAATTTGCACCAAAAGGGGATATAGTTTACCAATTCTATCCAAAAATTTTTTCACATCTGGAAGAAAACCGATAGAATGATAAAAAAGGATTTTTTTGTAGAAATACGGTTGACTTCGGCCTGTGCTTATAGTATAATAAACCATGTCGTCAGGAGAGGGAATCGAAGCTCCGGCGGCAAGGTGTTGGGGAGCATAGCTCAGCTGGGAGAGCATCTGCCTTACAAGCAGAGGGTCACAGGTTCGAGCCCTGT
>NZ_CABRJC010000017.1:0-46027 GCF_902471145.1 uncultured Merdimmobilis sp.
ACGCTCGCTCCCTACGTATTACCGCGGCTGCTGGCACGTAGTTAGCCGGAGCTTCCTCCTTGGGTACCGTCATTATCGTCCCCAAAGACAGAGGTTTACAATCCGAAGACCGTCTTCCCTCACGCGGCGTCGCTGCATCAGAGTTTCCTCCATTGTGCAATATCCCCCACTGCTGCCTCCCGTAGGAGTCTGGGCCGTGTCTCAGTCCCAATGTGGCCGATCAACCTCTCAGTCCGGCTACCGATCGTCGCCTTGGTGGGCCGTTACCCCGCCAACTAGCTAATCGGACGCGAGCCCATCTTTCAGCGGATTGCTCCTTTGATACCAGAATCATGCGGTCCCGGTATGTTATGCGGTATTAGCGTTCGTTTCCAAACGTTATCCCCCTCTGAAAGGCAGGTTGCTCACGTGTTACTCACCCGTCCGCCACTAGCTCTGGGGAGCAAGCTCCCCTCGGCTCGTTCGACTTGCATGTGTTAGGCGCGCCGCCAGCGTTCGTCCTGAGCCAGGATCAAACTCTTAGATAAATGGTATTAAAAACCCTTCCGGGCTTATAATCATTTAACCAAGCTTTGTTAGCTCAATTATCACGCTAGCGAATTTCTTCGCTTCGCAAAGTTTCTTTCGAAACTTCAAATTCATTTCAAGGGCTTATCTTGTAAGCTAAATGTTGTTCAATTTTCAAGGTCCGTTTGCTGTTCCCACAGCAGGTCTTTATTATATCACACTGCTTCGCTCTTGTCAACACTTTTTTCAAAACTTTTTTCAGGCCGCCAGGCCCGAATCCTTGTTTTGCTTTTTCCGTGCCGCCCTCACGAGACAGCTTAGTTATAATACCACACCCTTTTCCCTCTGTCAACTCTTTTTTCAACTTTTTTCGCTTTTTTTTGCATTTCTTTTTTCCCACCTATATATAGTGTTCCTGTGAAATGGCATCTACCAATTATCGGCCCTCTTTCTTTTGCCTGCGCACATCAAACCGGCGCTGTAGATAACCGCTGACTACAAAAGCGGTGACTAAACAGAAAATCATCCAGATAAAGTCTTCATCCATTGTGCGATTAAACCTCCTTATTCCTATTGTATCCACTCACCCGTTCCATTGTCCCGTAAGAAAATACCGGACAGGTTGGCATAATCTAGCGCAATTCGGAAAAACTGGTGGTAAACAAGGTTATGGAGGTTTTTCATATGAATTCAAAGAAACTTGTTTTAGTTCGCACATTGGTGCTTCTCACTCTGTGCCTTTCCATGATCGGGCTGGTGGGGTACACCATCCAGGTGGACCGCGCTGTTTCCACACTTCCCACTCTCTCCCGCAATGGCTCCCGAGGGGAGGAGGTCCGCAAGATCCAGCAGCGTCTCTCCGAACTGGGCCTTTACAACGGCTCCGTAGACGGGATCTATGGCTCCGGCACCGAGAAAGCGGTACGCGCTTTCCAGAAACAGAAGGGTCTGACAGTGGATGGCATAGCCGGTCCTGCCACCTTAAAAGCCTTGGGCATCTCTGAGACCGTCTCCGCCGGAGGCAACGTCTCAGACAGCGACTATCAGCTGCTGGCCCGCATCATCTCCGCGGAAGCCCGGGGTGAGCCCTATATTGGCCAGGTTGCAGTGGGCGCCGTAGTGCTCAACCGGGTAGAGCATCCCTCCTTCCCCGACACCATCGCCGGTGTCGTCTACCAGCCCGGGGCCTTCACCGCCATCACCGATGGCCAGATCAACGAGGAAGTCTACGAGTCCTCCAAGCGAGCCGCCAAGGAAGCCCTCAACGGCTCCGACCCCTCCGGCGGCGCCATCTACTATTTTAACCCGGATAAGACCAGCAATAAGTGGATCCGCACCCGTCCTGTGATCAAACGCATCGGCAACCACCTCTTTTGCAGCTGACTCCACACAAAAACCGCCCGGCAACCAGCTGCCGGGCGGTTTCCTTCTTATATATATAATAGGTATTATGCCTGAACCTCTTGGGCTTTCTTTTCATTGGGGAGGAGGCGGACAAAAATCGTGGTTGCGACAACCGCCGCGACGATCATCACATAGTAAGCATACCGGTAGCTGCCCATGTTGTCGTAGAACCAAGTGGCGATGATGGGACTGATGGCCACGCCCAAGCTGTTGGCAAAGGATACCACCCCGTAAATAGAGGTGTAATCCTTCTCCCCAAAGAGGGCGCGAGTCAGGATGGGGTAGGCCACCGAACCAAAGGCACAAGCGAAGCCAGTGCCCACAAGATAGGGCGCCAAGGCTATTTTATTCTGGGCGAAGACCATGCTCGCCAAGCCCAAAACCGCAGCCACGCCAGCAAGCGCAGTAGCTTTGCGGTTGCCCACCCGGTCGTAAATTTGGCCGAGGGCGGTTTTGCCAACCGCCAAAGCGCCCATGGATAGGGAGGCCATCATGGCGGCAAAAGAATAATCATACCCTAAATCGGTGAGATAGGGGGACAAGGTGTTCATCAGAGGGCCTGCGCTGGCGCTCATCACAACGCTAACCCCCAGAATCAGCCAAAACTTGGCAGTGCCTTTGGCCTCGGAAAGGGTAACACCGTCCCCGATCTCCTGGATGTTGGTGATCTCCCGGCCCTCGCCTAAGGGGCGGAGGCCCTTGTCCTTGGGGCTGTTCTTAATAAACAAAGCCAAGGGGAGGAGTGTCACTGCCATGACACCGGCCAGCACAAGGAAGGCCGCCCGCCATCCGCTCTGGACAATGACCTTGCCTACAATGGGGCTGAAGATCATACCGCCCACACCGCTGCCAGTAAAGCAGATACCGATGGCAGTGCCCCGCTTCTGATGGAACCAGTTGCTGATGATCAGCGACAAAGGGACAGTGGTTATACCGCCCATGGAAAGCCCCACCAGGATGGCGGAGAGATAAAACATGGGCAGGTTGGTGGCAAACGAATAAGAAACTGTGGCCGCCGTCATCACCACTGCACTGGCGATCATGACAGTGCGGGGCTTGAACCGCTTAAAAATTTTCCCGGAGAAGAGGGCCACCGTCATCTGGCCACAGGAGTGGAGCGACGCATTGAGGGCAATCTGTTGACGGGCATATCCCAAATCCTCACAGATTGGCTTGACGAAAAGGCTGTAGCAATTGAGGATGGTCCCCATGGCAAAACACATGATGAAAAATCCGGCCGCCACCATAAACCATCCGTAAAATAGTCCGGGCTGATCCAGCCCCTGCCTGTTTTCCTGATCCATTCTTTCTGTTCCTCCGATTTGGCAAGGGGCTTCCCCACACCATCTTCCGGGGTCTCCCCTTCTCATTCCTTTTTGTATATTGGGGGGATCCCCTCCCCCGGGGTTGGCTCTCTCATTTTACATCAATCCAGCAGCGGATACAATGGCCTTACTGGATTTCCTGAGGCTCCTTTTTCTCCTTAGGGCAGATTCTCCCATAAACCACGTTGATTGCCACCAGCGCCACTGCCATGGCCAAAAAGGCGCCCTTATAGCTTCCTGTGGCGTCATAGACTGATGCGGCAAACACCGGAGCCAGCGCCCCGCCCAAGCTGCCCATGGCGGAGATAATACCATAGATGGTGCTGTAATCCTTGAGGCCGAAAATCGCCTGGGTGATAATGGGGTGTGCCACCGTGCCAAAGGCACAGCCCAAACCCTGGCAGAGGACAATGGGAATCAGCGCTGGGGAGAAGGAAGCCACCAGCATGGTGCAAAGTCCAAGGGCGGTGGCCCCGTTGGAGATAAATGTCGCCCGCCGGGTTCCCACCTTATCATAGAGCTGTCCCAGCAGCATCTTCCCCGCTGCCAAGGAGCCCTGGCACACTGCGGTAAAGGTAGCTGCCACCGCCAGCGAATAGCCGATGTCGGTCAAATAGGGGGCGTTGTTCTGCATCAGTACTGAACCGGCCATAGAGGCTACCACCGTGCACAGGCAAAGCAGGTAAAACCGCGCCGTCTTTTTGGCGTCCCGGAACAACATGCCATCCCCCACCGGCCCCTCGGAGAGGACCCGTCCGTTGCCAAGGGGGGTTAAGCCCATCTCCTCCGGGTCCTGCCGGATCACAAAGAAGGTCATCGGCGCTACCAGCAGCCCCACAGCCAGCGCCATCACCTGGTAGGTAACCCGCCAACCCATATTCTGCAAAAGGCTGCTGACGATGGGATTAAATACCATGCCACCTACCCCGCTGCCCATAAACGCCACGCCGATGGCAAGGCCCCGGCGCTCGTGGAACCAGTTGCTGATCAAAAGGGACAGGGGCACCGATGTCACCCCGCCTAAGGACAGGCCCACCACCACTGAACACCCATAGAACATGGGCAGGCTGGTGCACAGAGAATAAGCGCCATAGGCAAGCACCAGCGTCACAGTGCATAGGCGCATCACCGTCTTGACGTTAAAGCGGCCGAAAATTTTGCCGGACAACAGGGGAATCGCCATCATGGCGAAGGAGACCAGTGTCTGATTCATCGAAAATGCCTGACGGGTAAAGCCCATGTTCTCGGTGACCGGCTTGACAAACAGCCCCACACAGTTGGTCACGATACCGTATGCCGCCCCCATGATCAGGAATCCCGCGGCGACAATCCACCACCCGTAAAAAACCTTGCCCTGGTATTTGGAAGACATGGTTCCAATCCTCATTTCTCTTTGTTTTTTCAGCCGTGCCGTCTCTCTGGGAGGCCACCTGCGTCGGCGCCGGGCTAAAATGTCCCCACTTGGAAGGAAGTCTTTGATGCCAAAAGAGGCGCACATCCCGGTGTGCGCCAAATTTTGTTGATACCTTCTGCCGTTATGCAGTAGCGTTGCTGTTTTTCTCCTGCTTTGGGGTAACCGATAGAAACACCACACAGGAAACAGCGGCGATAGCAATGCAAATAATATACGCAGGGGAATAACTTCCCTTCATATCATAAACTGTATTCACCATAAAGGGGCTGATTGCCTGTCCTAGGCTGGTCATCACCGAAATAATGCCGTAAATATTGCTGTAGTCCTTACTTCCAAACATGCTGGTAGTCAGGATGGGGTATGCGACGGTGCCAAAGGCACAGCCCAAACCGGAACCAACAACAACCAGCAGGATTGCAGGGGCAAATTTAACTGCCACCAGCCCAAAGAGACCCAACATGATGCAGCCGCAGGCGATGACAATAGCGGACCGAGTGCCCATTTTGTCGAAGATCTGACCCAGAAGCATTTTGCCCACGGCCAAAGCGCCCATGCAGCAGGAGGTAATGGTTGCCGCTACCGCCACCGAATACCCGCTGTCGGTCAGATGGGGATTGATATTCTGCATCAAGCCGGAAGTAGCCATTGCAGTACCCATGGCGCAGATCGCAAAGACCCAGAACCGGGGGGTGGTAATGATCTCACTGAGCATTTTGCCCTCCCCAACGCCGCCTGTTTTAATCTCCACGCCGTCGCCCAGGGGTTTGAGGCCTACATCGGCAGGGGAACGCTTCAGCACAAAGAAGGAGCAAGGAACAATGGTGCAGAACATCAGCACACCCAGGCATTGATAAGCGGTGCGCCAGCCCATGGCCTGCACAATACTGGCAGTGATAGGCTGCAGCACCATGCCGCCCACGCCGCTGCCCATAAAGGCAATGCCGATGGCAAGGCCGCGTTTCTCATGAAACCAGTTGCTGACGATCAGCGATAGAGGGATCATGGTCATGCCGCCGATGCTGAATCCAACCACGGCAGAGAGCACATAGAACATGGGCAGGCTGGTGCACAGGGAATACCCGGTGTAGCCGGCCACCAGCGCGATAGAGAAAACGCACATAGTTTTCTGGACATTGAACTTGTTGTAGATTTTGCCGGAGATCAAAGCCATTACCATCGTGGCACAGGACAATATCGTCTGATTGATAGAAAACTGCTGCCGGGAATACCCCATGTCTTCACAAACCGGCTTGATAAACTGACCGTTGCAGTTGAAGACGATGCCATGGGCAAACGCCATAACTATAAAGGCAGCTGCAACAATCCACCAGCCATAGAATATTTTGCTGTCGCTGTTGTTTTTGCTCATACTTTATGCCATCCTTCTTTCCTTACAATAGGCCATTCTGGCCAATGGTCAAGGCAGAGCTGTCTTGGCCTCACTCATCAAAGTTTACCACACTGCCCCGCATATTTCAACAATTTTAACAAATGGATTTTACAGATTCTTCATTTCTGCGCGAAAAGAATCTCCACCTCTGTCCTGACTTAGGAAATTTGTATATTTCCATTCTATTTTTTTGTAAAATTCGTTCACAAGATAATAAAAACCCAGCCGGGCCCTCGATATCGGGGAGCCCGGCTGGGCTGCGGTTAATCCCAAAGGTTTTTAAGCCGCCTGGGTTTTAGAGGATTTCCGTTCGCTCAGAAGGGCAAAGAAAGCGCAGGCTGCGCAGACTGAAAGCCCGCAGAACAGCGAAAATCCTGTTTTATAAGTACCTGTGACATCAAACAGCCGGCCGATGATCAACGGGCTGAGGGCACCGCCCAGGTTGCTTGCAAAGTTGCTGATACCGTAAATGCTGCTGTAGTCCTTGTTGCCAAAGACCATCCGCACCAGGATGGGGATACCCGTAGAACCAAAGGCACATCCAAGGCCGGAACAGAGAAGCATCAAGCCAAAAGAGGGCATAAACAAGCTGGCAAGGATCATCGAACCCATAGCGAGGGCCGAGCAGGTACAGGAACAAACGGTGCTGAAACGGGCCCCTTTGCGGTCATACAGGTTGCCCAACAGGAACTTGCCCGCCGCCAGAGAAGCCATGTTCAGCGATGCCATGATGGCGCCAAAGCTGTAAGAGTACCCCAGCTCACTGATATAAGGAACGAGGTTCTGTACAACGCCACCGGTTGCAATGGCGTTGACAACCAAAATCCCGATAAAAATCCAAAACTTCTTGGTCTTGGCGGCCTCCGACAAGGTGAGCCCGTCCTCCTGGGCATTGGTGACAATCCGGCCAACACCGCCAAAGGGTTCCAGGCCGATCTCCGCCGGGTCTTTTTTAATGATGAAGAATACACAGGGCAGAATCACAATGCACATCAGCCCCGCCAACATCAAATAGGACTGTCTCCAGCCCACAGCGGGGATCAATTTGCCTGCCACCTGGTTGAGGACCATGCCGCCAATACCGCTGCCGGTGGAAGCGATGCCCATGGCGGTACCCCGCTTCAGGTTAAACCAGCTGTTGATGATGATGGAGATGGGCAGTGTGGAAGTACAAGCCAGACCCAGGCCCACCAGCACAGAACTGGCATAAAACATGTAGAGGGATTGTGCCAATGAATAGCTGGCGTATCCCGCAATCAAACAGATCGCGCCCACCCGCATAACCATTTTTACATTGAAGCGTTTAAAAATTTTACCGGCAAACAGCGAGACAATCATCATCATCGAAGAGATGATGGTGGAGTTCATTCCCATCTGCTGGCGGGTAAAGCCCATGTCCTCGGTGACCGGCACGATAAACATCCCGTTGCAGTTGTAAACAATGCCGAAGGTGCAAAACATAGTCATAAAGCATGCAGCTACAATCCACCAACCATAGAAAACTTTTCCGTCCGCTCCTCGATCCATTTCCATCCGACCTTTCTTGTTGTACTGTGACTTTTCTTGTTGCAATTGTTTGTAAATTTTTATACATATGATGCAAAAAGTATTTTACCACAAAAACCATTTAGAAACAATCTTTTTGCAATTCCCCCCTACTGGGCCTTCGCGGCGGCTAGTTCCAATCCGCACCGCTCCTCCAAGAACTGGGCCACCCCATCCTCTTGGTTGGAGCCGATAATCCGCTTGGCCATCTCTTTGACTTGAAGGGCTGCGTTGGCCACTGCCACTGGCTCGTCGGCTAGGGCCAGCATAGAAAGGTCATTGAGGTTGTCCCCAAAGGCGGTGATATGCCGTGCCCCAGTGAGCTCCATCAACCGGCGCACTCCACCCGCTTTGCTGGCCCCACTGCTGGTGATCTCCAAATAATAGGCGCCTGGGCAATAGATGTCCTCATAAAATGAGGCGTGGAGTTCTGGCATAGCTGCAACTTCTTCATAAATTGGCTGCAGTTGACCGTAGCTGTCAATCATCACAAAACTGACCACCGGGTACTGATGTACCGCTGCACCAAAATCTTCGGTATAGACAAACCTCTTAAAGGGCTTGTCCTCCCGCTCATGGAAAAAGACTTCCTGGGCGCCTGGGTCGATCCCCTTGTGGTGAACCACCACCATCTTCCCATCAAAACCGTAGACAAATGCCTTCTGCCCCCGCCCCTCGATGCTGTCCAGCATCCGCTGGGCCGCCTCCAGCGGGATGGTCTGCACGTCCAGGTAGCGGTCGGCCGCAATGTCGTACAAAAACACCCCGTTCATCAGAACCACCGGCAGGTTCAGCTGAATCCCCTGCAAAATCTCCACCACCGTAGATGCGGAACGGGCAGTGGCTACCGAGAACCCTTCCCCCGCCGCGATAGCCCGGTTGACCGCCTCCCGGGTTCGGGGGGAGATGGTTTTTTCTGGGGTGAGAAGGGTGCCATCTAGATCAGATATATACAATCGTTCCATAATTTCCTCCAAATTCGTTGTTCTTCTATTATGCCTGCTGTGAAGCAGGGCTGTCAACAGCCACATTCTGTGGCTGCGGGAGAATCCCTGTCGACACAATGGTTCCAGTTTGCGGGAATTTTATGCTATAATAGCCACAAGCAAAGCCTGTGCCATTGGAAGAATTGCTTGCAGGGCGAGGTCCTTTGCGGCAACAGCCGCACCGCAATTCTTACCGTTTGTGTGGACTCTATGGTATAATAGGAGTCATATCACCAAAAAGGATGTTTTTATATGGATTTGATCAAACAACTCGCCCAGGAGCTTTCCCTTCGGGAGAGTCAAGTTGCCGCCGCAGTCAAATTGATCGACGAGGGCAACACCATCCCTTTTATCGCCCGCTACCGCAAGGAAGCTACCGGCTCCCTGGACGACACCCAGCTGCGGGATCTGTTCGATCGCCTTGCCTACCTGCGTTCCCTGGAAAAACGCAAGGAGGAAGTCCGTTCCGCCATCGAAACGGCTGGGGCCCTGACCCCAGAACTGGAGAAAGCCCTGGAAACCGCCTCCACCTTAGCCCAGGTGGAAGACATTTACCGCCCCTACAAACCCAAGCGGCGCACTCGGGGCTCTATGGCCCGGGAACGGGGACTGGAGCCCCTGGCCCAGCTTCTGCTGCGCCAGAACCCCCAGGATGACCCCCTTGCCCTGGCGGCGCCCTTTGCCGACCCGGAAAAAGAGCTTCCCACCCCGGAGGATGCCTTGGCCGGCGCCCGGGACATTGTTGCAGAGGATCTCTCCGACTCTGCGGCGGTGCGGGCAGATCTGCGGGAGTACTTATGGAAAAACGCCCTGCTACAATCCAAGGGCAAAACCGAGGAGGACTCCACCTACAGCATGTACTACGACTTCACCTCCCCGGTGAAAAAGCTGGCCGGCTACCAGGTTTTGGCCCTGGACCGGGGGGAGCGGGAAGAATTCCTCAAGGTCACCCTCTCAGCGGATGAAAATTACCTGCTGGCCCTCACCCTACGCCATATCTTAAAACGGCAGCCTTCCCCCTGTGGGGAGGAATTGAAAGCCGCGGCAGCCGACTCCCTCTCCCGGCTCATCCTCCCCTCCCTGGAGCGGGAGATCCGCAGCCAGCTGACCGAGACCGCCGCCAACCAGGCCATCGACGTCTTTGCCCTCAACCTGCGCCACCTGCTGATGCAGCCGCCGGTCAAGGGAAAGGTTGCCTTGGGCCTGGACCCCGCCTACCGCACCGGCTGCAAAATCGCAGTGGTGGATGCCACCGGCCGGGTGCTGGAGACCGCTGTGGTCTACCCCACCCCGCCCCAAAACAAAAAGGAGGAGGCCAAGCAAAAGCTGAAGCAGATGATCCAGCGCCATGGGGTATCGGTCATCGCCATCGGCAATGGCACCGCCTCCAAGGAGTCGGAGATCTTTGTGGCCGAACTGATCAAGGAGCTGCCTTTCCCTGTATCCTACCTGGTGGTCAGTGAGGCCGGGGCCTCGGTTTACTCCGCCAGCCAGCTGGCCGCGGAAGAGTTCCCCCAATACGATGTCTCTCTGCGCAGCGCCGTCTCCATTGCCCGGCGGCTCCAAGACCCCTTGGCCGAGCTGGTCAAGATCGACCCCAAGGCCATCGGGGTGGGCCAGTACCAGCACGACATGCCCAAAAAGCAGCTGGACAACGCTCTCACCGGTGTGGTGGAGGACTGTGTCAACGCAGTAGGGGTGGACGCCAACACCGCTTCCCACTCCCTTCTATCCTATGTGGCAGGGATCGGCGGGGCCTTGGCCAAAAACATCGTCGCCTATCGGGAAGAAAACGGCGCCTTCACCTCCCGCAAAGAGCTTCTCAAAGTCCCCAAACTGGGCAAAAAAGCCTATGAGCAGTGCGCCGGCTTCCTGCGGGTGCCGGAGAGTGACAACCTTCTGGACCGCACCGCCGTCCACCCGGAGAGCTATGATGCCGCCCAAAAGCTGCTGGCCCAGTGCGGCTACCAAAAAGGGGAGGAGGATTTCTCCGGCCTGCGCCAGCGGGTGAACGCCATCGGGCTGGAGACCTTGGCCCAGCAGCTGGGCATCGGCGTGCCCACCCTTTCGGATATTGTAGAGGAGCTGCTGAAGCCCGGCCGGGACCCCCGGGATACCCTGCCCCCGCCCCTCCTGCGCTCCGACCTTCTGGACATCAAGGATCTAAAGCCCGGCATGGTGCTGCAGGGGACGGTGCGCAATGTCATCGACTTCGGCGCCTTTGTGGATATCGGCGTCCACCAGGACGGCTTAGTCCACATTTCCCGCATCACCGACCGGTTTATCAAGCACCCCTCCCAAGTGGTGAAGGTCGGGGATATTGTCAAAGTCAAGGTTTTGGAGGTGGACCTTACCCGCAAGCGGATCTCCCTGACCATGCGGGATGTAGATAGTCCCAGTAGCCTGTAAAACCTTTTCCCAGTAAATAAAACTCCGCCCACTCCCCATAGGGAGTGGGCGGAGTTTTATTCTATAGCCTTAAAAGCAGGCTCTGTAGATGTTCATAACATCCTCTTTGGTGAGAGGCTTATAAGTGCTGCCCAAGGTAACAGCGGATTTCTCCGCCATGATTTCCAGCTTGTCCTCGGTGATGCCCACCTCGTGGAGGGTGGCGGGGATGTGGAGTTCCTGGGTGAAGAAGGCCTGGGTCTTGTCGATAGCCGCGTTGGCCATGGCGTATTTGTCCTCGCTCATGGGGATGTTCCAGACATTGAAGGCGTACTCGGCGAATTTATCCACAGTGGAATCATCCAGCACATACCGCATCCAAGCGGGGGTCAGGATGGCAAGTCCCACACCGTGGGTAATGTCGAAAAAGGCGCTGAGCTGGTGCTCCATGCTGTGTACGCTCCAGGGAGTGCCTTTGCCGTAGGAGAGCAGGCCGTTGATGGCCAGGCTGGAGGTCCACATCAGGTTGGCCCGGGCCTCATAGTTGGTGGGGTCGTTGTAGGCGATGGGGCCATACTGGATGCAGGTTTTCAGCATAGCTTCGGCCATCCGGTCCAGGAGGCCGGCGGTTTTGACGGTGCTGAAATAAATTTCAAAGATGTGGGACATAATATCCGCCGTGCCTGCTGCTGTCTGGTACTGGGAGACGGTGTAGGTATAGGTGGGATCCAGGATGGAGGCCTTGGGCCGGGCATCGGGATGGGCCACACTCATCTTGTCGTTAGTATCCAGGTTGGAGATGACCGCGCCGCAGTCCATCTCCGAGCCGGTGGCCGACAGGGTCAGCACCGAGAACACCGGCAGGACTTTAGTGACGGGGGCCTTCTTGGTAACCAGGTCCCAGGCATCCCCATCATAGAAGGTGGCTTCCGCAATGACCTTGGAGCAGTCGATGGTGCTGCCGCCGCCCACAGCGACTACCGCTTCCAGACCGAACTCCTTGCAGAGCTTGGCCCCTGCGTTAACCGAAGACACCCGGGGGTTGGGCTCCACGCCGGAGAGTTCCTTCCACTCGATGCCATTTTCCCGGAACAATTGGGTGATGGTGTCATAAAGGCCGCTCTTTTTGATGCTCCCGCCGCCGTAGACCAGCAGCACCTTGCTGGCATAGGGTTTGATGGCCTCGGGCAGATGAACGATCTGGCCTTCGCCAAAGTAAATTTTCGTGCCGATGTCATAGAGGAAATTCTGCATATCTGTCATCTTCCTTTCGTCTTGGGGCGGGAATTCCTTCCCTTGGTCCATATCCAATCTCCGCCGCGATGGAGGCCCAAAGCGCCCGGCAGGTGGGCTCTTTATCCTTATCTGCGGCCCCGCCCCTCCACCCTTCCCGGCGAGGGGCTTTTCTTTTAAGATGCCACAAAATCTGCACATACGGTTAGAATTGCGGTGCGGCTTGCCGCAAAGGGCTTCGCCCTGCAAGCAATTCTTCGGATGGTACAGCTTTGCTGTGACTATTATACCATAGATTTCTTGTCGTGTCAGAAAAATTTTAGTGCTGTTGCCTAGGAAGACCGGTTCTATCCCCCTCGGGATGCCCCCCAATGGGGAACCACATCTGCGGCACCTGATGATGATTTCCCGGAAACCTCCTTCGAGTGGGAATCCTTATGTCAACTTGGTGCATCGGGGCATTCCCTTTCCCAAATGGAGACAAATTCTCGCTTCCAAACAAAATACTTGTTCCTTTTCATAGATTTGGTATATACTATAAGTAAAATTTGGGAGCTCCTTCCCTAGGAGGAATCATTTTTGGTTGATTTTTACCCCCATCGCCGGATTTTGACCATCTGGCGGATGGTGGCCGCCGCTTTCGCATTAGCTGCCGCATTTGCCGTCGCCTTGCTGTTTGGGCAACACCCCCTGCTGTTCCGGCTGACCACCGGGTTGTGGGTGGTTGTTTTCCTCGGCTTTTTTGTAATATACTGCCCCATAAAATACAATCGGTTGAAATATTCGGTGGGAAATGGACAAGTCCTCCTGCGCGGAGGGGTGCTGTACCGCCGGGTCAAAGCCATTCCCCTGTCCAACATCCAATTCACTGCGGCTTTTGCCTCCCCCCTGCACCGGCTGTTTGGCCTGTGCACTGTGGCGCTGGCCGCCGCCGGCGGGAGCCTTTTCCTCACCGGCCTCACCCGGGAGGATGCCGCCCGGCTGGAGAAGCTGCTCTGTGTCCCCACATCGCCCCAAGACTGACCGCTGCCCCATATCCGGTTGAAAGGAGAGTCCATCCATGGAATTGCGCCGCCCACACCCACTCTATGCAGTGGTCTCCCTTTCCCGCTACCTCTACCTGCTTTTGCTGCCTCTGGCCCGCGGCTTTATCTCCGCTTGGGGTGGCGGGGTGGCCGCTTGGCTGGAGGGCGCTTGGTTCGACCTGTGCATTTTGGGGCTGCTCTTCGGTTTAGGCGGGCTTTTGTGGCTCTGCACCCAATACCGGGCGGACAAGGAGGGCATCTTTCTGACCACCGGCATCTTCCGCCGGCGGGAGGTGCTGCTCCCCGCGGGGAAGATCACCTGCCTCTCCGCGGTGCAGCCTTTTTATCTGCGTCCATTCCGGGCGGTATTCCTCCGGGCGGACACCCCAGCTGGAAGTTACAAACGGGCGGACTTCTCCCTCCTCCTGCCCCAGCGGGAGGCAGACCGGATTCTCGCCCTGGCCAAAGGGGAGGGGCCACAGAGCGTCAAACAGTATGAGCCCCGGGGAGTGGCCATTGTAGCCCTCTCCCTGGCCACCTCCAACTCCTTTGCGGGGATTCTCCTCCTTTCCACCCTGATCTCCCAAACGGGCCAGCTGCTGGGGGAGGAATTTGCCGACCGGGTCTACGGCGCCTTTGCCCAGGTTTCCCGGCTGATGGCCTTTGGCATCCCTCCGGCGGCCGCCTTTCTCGCCTATTTGATCCTGGCGGGGTGGGCCCTTGCCTTTCTTGGGAACTTGATCAAATACTACCGTTTTGTCATCGGGCGGCGGGAAAGCTCCCTGGCCATCCAAGGGGGGCTGTTCACCCGGCGGGAATATGCCCTCTCCCTATCCGGGGTCAGTTACCTGGACATCCGCCAGACAGTGTTTACCTCCGTCCTGCACCTGCATACCGTATTTATCCACGCCATCGGGTACGGCAAGCACAAGGGGGATGTCTCCATCCTGATGCCCGCCTGCACCAGCCGCACCCTGCGTCAAGGGCTGCGTTTGCTCCTTCCGGAGCTGGCCCCCAGCCCTCGGCAGCTGAAGCCTAACCTGGGGGCACTGTTCCGGTTTTTGATCGCCCCTTTTTGGCCCTGCTTCCTCTTTCCAGCGGGGACGGTGCTGCTGTGCTGGCTCTTCCCCACCTGGCGGGAGATCTTAGGCTTCCTTGGGTTTATGGCCAGTGTTCCCGCCTATTGGTTTCTAACGGTGCGGGTTCTGGATTTTTGTTCTACCGGGGTTTCCAAAGAGGGGAATGTCTATACTCTTCGTTATTCAAGCGGATATTATTTACACACAGTTGTTATTCCCCGGGAAAAGATCGCCTCGGTCACCGTAGAGCAAAACCCCTTCCAATGGCGGGACGACCGGTGTGATCTGATCATCGCCACCTATGGGGAGGGGCGCAAATGGCATCGGGTCAAAAACCTGGACCGCAGAGAACTCCTCCCCCTTTTTCAGTTGGAAGACCCCACCCGGAAGATGTAAACGCAGCAGGGCCGCAGGCAAATTGCCTGCGGCCCTGTTTTTTTGTCCGGTTAATCGATGGAATAATCGTATCCGTACATATTTTCCAACAGGTCGAGAAGGTCTTCGGCCTCAAGGTATTGCTCCTGGAAACCTTCCACCTCCGTTTTCTGGCGCTCCAGCTCCAGGTCCTGCTCATAATACTGCTCCTTGGTTAAATTCCCATTGCGGAAATCCCGTTCCAGACGCTCCTGGGTGGCCTCAATGTAATCCTCCTCCAGGTCGTATTGGGTCTTCTCCAGGATGGAAGCATAGTCCTCCCCCTCCAGGCTCAGGGTGCCCATGAACAGGCCGCTGAGCACATCGGCGTAACTGTCCAGCAGAAGGGTCCGCTCCTCCAAATACTCATTCTCGCTGATCTGGCCCAGCTTATATTGGTTCACCAGGGTTTCCAGCTCTCTATCAACAGAGGCGGCCTTGTTGTAATACTCCCGCGCCTGCTGATTGGTCAGACGCTCTGGGCGGCTTTCCTCCGGTTGGGGAAGCTCCTCCGGTTCCGGTTGATAGAGGGAGACGTCCAGCTCCTGGGGATTGGTGAGGCGGTAATAGTTGGTCACCTTTACCGGCAGGTCCTTGGGCACCTCCAGCCGGAAACTGTAGCTGCTGTTGCTCATGGAAGCGAGCACCCGGTCCACCATATACTCCCGGCTGAAGTTGTTGCCGCTCAGGCCGTTGTACCGCCGTTCCAAAGTCAGCTGGCCATCGGGTTCCAGCATTTCTGCATAGGAAACGCTGTAGGGGATGCTCTCCCGGGCATAGGCGCGGATGACGCCGTCGGGGGACTCCACAATCTCCAGGTCCTCATAGTAATCGCTGAGATACAAGGAGGAGATCCCCTCGGTATCCTTCTCATAAAACAATGTGTATCCACTGTGGGCGGTTTCATATTGGGACACCATCTTGCCAAAGTCGTCGATGGCAAAAGGCAAAAGAGCGATAGAGACCAGGATGCAAACCAACAGTAAAATCGCCGAAGCGACGGAGATCTTTTTCAGCATTGTTCTTCCCTCCCTGCTTTTAATAACGGCGGGGGCACAGGATGCCGCCCATCAGCCGCAATGCGGTGCGCACCATCCAAAAGAGGAACCCCAGTGCGCCAAACACCGCTGTGAACAACGCGAGCCCCACCAGCCATGCCATGCCGGAAAGAACCGCGGGCACAAGCCCCACCACCAGCAGGATAACCCCCGCCAAAATGAGGGACAGTGCGGAAAATAAAAGCTTCAACATCGTTTATTCCTCCTCTGATTCTTCCTCAATATGGGGGTTGATCGGCTTATACCGGGGCCGGGGTCGAAGGAGGTTTTTCAGCAAACGCCACAGGCTGCGGATGGCCATACACGCCAAACAGATGCCCAGTACCGAGCCGGCCAGCATCCCCACTGCAACAATCAGGGATAGAGCCACGATGGAAGGGGACATCAGCCCGATGCCCATCACCCCGCAGACCGCCACCGCGAAGGAAGCCAGCAGCGCACCGAACAATGCGGCCACAACACCGGCAAGCGCGCCCACCACGATTCCCAGGGCGGCCAGGATCAATCCGCCTCCGGCCAGGATAAAGGGGGACAGGGCCAAAATCAAAATCACCAGGAATACTTTGTTCCAAATGCTGCTGGTGCGGACCTTCTTCCAAGTGTTCTTCACCTTGGCGTTGATGGCGCTCTGGGTGTTGCCCATCCCCTCGGAGACGATCTGTTCCGCTACCTCTTGGGGGGTTCCCAGGCCGCGGGCGGTTTCAAATTCGCTTTTTCCTTGGCGCTGGCCTTCGGCAAAATATTCGGCATAATCCCGGATAATGTCGTCAATATCCTTTCGGCTCATCCGGTTTTTCAAGGCATCTTCCAACTGCTTTAAATATTCCAGCTTGGTCATCACACTACTCACCTCTCAAAATTTTGTTGACAATGTCGGTCATCTCAAACCATTCCCGTTTCAGCTCGGCCAAGTGGTTGACGCCCATGGCGGTCAACCGGTAATATTTGCGCGCCGGTCCGCCGCTGCTTTCCACCAGGTAGGTGCTAAAATGGCCGTCCACCGTCAATCGCCGCAGGATGGGGTAGACCGTCCCTTCGTTGATGTCGGTGTGCCGGGCGATGGATTGTACAATTTCATACCCATACATATCTTTGCGCTCGATCAGTGCCAAAATACACATTTCAATGACGCCCTTTCGAAGCTGAGTGTTCAAAGTAACACCTCCCTTGGATTCGTTGACCTCATTATAGCACACTACCTTGTAATACACAATACTAAATTTTGAAAAATACTGTGCTTCATAAAATATTAATTTTTTGATAGTTCTATGCTTTTTTCAAGTGGATCCTCCCCTGTTTCCCCTTAGAAGCGGCGGTTCTCCCATAGACCCGGATATAGTGGCCTTCCTCCCCGGTTCTCCAGCATTACCGCCATCTGAGGGTGCACCTATTCTATGAGAGAAAGCCTCCGTCCCCCGATATGGGGCCGCCGATCCGATTTACAGAAGCCCCTCTCTTGAAGTGTGCGCCCCCCTTCGCATAATAAGGCCAGGCCGCCGGGGGTATCCCCAGCGGCCTGGCCTTATTTTCCAATTTACAATTCCTGTTAAGAGAGAGGCAGCTGGTCAAACTCCATCCCGCTGAGGACTAGGATATCCCCAGGGAGGATTTCCGTATCCCCTTTGGGGACAATGGCTTTCCCCTGCCGTTTGATCATCACCACCAAAATGTCTTTGGGGATGCCCGCCTGGCTCAAAGTTTGGTGCACCCAAGGGTTCTCTTTCTCCATGGGGAATTCGATAAGCTGGGCGCTTAAATCCTCCTGGTAATCGGTAAAGGTCTTGCGCACCGAGGTCTCGTTGTCCACCAAATCCAACCGTTTCGCCACCCAGGGCAACAGGGTTCCCTGAAAGCTAACCGACAACAAGGCCACCAAAAATACGATGTGGAAGATATCGGTGTTTAGGTATGCTTTGTTGGTGACCGCAAAGATGGCGAACACGATAGAAGCCGCCCCTCGCAGCCCTACCCAGGAGACCAACAGCTTCTGCCAGAAGGTAAAGGGGAAAAAATGGAGAATGCCAAATACCGCAGCAGGCCGGGCAATCAAAAATAGGAACACCGCCACCCCAACCCCCATGGGAAGGACCTGTAAAAACTGAGAAGGGAAAGCCAATAGGCCCAGCACAAAGAACAGGAGAATCTGCATCAACCAGGAGATGCCGTCAAAAAAGTGGACCAACATCTTTTTGTGGGGCAGTTTGGCATTGCCCAGGGCGATGCCCACCAGATAGACGCTCAAATACCCATTGCCGCCCAAAAATTCGCTGGCGGAATAGGAGAACAATGCTATGGCGATGACCAAGATAGAATACAGGCCGCTGACATCCAAGTTGATCCGCCGCAACACATACACAGAAGCTTCGGCCACCAAAAATCCAATGAGCAGGCCAAACCCAATCTGTTTCACTAAGAAGGGTAGCACGGCGATCTCATCCCCCGACATCAGGGAAAGCACCACCATGGTCAGCATATAGGCCATGGGGTCGTTGCTCCCGCTCTCAATCTCCAGAAGAGGGGCCAGGCCGCCGGAGAGGTTCAAATCCTGGGAACGGAGGATGGCAAACACCGAAGCGGCATCGGTGGAGGCAATCACTGAGCCGATGAGCAACCCCTCCAGCAGGGAAGTATGCAACACAAAATGGCAGAACAACCCGGTGAGCCCCGCTGTAACCGCCACCCCTAGGGTGGAGAGCAGCACCGCTGGCACAGCGATGGGGACAGCCGTTTTCCAGCTTGTGCCAAAACCGCCGTAAAACATAATAAAAATCAACCCAAAAGAACATACTTGCTGTGCGAGAACGTAGTTGTCAAAATAGATGCCTACCGGGCCGTCTGACCCAAACAACATGCCGAGCAGCAAAAAGATCAAAAGGGTTGGTACTCCATAACGGTAAAGCAGCTTGCTGGATGTGACACACAACAGCAGTACCACCGCGATGGCAAACACCATTGGAACCATGGAATACACTCCTTTTCGTTAAATTACTATATAATTATACTATATGGATGTGTCATAAAATCCCCTATAAATATTAATACAATCTTAATATTGATGAAAAATGGCCTTTTTCTCTAAGCCTCCTCTCCCTTTAAGGAGGCCGGGGTGCATCTAAATTAGAATGGCAAGGGGGATCTTTTTTCTATAATAGGGAAAAGAGAGATGTCCTTTGGAACGCAACAGAAAACCCACAGGGACTGAAAATCCCTGTGGGTTTCTATGGAATAAAAAAATAGCTCTTCGTGCAATTTTTTACGCGCATCCGGCGCTCCTGTGGTCGGGCGCGTTTATTACCGTTGGCCCTGTGCCGTTGCGGCCCGGATGGTATTTGCCGCTTTCCCCTTCGGGGTGCCAAGAGGACACGGCGCCCCTATGAAAAAAACCTGTTTAAGCAATTTGCTTAAACAGGTTTTTTGGTGACCCGTGCGGGAATCGAACCCGCGTTACTGCCGTGAAAGGGCGGTGTCTTAACCTCTTGACCAACGGGCCGGAATCGCAATGAACCCTCCATAGAGAGCATCCATTGCGCTGGTAGCGGCAATAGGATTTGAACCTACGACACTTCGGGTATGAACCGAATGCTCTAGCCAACTGAGCTATGCCGCCATATCCTTCTTTGCTGATCACCATAAAGCAATCAAGCAAAAACTATTATACCCGATCAGGCTGGGTCTGTCAACCAGTTTTTTGAAGAAAATCCATTGATTTTTACACAAACCGGCTGTTTCTTGCCACAGGGTGGAAATTGGCGGCAATCTCCCCTCTTTCCCCGTTTTTCATGGTCAAAAATTTCCCAAACGGGGATTTTTCCTTTACCCCGAAGGGCAAAGGAAGTATAATAGTAGCAGCGGCAGGGCCTTCTTGGGGGAGGGCCTGCCCCCATTTGTTGTAAAAAGCAAAAAAGAGAGGAAAGAAACCAAATGACATCCGTTTCTAAAACCATTTTAACCAATTGGCAGCTCCGCCATACCCGCAAACAGAAAAAAGCTTTTGCGGAATATGCTGTCAAAATTTTTAGCGATCTGGGCTACTACACCCGAGTGGAAACAAAAAAGGGGTTTACCCCCTCCAACAACATCATTATCGGGGATTTAAGCAACGCCAAAACCATTGTCACCGCCCATTACGACACCCCCAGCCGCCGTTTTATCCCCTTCTTTGTCACCTTGGACAGCACCTTCCAAACCTTTTTGACCCAGTTCAGCACCATGATCGCTGTCTTTGCGGTCTGTATGTACCTGGCCAAGTACACCAACTTTTTCATCGGCTTTGTACTGTTTGACCTTTTGCTGTGGCTTCTGGTGTTCGGCCCTGCCAAAAAGAACAACGCCAACAACAACACTTCTGGGCTAATGGCCCTGTATGAGGTGGCCAGCCGACTGCCCCGGGACCGGAAAGAGGAAGTGGCTTTTGTCCTCTTTGACAACAAAGAGCTAGCCCACGCTGGTTCCAATGCCTTTGTAAAACAGCATGAGGTGGAGTTCTTCTACAACAAGTTGGTTATCAACCTGGATTGCGTCGGCGTGGGAGACGCCA
Organism: uncultured Merdimmobilis sp.; assembly: GCF_902471145.1. Taxonomy (NCBI): domain Bacteria; kingdom Bacillati; phylum Bacillota; class Clostridia; order Eubacteriales; family Oscillospiraceae; genus Merdimmobilis; species uncultured Merdimmobilis sp. The sequence continues at coordinate 20,306 of NZ_CABRJC010000017.1, forward strand.
TCATTTTCCTGGCCAGTAAACACTCTATCCCCTTTGCAAAAAAAGCGGCCACCTTTGCCCCCAAGGACTGCGGCAAGGAGTTTTCGGCCCGGGTCAATCGGAACTTTGTCTATATCTCGGACAGCAACAGCTTCCCTGTTGCCTTTAATGTCTCTGCCTTTACCATGGATGGCGGCCCCATCCTCAAGGATCTGTACAACGAAAAGGACACGGTGCTGGACGAAAGTAACATTGACGCCTTGGCTTCCGCTCTGGTGGCCTATCTCTCCCAGGACTGCCGGTATGACAAGCACCCCAAGGAGGAGGATGAGGATTAGCTCCATCCATTTTTATAAATCCAATCCCCTAGGGCTAAGGAAAGCCCTGGGGGATTTTTTTGCGGAATTCCTGCTTTTTCCCCCTTCATCTTCGAATCATCTTCACAAAAAGCCCCCGGAACAAGGATGGATTCCCTGTTCCGAGGGCTCTTTCTATTTGTCCATTACTGAGGCCCCATAGAGTAGTTGGGCGCCTCTTTGGTGATATAAATATCGTGAGGATGGCTCTCCCGCAGCCCTGCGCCGGTGATCCGGACAAACTGGGCCTTCTCATGAAGGTCGGGGATGGTGTGGCAGCCGCAGTATCCCATGCCGGCCCGGATGCCGCCCAGCAACTGGAAGATGGTGTCCGCCACCGGCCCTTTGTAGGGCACCCGGCCCTCTACCCCTTCGGGAACCAGTTTTTTATTGTCCTCCTGGAAATAACGGTCTTTGCTGCCGTTAGCCATAGCTCCCAAAGAGCCCATGCCGCGATAGACTTTGAAGCTTCTGCCCTGGTAGATCTCCTGCTCACCGGGGGCTTCTTCGCAGCCCGCCAGCAGGGAGCCCAGCATTACCACATTGGCGCCCGCTGCCAGGGCTTTGACAATGTCGCCGGAATATTTGATGCCGCCGTCGGCAATGACGGGGATATTGTATTTGGCTGCACAGCAACAAGCGTCATACACCGCGGTGATCTGGGGAACACCGATGCCCGCTACTACCCGGGTGGTGCAGATGGAGCCAGGGCCGATGCCCACTTTCACCGCATCCGCACCGGCTTTGATCAAATCTTCGGTGGCCTCATAGGTTGCCACATTGCCGGCGATGAGAGCAATGTCTGGGAACGCCTCTTTCACCTTGCGCACACAGTTCAAAATGCCTTCGCTGTGGCCGTGGGCGGAATCCAGCACCAATACGTCCACCTGGGCTTCTACCAGTGCAGCGGCCCGCTCCAAGACATTGGCGGTGACGCCGATGGCAGCGCCACAGAGCAAGCGGCCGTTTTTATCCCGGGCGGAGTTGGGGTACTGCACCGCTTTCTCAATATCCTTGATGGTGATGAGGCCTTTGAGCATGCCGTCCTCATCCACCAAGGGAAGCTTTTCAATCTTGTGCTTGCGCAGGATCTCCTGTGCCTGGGCCAACGTGGTCCCCACCGGGGCGGTGACCAGGTTTTCCCGGGTCATCACCTCTTTGATCTTGCAGTTGTAATCGGAGAGGAAACGCAGGTCCCGGTTGGTGATGATACCCACCAGCTTGCCTTTTTCACAGATCGGAACGCCGGAGATTTTGTATTTGCCCATCAGCTCATCGGCATCAAAGACAAAATGCTCCGGGGAGAGATGAAACGGGTTGACAATTACCCCATTCTCCGACCGCTTGACCATATCCACCTCATCGGCCTGCTCCTCGATGCTCATATTTTTATGGATGACGCCGATACCCCCTTCCCGGGCAATGGCAATCGCCATCTGGGAGGTGGTTACGGTGTCCATAGCGGCGGTCATCACCGGGATATTGAGCATGATGTCCCGGGCCAGGCGGGTGGAAACCTTTACCTGGTTGGGCAGGATATCCGACTTGGCAGGAATCAGCAGCACATCGTCAAAGGTGAGCCCTTCTTTGGTGAATTTCTCCTGGAAATTGGTGTTCAGCATTCCGTTTCCTCCTTGTGTTTTCGGCCTTTCTGATATTTTAACCATTCTATCATCATTCCCCGATAGATACAAGAGATAAATCCGTTGAAATTGTAGCTTTTTACAAGTTTTTTTAGGCAGATAGACGAAAAACCAGTTTTCTTTTACTGATTTAACACATCAAATTGCTACAAAATCGCTAAAACCGTTTCTTGGCTTCTTTGGAACCCCCCAGAAGAATGGAAGCTTCAAAACAGCTGGTTTCCCCCTTCTGCCCCTGGATGAAATACCGGCTTTCTCCCTGCTGAAACAGTGCCAAGGATATGGTATCTTCAATTACTGCCTCTTTGCGGTAATAAATGGCAAACTCCCTCCAGCGCTTTTCCTCCATCTCTTCATAGGGCAGCAGGTCGCAGACCATATCTGCATACACGGTGTTGTTGAGGTGGCGGTTGCAATCCAAATCGCTGTATTGAACAACCTTTGCCCCTTGGGCGGCAACTGCCAAATCCTTTGGGCGCTTGGTCTTCATCTCATCCAAGGAGGAATCGTAGTTGCTGGAGTCGGTGGGGATTTCAAAGGGAAAGGCCGAAGGCCGAAGGATTTTCCGAGTAATAGGATTGACCATCAGCCAAGAGGATTGGGCTTCTACCAGCAATTCCCCCTCCTGGGACCAAAATTCAATCCGGCGCAGGAGCTGGGCCCCCTTGCTCATCTGGGGGTTGGTTTTCATCTTTACCCGTTCCTCATTCCGGGGGCTGCGGTGACAACGCAAGGCCATCCGTGCCAGCAGGATGACAATCTGCGCTTCCCACAAATCCCGATAAGAAAACCCCATCTCTTCAAAATGCTGGTTGCTAATCCTCTGGATCTGTTTGAGCACCCCGGAGAGTTTCATCTCCCCATGAATATCGCACTGATAATCGGGAATTACAATCTGTTTCTCATAGTGGGCGGATGCATTTGGATGTAATTGCAGCAAACTTTTTTACCTCCCTAAGCCAAAATTGACGACGGGAGTTGTTTCATGTGAAACAACTCCCGTTTGTGTTACCAAGAACGGCTGGGATGGGCCAGGCGCGCCGCCAAGTCCCCCAATTCCGATTTGGAATAAAACTCAATTTCCAATGTTCCTTTGTCTTTGCTGACCTGAATTTTCACCTTACGGCCCAACTCAGCGGCGAGGGCAAGCTCCATTTCCTGGTAATAATGGTCCCCCCAGGCCTGTTTGTCCCCTTGGGTGGGCTCCAGTTCCGGGCTGAGTGCCTGCCCTTTGGGTTTCCGCTGTTTTTTCGGGGCAGAAAGCCTCTCCACTTCCCGAACGGAAAGCCCCTGGGAAAGAATCCGGCCAGCGGTCTCCTCTATGACCTTTGGATCGTCTAAGGAGAGCAGCGCCCGGGCATGTCCCGCAGAGATCTGCCCATCCCGCACCATTTTTTCCACCTTGGGCGGAAGGCTGAGGAGCCGCAGGGCATTGGCAATCACCGGCCGGGATTTCCCCACCCGCTGGGCCACCTTTTCTTGGGTAAAGCCATAGGTTTCCATCAAAGTTTTATATCCTAAGGCTTCTTCGATGATATTCAGATCCTTGCGCTGCAAATTTTCAATCAGTGCCAGTTCCATTGCCTCGGTGTCGGTCATCTCCCGGATCACCACTGGAACCTCTGCCAACCCCACCATACGGGATGCCCGCCAGCGGCGTTCCCCCGCGACAATCTGGTACCGTCCGTTAACCATTGGCCGCACCAAGAGAGGCTGGAGCACCCCATGTTCCCGGATGGAGTCAGCCAGTTCTGCCAAGGCGGCATCGTCGAAGTCCTTTCTCGGCTGTTCTTTGTTTGGCTCAATCTCGGTGAGTTTTAACGATGTAGTGGGTATATCGCTGGTGTTGTTGTCCACAAACAAAGCTTCCAGGCCCTTGCCCAATCCACCTTTTGCGCGTGCCATGGCAGTTCCCTCCTCATTGGTTGTTCTCTAAAAATTCATCAGCCAAATCTTCGTACGCTTTCGATCCACGGGATGTACGGTCATAATAGAGCACTGGCTGGCCAAAGCTGGGCGCCTCGGACAGGCGGACATTCCGTGGAATTACGGTGCGGTACACCTTTTTTGGGAAAAACTTCTTCACTTCCTCCACCACCTGCAACGTCAGGTTCAAACGGCCGTCAAACATGGTGAGGAGTACCCCCTCAATCTCAATCTGAGGGTTATACAAACGCTTCACCTGCCGCACCGTCCCCATCAGCTGAGAAAGGCCCTCTAAGGCATAGTACTCGCACTGGATCGGGATCAGCAGGGTATCGCAGCAGTTTAGGGCGTTTAAAGTGATCAACCCCAGAGAAGGTGGACAGTCGATGAGGATATAATCGTATTGTTCTTTGATGGGAGCCAGAGCTTGTTTCAGCTTCATCACCCGGTTTTCTGCCTCCACCAGTTCAATTTCTGCTGCGGCTAAGTCCATGCTGGCCGGCAATAGATCAATATTCTCAAAACTGGTCCGTTGGAGAACGTCCTCTGCCTTGGCGTCGGCGATTAAGATGTCATAGGTGGACAGCTGGATATCCCGCTTGTTGACCCCCAATCCGCTGGAGGCATTGCCTTGGGGATCAATATCAATGAGCAGCATCTTTTTCCCTTTGCGCCCCAGCGACGCGGTCAAATTCACGGCAGAGGTAGTTTTCCCAACGCCGCCTTTCTGATTGGCAATTGCTATTACTTTCCCCATCTCTATCCTCCTAGCTCCATAAATTGGTCAAATCACCGCCTGCAACAGGCTCACTGTTTTTGATTATAGCACATCTCCATGGAATTGGGAAGGAAAATCAAAGGAGCCACGGCAACGCCGCGGCTCCTCTGACGAATCAGTAAGGGAAACACATATACCTTAACCTCAAAAGAGGAATGGCATCTTGTAGGCAAAATCTGCAAGCTTTCAGGGGGGATTATTTTTTGTATCCCGGCAATACAGGCGATTTGTAAGCTGCCTCTTTTGGGATCTTCACCCGATACTCGATAAAGTTTTGATCCTCTGTGCGATCTGTCACCGCAGGGATCCCCGCCTCCTTCATGGTGCTGACCGCCTTTTCCACTGTGTTGATAAAGATCCGCAGATCCTTCACCACCCATAGCCGGCTTTTGGCTGGAGTTGGCTCCAGCCGTTTCTCCACATATTCTTCGGTTTGGGAGACATTAAGGCGGTTTCCAATGACATATTTTACCGCATTGATAAAGCACGGCTGATCCAACAGCTTTAGCAAGGCCCGTGCATGGCGCTCAGTCAAATTGCCTTTGAGAAATACATCCCGAATATCCGGCGGGAAGCGGAGCAGCCGCAGCTTATTGGCTACAGCCGACTGGGATTTCCCCAGCTGTTCCGCCAATTGCTGCTGGGTGAGGTTCCACCGCTCCATTAAAGTGGCATATGCTTGCGCCTCTTCAAAATAAGAGAGGTTCTTCCGCTGCAAATTTTCAATCACCGCTAACACTGCGGATTTTTGATCATCCATCTCACTGACAATGGCGGGGATATCCTGCCATTCCAGCATTTTTGTAGCACGCAAGCGGCATTCCCCTGCCACCAGTTCAAATCGGCCATCCTTCTTTTTTCGGACGGTGATTGGCTGGAGCAAACCGTTTTCATCAATGCTGCGGGAAAGCTCCTCAATATATTCCTCATCAAAGGTTTTGCGGGGCTGCATGGGGTTGGGGTCAATTACATGCAGCGGCAGCAGCAGCACCTTGCCGATCGCTTCGTATTTGGAAAACAATTGGCGCATAAAAATCCCCCCATGGAAGAAAAGCCTGTCCACATTCTGTCTTTGGCCTTTGTTGTACCCCAATAATCGTTCTACGAGTATTGTAGCATAAGGGAATTTGGTATTCCAGAATTTTCCATCGCAGAATTTTACCTTTTCTTACGCCTTTCCCCTGCTTACAAGGGGGATTTTGCTATTTTTGCAGAGGGCCTTGGATATTTTGCCGGAGTTTGCGATATTTTTTGAATCACAACGACACTTCGCTTATTCTCCTTCGGCAGCACATAACGATCCACCTTTTCCAGCTTGCCCCCCAGCAGCTGGATGGCTTTTTGCGCCCCGGCCACTTCCTCTTCACAGTCGTATCCTTTTAAGGCGATGAACAAGCCTCCCACCTTGACAAAGGGGAGACAGTACTCTGCCAGGACAGCCAAATCTGCAACTGCCCGGGCGGTGGCAATATCAAACCGCTCCCGATACTCAGGTTTGCGGCCCGCTTCCTCCGCTCGGAAATGGATGGCGGTATTCTCCTGTCCCAAAGCTTGAGACAATGCCTGTAAAAAAGTCACCCGCTTGTTGAGGCTGTCCAAAAGGGTGAGGTCTACATCTGGCCGGGCAATCTTCACCGGCACCGAAGGGAAACCTGCCCCAGTGCCCACATCGATCATAGACGAACCTTCCTGGAGAGGCACACTTTTGAGCAGCATCAAGCTGTCGAGGAAATGTTTGATGACAATATCATCCGGCTGGGTGATGGCAGTCAAGTTCATTTTCTGGTTCCACTCCAGCAAGGTGTCGGCATAGGTGCCAAACTGCTCTACCATCCTGTCCGTCAGGGAAAACCCATACTCCTCCCCATAGGTCTTCAACTGTTCATTCGAGATTGTCATGGCCTTTTCCCTCCTGTTTTTTCTGCTCTAAATAGATGATCAATACCGAAATATCCGCTGGGCTCACCCCAGAGATGCGGGAAGCCTGCCCCAAATTGATGGGCCGCACCAAATCCAGCTTTTCCCGCGCTTCCAACCGAAGACCTTGAATGGTGGAATAAACCATGTCCTCTGGCAGAGGGGTTCCCTCCAAACGGCGCATTTCTTCCACTTGGGCCAATTGTTTTTTGATATACCCTTCGTATTTGATAGAGACTTCTACCTCCTCCGCCACCGCCCGGGGAAGCTCCGGCCGCTTGGGATCAAAGGGAGCTAGATCCTCATACCCAATTTGTGGCCGCCGGATCAGCTCCACCGCCTTCATCCCTGTGGTGAGCGGGACTGTTTCACGTGAAACCAACATGGCGTTCAATGCATCCGAAGGGACGATGGTCAACCCTTGAAGACGCTTGATCTCCCCTTCCACCTGGGCTTGCTTCTCCAAAAACTTCTGCCACCTCTCCTCATCGATCAGCCCCAATTCATGGCCAATAGGGGTAAGCCGGACATCCGCATTGTCCTGCCGCAAGATCAGCCGGTACTCCGACCGGGAGGTCATCATCCGGTAGGGGTCGGAACATCCCTTGGTCACCAGGTCATCAATCAAAGTGCCGATATAAGAGGATGCCCGATCCAAAATCAGCGGGTCTTTTCCCTGCAAAGACCGCACTGCATTAATCCCAGCGATCAACCCTTGGGCTGCCGCCTCCTCATACCCGGAGGTGCCATTGAACTGTCCCGCGCCATACAAACCAGGCACTGTTTTAAACTCTAAGGAAGGCTTTAAGGCCAGAGGGTCCACACAATCGTATTCAATGGCATAGGCATTTCGCATGATCTGCACATTCTCAAATCCCTTGATGGTGCGGTAAAAGGCCAACTGGACATCCTCCGGCAGGCTGGTGGAGAGCCCCTGGAGATAGATTTCGTCGGTATCCATCCCCATCGGCTCCACAAACACCTGATGGCGGGGCTTGTCGGCAAACCGCATAATTTTATCCTCAATACTGGGGCAATACCGAGGGCCGATCCCCTCAATCTGGCCGCCGTACATGGCAGACCGGCCAATGTTCTCCTGGATGACCCGGTGGGTCTCCTCATTGGTATAGGCGATGTGGCAAATTGCCTGATTTTTCAGCTCCCCTTCGGTCGAAAAGGAAAACGGGGTGATGGGGTCATCCCCCTCCTGCTCCTCCAGTTGAGAAAAGTCAATGGAACTTCGCTCCACCCGGGCAGGGGTCCCGGTTTTAAACCGACGCAGGGGAAGGCCGATCTGCACTAGGGAATCGCTGAGCCGTTTGGCGGCGTGCATCCCATCTGGGCCGCTGGAAAAAACCTGATCCCCCACAAAAATCTTCCCGTTGAGGAAAGTCCCAGAACATATGATCGCAACTTTTACTGGATGGACAGCCCCCAACCGGGTGACCACCGACTCTACCTGGCCCTCCTCATCGGTGCGGATCTCCACCACCTCTGCCTGTTTCACATGGAGGTTTTGCTGCCGCTCCACCGCCCGCTTCATATAGATATGGTACTGAGCCCGGTCCGCCTGGACCCGCAGGCTGTGGACCGCTGGCCCCTTCCCCCGGTTTAGCATCCTGCTCTGAATAAAGGTGGCGTCTGCGGCCTTGCCCATCTCCCCTCCCAAGGCGTCAATCTCCCGGACCAAATGCCCCTTGGCCGTCCCGCCGATGGAGGGATTGCAAGGCATGTTGGCGATGGCGTCCAAACTCATGGTAAACAGCACGGTGGATGCCCCCAGCCGGGCGGCGGCCAAAGCGGCCTCCACCCCAGCATGTCCCGCGCCGATCACTGCAATGTCAAAGGGTTGTGCTTGATATTCCATGGATAACTCCCCCTCTCCCCGGTGTGGGGAAAGACTATAACCAATCTATTTTCCACAGCGTTTTCCCCTGGGGGAAAACGCTGGTTTGCTTCTGCACTATTATAACAAACTCAGTGCTTTTCCACCAGAGGAAAATTCCGTGGAAAACCTTGACTCCCCAGTTTTCCTTCTTGGCTCATCTTTTTTCCACAGCGGATTTCTTCCTTTCCACCGGGAAAAACCTCTTCTGCCCTCCCCTCTGACAGATAAAAAATAGGGACCGGCTGCCCCACGAGAAGGGGGACAGCCCGGCCCCGGTTTTCCTTCTATTTTACCATAAAGTCTGCACAAACCATAAGAATTGCAAAGCGGCTGCTGCCGCAAAGGGCTTCGCCCTGCAAGCAATTCTTCGAATGGCACAGCTTCGCTGTGGCTATTTTCCCACACAGAACTGGGCGAACACCTGGCCCACCACTGCATCGGTGGCCCGCTCACCAGTCAACTCTAAAAGGGCGTTCAGCCCTTCATCGATGCACACGGTGGCAGCATCCAAGGTGAGGGCGGAGCCAACCGCTTCGATGGCGTCATCCAAAGCGGATTTGGCCCGCAGGATGCACCCTCTCTGGCGCTCATTGGCCAAGATGGGGGCGGAACCATCGATCTGGTGAAGGGACAGCACCTCCCGGATGGCGGCAGAAAGGGCATCCATCCCTTCCCCATTGGCCGCAGAGACCTCCACCACCTGGGGAATCCACTGGGCGATTTCCTCCCGCTGAATCTTGCGGGGAAGGTCGGTTTTGTTGAGAACCGCCACTGCCGGACGGCCTTGCAACGCCTCCAACAGCTCCCTGTCCTCCCTGGTCAAGGAATCGGAGCTGTCAAACACCGCCAACACCAGCCCGCTGTCCTCCATACGGCGGCGTGCCAAATCCACCCCCACCGATTCCACCGGGTCGTCGGTAGCCCGGATGCCCGCTGTGTCCGCCAGGTTGAGCACCACATCCTCCAGCCGGATCACATCCTCCACCACATCCCGAGTGGTGCCGGGAATGTCGGTGACAATGCTGCGCTGGGCCCCGGCCAGCAAATTCATCAAGGTGGACTTGCCCACGTTGGGCCGGCCGATGATAGCGGTATCCACTCCTTCCCGCAGGATACGCCCTAAGTCATATGTGGAGAGGAGCTGCTCCAACTGATCCCGACAGCCGCTCAGAGAATGAAGGAGGGAACCCGTCTCCACTTCCTCGATGTCCTCCTCTGGGTAGTCCACCCAGGCTGCAAGGTGTCCAGCCAGGCCGAGAAGAATCTTCTCAATCCCCTGTACCCTTTGAGATAAAGCCCCATCCCGGGCCGACAGGGCCGCTCTGGTGGCATTCTTATTTTGGGAGGAGATCAGATCCATCACCGCCTCCGCCTGGGTCAGATTCACCTTCCCGTTTAAAAAAGCCCGCTTGGTGAATTCCCCTGGGCCGGCTAAAACCGCCCCTTGGTCCAAGACCGCCCGCAGCACCCGCTGGAGCACATACACCCCGCCGTGGCAGGAAAGTTCTGCCACATCTTCGCCGGTGTAGCTCTTTGGGGCCCGGTAGACCGACAGAATGGCTTCATCCACCTGGCCATCCTGGTCGAAAACACGGCCATAGGCGCTAGTAAACCCTTTCATGGAGGAAATATCCCGTTCTCCAGCTGGGCGGAATACCCGGGCGGCAATGGCCAGAGCCTCTGGGCCAGAGACCCGAACAATGCCGATCCCTCCCACTGCCAAGGGTGTGGAGATCGCCGCAATGGTGCTCATCACATACCATCCTTTCAATAAGAATGGCACCCCCGCGGGCCTCTGCGGGCCTTTGAGAGTGCCATTGTATCTTCTCTAATCGTCGATTTCGATTTTGCCGAACAGGGGCAGGTCGGCGGCCTCAGAAGGCGGGGCAGAACGGAGAATCCGCTCCTCCTCGGAGATGGGTGCTCTCGGTGCCTCCGGCTCTTTCAACTCCTCCCGCTCCCGGTAGGGTCTGCGCTCCCGGCTGCTCTTCCCCTCACCGCGGCTTTCCCCAGAGGGCCTGCCGCCCCGGCGGGAGCCGCCTTTGCCTTTGCCTCGTCCATCGGTACGGGGCTTCTTCGGATTGGCAGAGCTGATCACTACCCGGCGGTTGGGCTCTTCCCCCACCGAAGTGGACAGCGCCCCTTCCACCTGGGATACAGCGGCGTGGATTATCCGGCGCTCATAGGGGTTCATAGGCTCCAAAGTGGAGCTCCGGCCGGTTTTGACCGCATTGTTGGCCAATTTCTTCGCCAAGGTTTCCAAGGTTTTTTCCCGTTTTTCCCGGTAGTTGCCGCTGTCGATGGTCACACGCATATAATCGCCGTCCGCCCGGTTGGCCACCAGGCCGGTCAGATACTGGAGGGCATCCAAAGTCTCGCCGCGACGGCCGATGATGACGCCCAACCCCTCGCCGCTGAGGGTGATGACCGCATTGTTGTTCTCCTCCACCTTGGCGGTTACCTCCACATGGGGCAAGCCGATCTCGGTGAGAATGTCTTTGATATAGGCAACTGCGATCTCCGCCTTGTCGCTGGATTCTTGGTAGACACGAACCTTGGCAGGCTGGGCGCCGATGCCGAAAAAGCCTTTTTTGGGCAGGTCGATGATCTCAATTTCCACTTCTTCCCGGGGCAGGCCAATCCGGTCGCAGGCGAGTTCAATAGCCTCTTCCACGGTTTTCGCTGTCATGGTACATTCTTTCATAAAAGGGCACCTCCTCAGGTTGCGTCCTGTTATTTCAGGTCGTCGTCGGTGACTTCCACATATTCCTCACCGTATTTTTCCGCATCCCGCTTGCGGGCGGCAGCCAATTTCATCCGGTTGATTTCCTTTTGAGTCAGGGCTTTTTCCGCCGCCGCGGCATCCCCCTGCTTCATCCGTTTCTTTGCTTCAATCTTCTCTTTGCGCTCCTGCTCCTTGCGGGCAGCGGCCTCTTCCTTCGCTTTTTTGACCATCTCCACCGGGTCATAGATCTTGTTGAGGATGTAGGACTGAGCCGCAGAGAACACGTTGGAAAGCAGCCAGTACACGCCGACGCCGGCGGGCACCTGGAAGGCGATAAATACACTCATCAAAGGCATCATCAGCAGCATGCTTTTGTTCATGCTGGCCGCCGCGCCGTCTTCGCCGGTGGTGGCGCTGCTGAGCTTCATGCTGATCAGGCTCATGCCCAGGGCGGAAAGGCCGGACAGGATGGGAATCAACAGGTAAATATTGACCGCCATTGTGGGGACAACTCCCAGATCCATGCCGAAGAAGGTGAAATCAAAATTCGAAATTTTATCCACCACATCGGCGCCCAGGGAAGAGAAAGCCCCCGCATTCTGATGCACCGCATTGATGATGCTCATCTCCACGCTGTGCATATTCATGCCGCCTTCCCCCAGCACCTGCTTGGCGATTTCGGTCGCCGCATTGATGGTGTCGGCCGGCAGCCGCAGGATGTGCTTCAAGGGGTAATAAATGACATCAATCAAGCCAAAGAGGATGGGAAACTGGATGAGGACAGGAAGGCAACCGCTCATAGGGTTGTAATTTTCCTTCTCATAAAGCTTCAGAAGCTCCTCATTGAGCTTTTCCTTGTTATTTGCATATTTTTTCTGGATCTCTTCCATTTTTGGCCGGAAAGCGGCCATTTTGACCATGGACTTCTGCTGTTTCACAGCAAACGGCACCAACACCAATTTGGTGAGGATGGTAAACAGGATCAGCGCCAGGCCGTAGTTGTTTACCAGGTGGTAGCACAGAAACATGATCCACCCCAAGGGGTAACCAAGGATGGCGTAAATGGTTCTCATCATAACAATAGGTCCTCCAGATCGGATGGTGTACTAGGCGGATGGAGTCTGCCAAATATCGCCCTTTACTCCAAGTGGTCGGGCACGGGGTCATATCCGCCTTTGCAAAAGGGGTGGCATCTCAGAATCCGTTTAACGGCAAGTAGCCCGCCCCGATACGCTCCATATTTGGATATGGCCTGGTACGCGTATGTGGAACAGGTTGGATAAAACCTGCAGCAAGCAGGCCTATAGGGCGAAATCGCCTTTTGATAAAAACGGATGACTGCCAAAAACAGTTTTTTCATATTGCATATTGCCCCAAAAGGACGGCCGACTGCCGCTTGGAGCGTTTTATTCCGCCGGAGCGGTCTGCTGGGGTTTGGATGGCTCTGGCTTCTGCAGCAAGCCCAGCTTCTGCAGCTGCTTGTCCATCACGCGCTGCACCTCCTGCATCTTCACTTGGGTGGTGCGTCCCCGGGCGACAAAAACGATATCCCAGCCTTTGACCACAGTGGGCTCCATCTGGCGGTATGCCTCCCGGATAATTCTCCTTGCACGGTTTCGTTTACAAGCTTTTCCAATTTTCTTGGTGGCGGTGATGCCCACCCTGGCCCGGCCTTTTCGGTTCTTGACAGCATAGGTGACCAGAAGGGGGTGCACAGCGCTTTTCCCAGCGCGGTAGACCTTTTTAAAGTCTCGGTTTTGATTGAGTGTGACTGTATGAAGCATGGAAAGTGCCTTTCATGCCGGTTTTGCAGATTTTCCTTTTTATGATCCGGCAGACAGCCCGCCGGTTTCGGCGGGCGCCGGGTCATAAAAAGAAAGACCACAAAAAGGTTGTGGCCGGCAATTAGTGAGTTAAACGGGCTCTGCCTTTCGCTCTTCTGCGAGCAAGCACTTTTCTTCCGTTTTTCGTGCTCATTCTCTTGCGGAAACCATGCTCTTTCTTTCTGTGGATCTTCTTAGGCTGATAGGTTCTAAGCATCAAAATACCCTCCTTTCGGGGCGAAACCTTGCAAGATAACAGTATAGCCTACACGGGGCAAAATTGTCAATAGAAAAAATGGTTTTTTCCCGGTTCCAAAGCCATTTTTCCCTGTTTTGGAGGCGATTTTTTCCATCTTCCCCCTGAGGGCGGCCGTTTTTGCCGGAAAAATTCCCCTTGCTTCTGTTTTTGCTGGGTTGCCGGCGCCTTTGTTTGCCACGCCGCCCTCCAGCTTCCCCCTCCTGGATAAACCCAGGGATTTCCACCTGTTTCCATCCTTTGGTTTCCCTTTTCCATTCCATCTTCCCCAACCGGGATTTTTTGCTGTTTATACTATTATATAATATATTCACACAGGGCTGTTGAAAAGCTTGAAATAAACATTCCACTTATGCTACAATAACTCTGTTGAAGATCGGTGGAAAAAGTTTTTTCAACACACCTTTCCCAGTTGATCAACCCCTTTTCCACCGACCCGGAAATTTAATCGGAAGGACGATCAAACCATGGAATCCTTTAAAGAAGTGTTTTCGCTGGTCAGCGATTACTGCAAAGGACCCGATGGCGTTACCGAAGTAGCCCATTCCCTTTGGATTAAGGATATCGAGCCGGTCAAGTTTGAGAACTCCACCGCCTACCTGCGGGTCAGTTCCCAATTTAAAAAGGAGATCATCGAGGAGAAATACCTCCCCCTCCTGTCCCGTGCCTTCGAGCATATCCTAGGCTTTAGTGTAAACATCAAAATCCTCTGCGACTCCGCCCCCAAACAGGAGCCGCCCGAGTCCGGCATGCTGTCCGGATATTCCCAAGAAGAGCTGGAGAAGAGCAGCCAAGGCGGCGATTATGAATACACCTTCTCCACCTTTATCGTGGGCCCCTCCAACAAATTTGCCCACGCGGCATCCCTGGCGGTGGCTGCAAACCCTGCCAATGCCTACAACCCCCTGTTCATCTACGGCGGGTCCGGGCTGGGCAAAACCCATCTACTGCTGGCCATCTGCGCAGAGATCAAAAAGAACAAGCCGGAAACCAACATCATCTACGCCAAGGGCGAGGAGTTCACCAACGAGCTGATCTACGCCATCACCACCGAGACCACCCGGGAATTCCATGACAAATACCGCCTGGCTGATGTCTTGTTGGTGGACGACATCCAGTTTATCGGCGGCAAGGAGAGCACCCAGGAGGAGTTCTTCCACACCTTTGAGGCCCTCCACCAGGCAGGCAAACAGATTGTCCTGACCAGTGACCGCCCTCCCAAGGAGATTAAAACCCTAGAGGACCGGCTGCGCACCCGGTTTGAATGGGGCCTGCTGGCCGACATTCAGCCCCCGGATTTTGAAACCCGCATCGCCATCATCCGCCGCAAGGCCGAACTGATGGACATCCAAATCCCCGACGAGGTGGCCGAGTACATTGCCAACCGGCTGAAAAACAACATCCGCCAGCTGGAAGGCGCAGTGAAAAAGCTCAAGGCCTTTAAACTGCTGGCTGGCACCCCGCCGTCCATCCTCATTGCCCAAAACGCCATCCGGGATATTTTAAATGACAACCAGCCGGTGCCGGTCACCGTGGAGCGGATCATCTCGGAGGTGGGCCGCACTTATGGGGTATCCTCGGCAGACATCCGCTCCACCAAGCGGTCGGCCCAGATCTCCCAGGCCCGGCAGATCTCCATTTACATCGTCCGGGACATCACCCAGATGTCCATGTCCTCTATCGGGGAGGAGTTCGGCGGCCGGGACCATTCCACCATCGTCTACGCCATCCAGCAGGTAGAAAAGAACATGAAACAGGATTCCCGCTACAAGGAGACAGTGGAGGACATCATCAAGAACATCCGCGACTCCTAACCTTCTCTTTCTTTTCCCAAAGAAAGAGAAGGCAGAAAGACCCCCCCTTACCGGAAATAGAGATCAATCTGTTTCACTGGGGGAAAGCAATCCCTCCTTTCACTACAGGCGTGCAGATTCGGTTTAGACGAGGACTCTATTCCCGCCAAAGCAGCCTTTTCACCCCCGGAATTATACAGTCTGTATTGGTTTTACTGTCTCTTGCAAGATTTCCATCGCAAGTTGCAAAACCTGTTTAACCCTATTGAATTTTCGGCGCCGCGAACCTTTCTTTTTTGCGTATGATTATGCGTTTCTCACTTTCCACTTTTCCCCGTTTCCACGGCCCTATTTTCACCTTTTGGGAAGGTTGTGGTTCTCCACGGAATTCTCTACTTGTTTTCCACACTTTAAACAGAGTTTTCCACAACCCAGTGAAAAAGCGATGGCTGTTTCCACCTCTCCACAAATTCACCACCGCAGCCACTGGAAAGAGAACGCCTCTTTTTTCCTTTGATAAAGCAGGTTTGCGCGGTTGTCCACATCCCAACCGCCCCTACTACTACGACTAAAAATAGAGTTCTATCCTGATCTTGTTATGGGAGGGAAAGAACCGTTGTGAAAAACCAGCCGGGCAAAACCGGCAAAACAAATTGCAATTGAGGTGAATGAATCCATGAACATTCTCTGTGATAAGGCCCTCCTAGTACAGGCTGTCTCCAATGTATCCCGCGCAGTATCGGGCAAAACAACCCTCCCGGCCTTGGAGGGCATTTTGATGGTGGCCAAGGGCGGCCAGGTCCAGCTGACTGGCTACGACCTAGAACTGGGCATTTCCACCCATCTGGAAGCCCAGGTCTTGGAGGAAGGAGAGATCGTCCTCTCCGCCAAGCTGCTGCTGGATATGATCCGCCGGATGCCTGGTGACCAGGTGGCCATTGAAAGCGATGCCAAACTGCTGACCCAGCTGAAAAGCGGGGTCACCGAATACACCATTTTGGGCATGCCTGCCACCGACTACCCGGAGCTTCCTTCGGTGACCGAAGGGTCCGCCATCCAGCTGCCCCAGACCACCTTGAAGTCGATGATTGACCAAACCTTGTTTGCGGTGGCAACCACCGATTCTAAACCAGTTCACACCGGTTCTATGTTCGACGTGGACGAAGAGGGGATCACCCTTGTTTCGGTGGATGGATACCGCCTGGCCCTGCGCCGGGAAAAGGTGAAAATCGGCCAGCCGATGAAGTTCATCGTCCCCGGCAAGACTTTGTCTGAGGTCTCCAAGCTTCTGGGGGATGAGGACACCCCCACCGAGCTGTTTATCTCCCGCAAACACATTGTGTTCAACATCAACGGATATAGCGTCATCTCCCGCTTGTTGGAGGGGGAATTTTTGGATTACCACGCCGCCATCCCTCAAAACAGCACCACTACTGTAAAAATCTCCACCCGCAGCTTTATGGACTCCATTGAGCGCACCAGCCTGCTCATCTCCGACCGGCTCAAGAGCCCCTTGCGGGTCAAATTTACCCAGGATCTGATCAAAGTTTCCTGCTCCACTGCCATCGGCAAAGCCTATGATGAAATCCCCTGCTCCATCGACGGCGGGGAAGTGGAGATGGGCTTTAACAACAAATACATCCTAGACGCCCTCAAGGCCTCCGGCTGTGATGAGGTCAAGCTGGAGATCAGCGGCCCCCTCTCCCCCATGAAGGTAGTTCCCCCCGAAGGGGATCAGTTCCTCTTCCTGGTGTTACCGGTGCGGCTGAAGGCGGAATAATCGACCATACAAGGAGGGCGCCATGAGCGAACACAAGGAAATTATTCGGGAAACCATTGAGATCTCCACCGAGTTCATCAAACTGGATTCCTTTTTAAAATTTGCCGGCATGCTGGAGACGGGGGGCCAGGCCAAAGAGGTAGTCCAGGCCGGCCTAGTCTCGGTCAATGGGGAAGTCTGCACCATGCGGGGCAAAAAGATCCGCCCCGGAGACATCGTAGAGGTGGAGAATTACCGGCTGGAGGTTGTCGGGCGTGCGGATTGATCGCCTCACCCTCACTGGATTTCGCAACATCGGGGAGATGGAACTCTCCCCCTGCCCCGGCGTCAATGTAATCTACGGCGACAATGCCCAGGGCAAGACCAATTTGATGGAGGCCATCTATCTGTTCACCGGGGCCAAAAGCTTCCGGGGGGCGAAGGACCGGGAGATGGTGGGCTTGGGGGAGGTGAAAACCCTGCTCCAGCTGGAGTTTTTCGGCGAAGGCCGCGCCCAGACCGCCCAGATTTCCCTGGCCCCCAAAAAGGCGGTTCTCCTCAATGAGATTCTGCTGGACAGCAGCACCAAACTGGCCGGCCAGTTTACCGCTGTGGTTTTTTCCCCCAGCCATCTGTCCCTCATCCAGGACGGCCCCCAGGAGAGGCGGCGGTTTTTGGACACCACCATCTGTCAGTTGAAGCCCAAATACATCCGGGTGCTCAATGACTACAGCCGGGTATTGGCCCAGCGAAACAGCCTTCTCAAAGACGTGGCTTTCAGCTCCTACCTGCTGGATACCCTGGACATCTGGGACCAGCACTTAGTAAGGCTGTCGGCCACCATCACCCGGACGCGGTACACCTATCTGGAGAAGCTTAAACAGCTGGCCGGGGAGGTGTATAAGGGTATTTCCCGGGAAAAAGAGGAATTCAGCCTGCGGTACCTGTCCAAAGCCTGCCCAGATCTTGCCGACCTCTCTGCCCCCGGGCTGGAAGAGGCTATCGCCGAGGCGGTGCGCAAAGCCCGCCGGGAGGACCTGAAGGCGGGCAGCACCACAGTGGGGGCCCACCGGGACGACCTGGAAATCTCCATCAATGGGATGAACGTCCGCACCTACGGCTCCCAGGGGCAGCAGCGAAGCGCCGTATTGGCCCTCAAGCTGTCCGAGTGCGGGATGATCCGCCAGCTCACTGGGGAGGAGCCTGTGGTCCTCCTGGACGATGTGATGAGCGAGCTGGATGAGAGCCGGCGGGAATACCTGCTCAACCATATGGGCGACCGGCAGATCTTCATCACCTGCTGCGACCCCAACTACTTCCGCCACCTGGAAGATGGGAAAAGCTTTCATATACAGGGGGGCGCCATCTATAAGGTGGAAGAATACGGCCGCCCCCAGAAGGAGGAAAATCCATGTATCTCCATTTAGGACAGGATACGGTAGTGCGCACCAGTGACATCATCGCCATATTTGACCTGGAAAACGCCTCCATCGCCAAATCCACAAAAGGGTACCTGGCCTCCGCCCAAAAAAACGGGATGGTGGTCAACGTGTCCACTGAACTTCCAAAATCCTTTGTTGTCTGCACCGAAAACGGCAGGACAAAGGTTTACATTTCCCAGATATCGTCGTCTACTTTAAAAAAACGCACCGGCTTTATCGCGGATATTGCCAATGTGTAGCCATAGGGGCACACAGACTTTAACGCAAGGAGAGTTTACCGTGCAGAACACACCACAAACCGAAACATATGATGAAAACCAAATCCAGGTGCTGGAAGGGCTGGAGGCTGTCCGCAAACGGCCCGGCATGTACATCGGCTCCACCAGCACCCGGGGCCTGCATCATCTGGTCTATGAAATTGTAGACAACTCTATAGACGAGGCGCTTGCTGGCTACTGCACCGACATCAAGGTGGAAATCCTCCCGGGGGAGGTCATCCGGGTCACCGACAACGGCCGCGGCATCCCGGTGGGCATCCAGCACCAGCAGGGCATCCCTGCGGTGACGGTGGTATTCACCATCCTCCACGCAGGCGGCAAGTTCGGCGGTGGCGGATACAAGGTCGCCGGCGGCCTCCACGGCGTGGGCGCTTCGGTGGTCAACGCCCTGTCGGAGTGGCTGGAAGTCCGGGTGTTCGACGGGTCCCACATCCACTACCAGCGCTTTGAGCGGGGCAAGATCATCTGCGACCTGAAGGTCGTCGGGGAGACCGACAAAACCGGCACTGAGGTCACCTTCAAGCCGGACGCTCAGATCTTTGACGACACCGTCTTTGACCGTGAGACCTTGGAGACCCGGCTGCGGGAGCAGGCGTTCCTCAACGCCGGCCTCAACATCATCCTGGAGGACAGCCGCAGCGGGGAGCCGGTAGTGCAGAAGATGCACTACGAAGGCGGCATCCGCAGCTTTGTGGAGCATATCCACCAGCGCAAAGGGCTGGAGGTCCTCCATGACGGGGTCATCTACATCAGCGGCCAGAGCGGCGACAGCCTGGCGGAAGTCGCTATGCAGTACAACGACAGCTACAACGAGCTGATCCTGTCTTTTGCTAACAACATCAACACCACCGAGGGCGGTACCCATGAGGTGGGCTTTAAAAACGCCCTCACCCGGGTGATGAACGACTACGCCCGCAAGTTTGGTATCCTCAAAGAGGCGGACAAAAACCTGACCGGCGACGATGTTCGGGAGGGCTTGACCGCCATTATCTCGGTCAAATTGACCGACGCCCAATTTGAAGGACAGACCAAAACCAAGCTGGGCAACAGTGAGATCCGCCCCTTGGTGGACAACATGGTCTATGAAAAGCTGACCACTTATTTTGAAGAAAACCCAGCTGTGGCGCGGGCTATTTTGGATAAATCCCTCAATGCGGCCAAAGCCCGGGAAGCCGCCCGCCGCGCCCGGGAGCTGACCCGCCGCAAATCCGCCCTGGAGACCGCCTCTCTGCCCGGCAAGCTGGCGGATTGCTCTGAGCGGGACATTGAACAGACGGAAATTTACATCGTAGAGGGCGACTCGGCAGGCGGTTCGGCCAAATCCGGCCGGGACCGCCGGTTCCAGGCCATCCTTCCCCTGTGGGGCAAGATGCTCAACGTGGAGAAAGCCCGTCTGGACCGGGTGTACGGAAACGACAAGCTGATGCCGGTGGTCACCGCTTTGGGATGCGGCATCGGGGATGAATTTGACATCTCCAAGCTGCGGTATGGCAAGGTAATCATCATGGCCGATGCCGATGTGGACGGTTCCCACATCCGCACTTTGTTGCTCACCTTCTTCTTCCGGTTCATGCGTCCCCTCATTGAAGAGGGCCATGTGTACATTGCCCAGCCCCCCCTGTTCAAAGTTTCCCGGGGCAAGCAGGTGCGCTATGCCTACGATGAAAAACAGCGGGATCAATACATCGCGGAGCTTTACCCCGATGGCACCACCAAGTCCGACGTGCAGCGGTACAAGGGCCTTGGTGAGATGGACCCGGAACAGCTGTGGGAGACCACCATGAACCCGGAGAACCGCACCATGCTCCGGGTGGAGATGGCCGACGCCATGAAGGCGGACGAGATTTTCACCATCCTTATGGGTGAAAAGGTCGCCCCCCGGCGGGAGTTTATCGAAACCAATGCCAAATATGTGCAGAACCTGGATATTTAGCGGGGCGGTGACAGAATGGACGAACAAAAAAAGCCTATTTTAACCCTGGAATATACCATACAGCCGGAGGAGTACCTCCACTTCAACCAGTATTTTGCCAAGGAGAATTTCCAGGCGAAGAAGAACAAAACCACTTTGGTGGGCGCCATTGAAACGGTGGTGGCTCTGATCCTTCTGTATGCCACCGCCACTGGGGAGGGCCAGTACCGCTTGATGCTGATCCTCCTCTCGGCGGCGCTAGTGGCCTTTGGCCTGTACAGCATGCTGTTTTACACCGTCATTTTTCCCTGGTCCTTGAAAAACGCTGCCCGGAAGAACTATGAAAAAAGCGACTATCTCAAAAACCCCATCCGGCAGGATTTTTACCCCGATTCGCTGGTGGAGACCAGCCAAGGGGTGGAAAACCGCTTTTACTGGAACGAGGTCTCGGAGATCCGGGAGACCCCTATTCTCTTCATGCTGATTTTGGAAGAGAAGCGGACCATTTTGATCCCAAAATCCGGCCTGGGCGACCAGATCTACGAGCTGGATGAATGTCTCAAACTGATTGAGCAGAAATATGGCAAACAACGGATTGTCAGCCAATAAACCGGGCCTCCTACCGCAACGGCAAGCAAGGCCAATTGGAAATAAAGGGTGAAAAGAAACAATGTTTAGTGACGCATCAACTGTAATCAATGTGGACATCGAGAACGAGATGAAAAAAAGTTTTCTCGATTATTCCATGTCGGTCATCGTCAGCCGTGCGCTGCCCGATGTCCGGGATGGCTTGAAGCCGGTCCACCGCCGCATCCTCTACACGCTGTATGAAAATGGCCTGGGGCCGGATAAGGCCTACCGCAAATGCGCCGACACCGTCGGTTCGGTGCTGGGCCGGTACCATCCCCACGGCGATGCATCGGTCTATGACGCTATGGTCCGCCTGGCCCAGGATTTTTCCATGCGCTACCCCCTGGTGGACGGCCATGGAAACTTCGGTTCGGTGGACGGCGACCCGGCAGCTGCCTACCGGTATACCGAATCCCGGATGAGCCGGATCTCCACCTCCATGCTCACCGATATTGACAAAGACACTGTCGATTTTACCTCCAACTACGATGACCGCCTGAAGGAGCCGGTGGTCCTCCCTTCCCGCTACCCCAACCTTCTGGTCAACGGCTCCACCGGCATCGCTGTGGGCATGGCCACCAACATCCCCCCACACAACCTGGGGGAGGTCATTGACGGGGTCTGCTGCCTCATCGACAACCCGGACGCCACCCTGGAAGAGCTGATGGAGCACATCAAAGGCCCGGATTTCCCCACCGGCGGCGTCATCATGGGCCGCAGCGGCATCCGGGCGGCTTATGCCACCGGTCGGGGCAAGATCACCCTGCGGGCAAAAACCGAGATTGAGGAGCACAAAAACGGCCGGGAGCGGATTGTGGTTCACGAGATCCCTTACATGGTCAACAAAGCCCGCCTCATCGAAAACATCGCCGACCTGGTCAAGGATAAACGGGTGGATCAGATCAGCGACCTGCGGGATGAATCCGACCGGGACGGCATGCGGATCGTCATTGAGCTGAAGAAGGACGCCAACGCCCAGGTGGTGCTGAACCAATTGTTCAGCTACACCCAGCTCCAGGATACGGTTGGTGTCATCATGCTGGCGCTGGTGGACGGCCAGCCCAAGGTCATGGGCCTCAAGGAGATCCTCTCCCACTATATCCAATTCCAGGAGCAGGTCATCGCCCGCCGCACCCAGTTTGACCTGCGCAAAGCAGAGGAGCGTTCCCACATCCTGGAGGGCATGAAGCTGGTCTGCGACCACACCGATGAGGTCATCGAAATCATCCGCCACTCCAAGGATCAGCCCGATGCCAAGGTCAATTTGATGGAGCGGTTCGGCATCACCGATGTCCAGGCCACCGCCATCGTCTCCATGCGCCTTGGGCAGCTGTCCGGTATGGAGCGGATCAAGATTGAGACCGAATTGGACGGCCTTTATGCCAAGATCGCGGAACTGCAGGCCATTTTGGCCGACGAAGGCAAGCTGCTTGCCATTGTCAAAGAGGAGATCCAGGTGATCCGGCAGAAATACGCCGACCCCCGCCGCACCGAGATCCAGATGGTAAGCGGCGAGGTGGATATTGAGGACCTGATCCCAGTGGAAGACTGCGTGGTCACCCTGACCCACTTCGGCTACATCAAGCGCCAGCCAGTGGACACCTACAAGACCCAGCGCCGCGGCGGCCGGGGCATCTCCGGCATGGCCCGCCGGGAGGAGGACTTTGTGGAGGAGCTGTTCATCTGCTCCACCCACGACTACATCATGTTCTTCAGCAACCGGGGACGGGTCTACCGCCTCAAGGGGTATGAAATTGCAGAAAGCTCCCGCGCCTCCAAAGGCATCAATATGATCAACCTCCTCCCCTTGGAGAAGGATGAGAAGATCACCTCCATGATCCGCATGTCCGAATTTGAGGAGGACAGCTTCCTGGTGATGGTCACCAAGCAAGGCGTCATCAAGCGGACCGAGACAAGCAGTTACCGCAACGTCCGCAAAGGCGGCCTCATCGCCATCAACCTGGACGAAGGGGATGAACTGGCCTGGGTCCGCCAGACCGACGGCCAGAGCCAGCTGATCGTGGCCACCAAGAACGGCATGGCCATCCGCTTTGAGGAGCAGGATGCCCGCGCCTTGGGCCGCACTGCCCGCGGTGTGAAGGCCATCACCTTGGAAGAAGGGGATGAAGTGGTAGGCATGGCAGTGGTCAACGAAGGGGAATACCTGCTCACTGTCAGCGAAAACGGCCAGGGAAGAAAGACCTTCCCCGATGAATACCGCATCCAAAGCCGTGGAGGCAAGGGAATCCGCAATTACTACACCGACAAAAACGGCCCTGTGGCCGGGGTGCTCATGGTCAACGATGAGGATGACATCTTTGTCATCAGCGAAGACGGCGTCATCATCCGGACCAATGTGGCGGAGATCGCCCAGCAGTCCCGGTATGGCGGCGGCGTGCGGGTGATGCGCATCCAGGAGGACAACAAGGTTGTCGCCTTGGCCCGTGCCCCCAAAGAGGTGGACTCCGCCGAGGAGGCTGAACCCCAGGAGGCCGAAGGGGAATCCCCCGCTGCCCAAGAACCTTCCACAGAGGAATAACCAAAGCAAAACAGCGCCGTCTAAGAGGATGGCGCTGTTTTTGACTGCTGCATTTGTGAAAACTGCGGGGTTGGGGGCAGCTCTCCCCTTCTATTTTTGTACAGCATGAGACGGGAAGATTTGCAAACAGTCATTGCATATTCATTCAAAAAGATGTATAATAATTCCCATAAAGGAGGGAGAATATGAAACAATATTCCTTTGATCATTACTATATTTACAGCGAAATGACCACGGTGTTACAGGAGTTGGCAGCGGAATATCCTGGACTTATAAAAATGCACTCCATCTGCACCACAGCCGATGGGCATGAAGTCTGGGCCACCGAGATCACCAACTACGCCACCGGCGGCGCCCTGGAAAAACCGGCTTACTATGTGGACGGCAGCCACCACGCCGGCGAGGTGACAGGTTCCATGGCGGCGATCCATCTGATCGTCACCTTGGTGCAGGGCTACGGCAAAAAAGACAACATCACAAATCTGCTGGACAATTTCACTGTCTATGTCATCCCCCGCATCAGCCCCGACGGCGCGGAGAAGGTGTTGACCACCCCGGAACAGCTCCGCTCGGTCAACCGCCCCTATCCCTTTGAGGAGTGGATGCCCGGCCTCCACCCCGAGGATTTGGACGGCGACGGCGTCATCCGCATGATGCGGGTCCCCGACCCCACCGGTGTCTGGAAAGCCATGGACAAAGATCCCCGCATCCTGGTGAAGCGCTCTCCCTCCGACTTCGGCGGAACCTATTACCACCTCTACCCCGAAGGGATCATCGAAGGGTACGACGGCGTCCATGTCCAGCCGGCAGAGGGAAAATGGAACTTGGATTTCAACCGGAACTACCCATTGGGCTGGTTCCCGGAGAACCGCCAGCCCGGCGCAGGCAAATACCCTTTGAGCAACCCGGAAAACAAAGCAGTGGTGGATTTTGTCCTCTCCCACCCCAACATCTGCGGCGGCGTGACCTACCACACCTCTGGCGGCTGCTACATCTATCCTCCGGGGACCAAACCGGAGAAACAGGCCGACTCCCGGGATATGCGGATGTTCAAGGAGATTGGCGCCATGGCCACCGAGGAGACCGGCTACGGCTGCTTCAACATCTTTGACGCCTTCCTCACCGACACGGTAAACTACTCCTCCGGCGCCTTTGACGACTGGATGTACAGCACCCAGGGCATCCCCACCTATACCGCAGAGCTGTGGGATCTGGCCATCCGCGCCGGGGTGCCCAATGTCTACCCCCGCACCACCCCCAAGACCGACCGGGAGAAAGCGGAGGCCCTTTCCCTCTGCTACCAGTGGATCGATGAGAACGCCAAGCAAAACAAGGCGGTCCCCATCTTGGGTTGGACCCCCTACGACCACCCCCAGCTGGGCAAGGTGGAGATCGGCGGCCCGGATTTTAAATTTACCTGGCAGAACTGCCCCATCGGCTTCCTGGAGCAGGAGGTGGAGAAAAACACCAACTTCTGTTTGCGGATGGCCGCTGCCCTTCCCCGGGTGCAGATTGACAAGCTGGCCGCAGAACAGCAGGCCCAGGGGATCTACAAGGTCACTGCCCTGGTGCGCAACGCCGGATACCTGCCCACCTTTGTCTGCAACGAGGCCAAAACCCTCGGGGTGGACGATCCGTTGACCGCTAAACTGGAGACCGCCGGGGTTCTCCTCTCCGGCGAGGCCGAAGGGAAAATCGGTCATCTGGAAGGATTCAGCGGGGTGAAAGCCCTGGAACTGGACAGCAGCTCCTACAAATACGGCAACGCCAAGGCATTCCACCAGGAGGAGTTTGTCAAGGAACTCACCTGGGTGGTTAAAGCTCCAGCCGGAACAGAGGTCTCCCTCACTGTGTCCGGCAAAAAATGCGGAAGCAAAACAGCGTCCATCACCTTGTTGTAAGGGCCCTCGTGCCGGCCCTTTGAACCCCCGGCCAGGAGGGCTTTATCAAGATTCCATCTTGCAGTGGCTTTGCAGGCGCTCCGCCCTGCACCCGGCCCCATTTTCTGGCGAAAGAAAATGGGGGAAAAGTTCGCCGGGGAGACCCCGGTCCCCCTATCTGTGCGCCACAATGGGTAC
>NZ_CABRJC010000018.1:0-44392 GCF_902471145.1 uncultured Merdimmobilis sp.
GTGACATCCACAATGGAACTGGCCGGTTTGCCGGTGAGCTCGCTGGAGCTGGGCTGGCCGAACAGCTGGCAGAAGGCGTCGTTGACCTGTAGGATGGCCAGGTTGGTATCCATGGCCAAGATGGCGTGGGGGGTGCAGCGGATGATGATCTCCGCGATGGATTCCATATCAGTTCAGCGCCTCCAGCACGTGCTTGTCAAAGATGCCCTGGAAGTTGGCGGCGGTGACGCCGGTGAGCACCTGGTCGCCGACCTTCATCGAGACGCCGTCGGCGCTGCAGCAGCCCAGGCAGAAGGAGGCGCTCAGGACCACTTTGTCCTCCAGATGGTGCTTGGCGATCTGTTCTTTGAGCAGGTTGATGATGTCGTAAGAGCCTTTGAGATGGCAGGAGCTGCCGATGCAAACAGAAATTTCCATGGTGTACTTCCTTCCTCTGCATAAAATGCTTTTATTGTTATAAATTTAACATGAAATCCTTCTTCTAGTATACCGGGAATCCTCTTTGGTTGCAAGATTATTTGTGCAACTTTTTGAGAGAAAGGGCCGTTTTTTCGCAGATAACCGGTATTGGCAGGGACAGCAAAGGCGGCCCCGCCACAAAAGCGAAAGCCGCCTGGAGTTTTTCCCCGTTTCCCGCGCAGAAGCCCACAGGAGAAAAGGGGCTATTCCTTGTCTTTTGCGAGGGCGGCTAAAAACTGCTGAACCTCTTCCATCCGGCGGGGGTCCATCCGGTAGTAGACCCAGGGACCCTCCTTGCGGCTGGTGACCAGGCCGCTTTCCATCAGGATGCGCATGTGGTAGGAGAGGGTGGGCTGGCTGATGTGGAAGGGCGCCAAAATCTTGCAGGCGCACATCTCCTTGCTGGACAGCATGTCCAAAATTTGCAGCCGGGTCTCGTCAGACAGCGCCTTAAAGACCGGTACATACTTCAAATACTGTTCTTCCATCAAAATTCTCCTTTGGTCAAATCCAAGCCGCCGCCCATGTGGACGGGGCTGACATTCGAATAATCGCTTTGGGGGCTTTTTTGTGGGGGCCGGAAAAAGCCCGGCGCCGCCTTCCAAGGGCAAGCCCGAAGAATCACAACCTTGTGGTGCGGCAGGTGGGCTTTCCCCCTCGATAGAATTATCACGCCGCGATTTGTTCCAGCATAGAGTTCACACAAACTGGAAAAAATCAGGTGCCGCTTAGCGGCGGGAAGTGTTTTTCACCAATAATCGCTCTGCGACCATTATAGCATAAAATCCTCCCGCGGAAAAATCCCCTGGATGTGAAAAAAGAGGGGTTTTTATGAATTTGTTGGAAATTTTCCTCTTGAAGTGGAAAATCTGGAAAAATACGCCCCAAAAATTGACGCTCCCCAGCCTTTGGTGGTATACTGGTAGCAGAAATCCGGATGATCCGGAACAATACAAACGGGGAGCTCGCGCCTGCGGGCTGAGAGGAGGCCAACTGCGGCCTCGACCCGGAACCTGATTTGGATAATGCCAACGTAGGAATCGCCAACGCCAGTCTAGGGGATGCACCTGCGCATCCCCTTTTTGTTTGGCCGTTTTCCGGGGACAACACAAGGAGGAATCGCCGTGAAGATGATGGAACAAGCCATAGCGGGCAGTAGAGACCTGTGGGAGGGCTACCTTGTCCACCCCTTTGTCAAGGGGGCGGAGGAGGGGACGCTGACCCCCAAGCAGTTTGAGACCTATATGGTTCAGGACAGTATCTATTTAAAGGAATACGCCCGGGTGTTCGCCCTGGCCATGTACCGCGCCGAAACCCTGCGGGAGATGCAGCTGTTTTACGACGTGCTCTCGGTGGTGATCAACGACGAGTCGTTCACCCGGGTCAAATACCTGCGGCGCTACGGCATCGACCCCGACCGTGTGGACGAGATAGCGCCCCTGCCGGAGAACAAAGCCTACACCGACTTTATGCTGGAGATGGCGAGCCGGGGCCTGGCCGAGGCGCTGATGGCGGTGCTGCCCTGCATGCTCAGCTACCTTTACATCGCAAAGGAGGTGGTGAAGCGCAGCCCGGACGTCCTCACACAGAGCCCATATGGGGATTGGCTGGCAGATTACGCCTCGGAACGGTACGCGGAAAAATGCAGCCGCTGGGCCGCCTTTGCCGACCAGCTATGCGACGGGTACTCCCGGGAGCGCAAAGAGGAACTGGCCGGCATCTTCCGGGTGTCCAGCCAGCATGAGATGCGGTTTTGGGACATGTCCTATGCCGCGCAATAGGGGGGAGAGACCAATGGAAGCACTGATTCACAGGGTGCGGGGGAAAAATCCCCTGGTGCACTGCATCACCAACTATGTCACCGCGGGGGATTGCGCCAACATGCTGCTGGCTTGCGGGGGTTCCCCCATCATGGCCGATGACCTGGCCGAGGCCGCGGCCATCACCGCCGGGTGCGATGCCTTGGTCCTCAACCTGGGCACCCCCCACGCCGGGACTCTACCAGCTATGGCTGCCGCCGGGAAACAGGCCAATCAACTGGGCCATCCGGTGGTGCTGGACCCGGTGGGGGTGGGGGCTTCCCCCTTCCGCCGGGGGGCAGCGGAACAGCTTTTTCGGGAGGTGCAGTTCTCCCTCATCCGGGGGAATATCTCGGAGGTCAAGGCCCTTTTGAACATCCGCTCCCAGGGCAAAGGGGTGGATGCCGGGGCACTGGACGCCGTCACCGAGGAGACCATCCCGGAGGGGATTGCCCTGGCCCAGCAGCTCTGGGCCCAGACCGGGGCGGCAGTGGCCATCACCGGGGTCATCGACCTGGTGGCCGACGGGGAAGGGGCCTATGTGATCCGGGGTGGGCACCCCATGCTCTCCCGCATCACCGGTTCTGGCTGCATGCTTTCGGCGGTGTGCGGGGCATTTTTGGCAGCCTGCCCGGACAAGCCTGCCATGGCGGCGGCCGGTGCAGTTTCATCCATGGGGCTGTGTGGAGAGATTGCCGCTGCCCGCCTCCGGGAGGGGGAAGGCACCGGGAGCTTCCGCACCTACCTCATGGACGCCATGAGTTTGCTCGATGATCAACAGTGGATGGGAGGAACCAACATTGAATACCACCAAATACGCTATGCGGCTGTACGCCGTGACCGATAGCAGCTGGCTGCGCGGCCGCTCCCTTGTCCAAATGGTGGAGGAGGCCATTCTGGGCGGGGCGACCTTTGTCCAGCTGCGGGAAAAAGAATTGGACCAGGAGGCGTTTATCGCCCTGGCCAAAGAGGTGAAGCAGGTCACCAGCCGGTACCATGTGCCCTTTGTCATCAACGACAATGTGGAGGTTGCCCTTGCGGTAAACGCCGACGGTGTCCATGTGGGCCAGGAGGACATGGCCGCGGCGAAAGCCCGGCAGCTGCTGGGCCCGGATAAGATTATAGGCGTCTCCTGCAAGACCCCGGAACAGGCGAAAAAAGCCCAGGCTGACGGGGCGGACTACATCGGCACCGGGGCGGCCTTTGCCACCACCACCAAAAAGGACACCCGGGCTTTGAGCCGGGAGGAGCTACAGGCGGTGGCCGAGGCGGTTGACATCCCGGTGGTGGCCATCGGCGGCATAAACGCCGGAAACCTGCTGGAGCTCTCCGGATG
This sequence comes from uncultured Merdimmobilis sp., assembly GCF_902471145.1. NCBI lineage: Bacteria > Bacillati > Bacillota > Clostridia > Eubacteriales > Oscillospiraceae > Merdimmobilis > uncultured Merdimmobilis sp. Next base: position 3,595 of record NZ_CABRJC010000018.1, read on the forward strand.
CGGGGTGGACGGCGTGGCGGTGGTCTCGGCCATCTTTGCCCAGGACGATCCCCGGGCCGCCGCAGAAGAGCTTCGGGCCCTTTCCGACCAGATGGTGGCCCGATGATTCAGGGGCTGCTCTTCGATCTGGACGGCACCTTGGTGGATTCCAACTGGGTGTGGAAGAACATCGGCCGGGATTTTCTCATCGCCCAGGGCAAGACCCCGGAAGAGGGGCTGGTGGGGAAGTTTGAGGAGATGAGCTTCACCCAGTCCGCCGAATATATGATCCGGGAATACGGTCTCTCCATGACGGTGGGGGAGGTCATCGCCGCCGTGACCCAGATGGCAGAGGACACCTACCTCACTCGGGTGGATCTCAAGCCCGGTGCATCAGAACTGCTGCGGCGGTGCAAGGCGGCGGGATATCCCATGGCTGTGGGCACCGCATTGGATGAGGGCCTGGCCCGGCGCTTGCTGGAAAGGCTGGGGATTTTGGACTTCTTCCGAGGGGTGTACACCTGTGAGACATTGGGCTTCCCCAAAACCGACCCGGCCTTCTACCGCCGGGCAGTGGAGCTGTTGGGCTGCCTCCCCGGGGAGACGGCGGTGTTTGAAGACGCTCCCCACGCCTTGAAAACCGCAAAAGAGGCCGGCTGCCGCACCGTCGGCGTCGCCGACCCTTGGGGCGCCCCCCGCCGGGCGGAGGCAGAAGAATACAGCGACCGTTTCCTCCAAAGCCTGGAGGAGCTTCTGGATTTGCAGCATGGGGGAGAACAGCTCCCCCCAGAATAGAAAAGAGGTTGTAGCAGTATGTATAAAGTGCTTTCCATCGCAGGGTCGGATTGCAGCGGCGGCGCAGGCATCCAGGCCGACATCAAAACCATCGCCGCCCACGGCATGTACGCCATGACAGCTATCACCGCCCTGACAGCCCAGAACACCACCGGGGTGTATGGGGTGCTGGAGGCGGACAAAGACTTTGTGGCCCAGCAGATCGACTGCGTGTTCCAAGATATCCGCCCGGACGCGGTGAAGGTCGGCATGGTGGCAAACGCCCAGATCATCGCCGCCATCGCCGACAAGCTGGAGGAATATGAGGCAAAGAACATCGTGGTGGACCCGGTGATGGTCTCCACCAGCGGGGGGCGCCTCCTCAATGAGGATGCGGTGGAGGCCCTCAAGACCCGCCTTCTGCCCCTGGCGGATGTGATCACCCCCAACATCCCCGAGGCGGAATGCCTTTCCGGGATACCGATTCAATCCAATGGGGATATGGAGCGGGCGGCGGAACAGATCGCCCTCTTCTGCCGGGGGGCCATCCTCATCAAGGGAGGCCACCAGGAATACCGGGCCGACGACCTCCTCTATTATGAGGACTGCCCCATTTGGTTCCCCGGCCGCAAAGTGGACAACCCCAACACCCATGGAACCGGCTGCACCCTCTCCTCGGCCATTGCCTGCAACCTGGCCAAGGGGCTGATTTTGGAGGAGGCGGTGTTCCGGGCGAAGAAGTACCTCACCGGCGCGCTGCTGGCAGGGCTCAATTTGGGCAAGGGGAGCGGCCCCCTGGACCACGGCTACCGGATGCGGTAAGCGAAAATCCCCTAGAACGGCGCCAGTTTTGGGGTGAGGGGGTTGTTTTCTCCCCCTTTGCACGGAGATAAGGAAGCGGTGCGGCCCATATTTTGGGAAATACGGGGAATTTCACAAAATTTCCTCTGTTTTTTCCCCCTATGGGCCGCAATTTTTTGTTGACATTCTGCAAAAGATGGGGTATAGTGGACTAAGAAGAAACACCATAATGATTCGGATGAATGATCCGGGAGAGACCCATAAGGGCGCCGAAGGGGAAATCGCAAGAAACTCTCAGGCAAAAGGACCGGATCATGACGAAACTCTGGAAAGCCGTTAGGCGCCGAAGAAGCAATCCCCCTAGGGGAGAATCTTTCAGGTTTAGGAACAGAGGCGTACAATTTCTGTGCGCCTCTTTTTTGTTGCAATAAAGTGGATGCACAGGCCATACAGATAGAATCGGATGAATGATCCGGGAGAGACCCACAGGGCGCCGAAGGGGAAATCGCAAGAAACTCTCAGGCAAAAGGACCGGATCATGACGAAACTCTGGAAAGCCGCAAGGCGCCGAAGAAGCAATCCCGTTTGTGGAGAATCTTTCAGGTCAAGGACAGAGGCGTGCTGGGAACCTCCCCGCGCGCCTTTTTGCGTGTGGGGGCCTTTGAAACACAGGGGCTGCCAAGCCCCGGACTGGAGGAAGAGCCATGATTACCACCATCAAATACCTGATCGCCGACAGCACCAGCCCTTACCGGAATCTGGCGATGGAAGAATACCTGATGACCCAGGTGGGCAAAAACACCTGCATCCTGTACTTGTGGCAGGACCGCAACACGGTGGAGATCGGCCGCAACCAGAATGCCCGCAAGGAGCTGCGCCTCAACGAAATACAGAAAAACGGCGCCCGCATCTCCCGGCGGCTGGCTGGGGGAGGCGCTTGTTTCCACGACCTGGGCAACCTCAACTTCTCCTTCCTCACCTTGCAGGAGGAGATGGACGACAAACGGTTGAGCGGGGTGATCCTGCGGGCGGTCCGCGGCCTTGGCATCGACGCCGGCCGGTCGGAGAGCGGCATCCTCATGGCCGACGGCCGCAAATTCTGCAACAGCGTCACCTATACAAAAGACGGACACTCCTGTTACCGGGGCAGTATTATGGTCAATTCCAACCTGACCCGGGTGTGCAAATACATCAATCCCGCCTCCTCCCGGGTCAAATCCAAAGGGGCGGATTCCATCCGCTCCAAGGTGGTCAACCTCCAGGAGTGCCTTTCCTCCTTGACGGTGGAGGCCCTGCGGGAACAGATCATCGACTCCATGGGCCATGAATTTGGCCAGATCGCCCGCCGTTTGAACGCAGCGGAGATCGACGAGGACCGCATCCGCGCCTTGGAGGAGAAAAACGCCTCCCAGGAATGGACTATGGGCGGGTTCATCCCCTACACTTACGAACTGGCCGAGCGGCTGCCCTGGGGCAGCCTGCAAATCCAGCTGGAGATGGAACAGGGCTGGATTAAAGAAGCTGCTGTCTATTCCGACTCCACCGAGGTGGACGTGATCCAGAAGATCCCCCAGGTGCTGGTGGGCAGCTGCTTTACCTCCCCGTCGATGATCCGGGCCATGGAACGGCTCAAATCCGCCTGCTCGGGCAGCGAAAGGGAACTCTCCATGGTCAGTGACATCCAGAGCCTGATCGCCCAGCAGGATATTTAACTTCACTTTCTTTTTGTTTCTCCTGAAATTTTGGATTTTTGTTTGACGAGGCAAAGGCCGGCGGGAAACCGCCGGCCTTTGCCTCGTCTTTTGGTTTTTCTATTTTTGAAGGGGGACGGGGATGGGTTTACGGCAAAAGGAAGGACTGGGTGGCGAAGTCAAAGACCCCCAGGTCGGTGATGCGGATTTCCGGGATGCAGGTCAGCGACACAAAGGAGAGGGTGATGAAGGGCTCCACCTCCGGCCTCACCCCCATGGCGCGGACCTTTGCGATCAGCTCCCCCAGTTTGCCCTGGATATCGGCAGTGCGGTCGTCGGTGAACAGACCGGCGATGGGCAAGGGCAGGGTGCCGGCCACCCGGCCGTTTTCCACCACGGTGTACCCGCCGTGGCAGCGGGCCAGTTCCTCCATGGCCAGGAGCATGTCCCGGTCGTTGTCCCCCACTACAATCATGTTGTGGGCGTCGTGGGCGATGGTGGAGGCGATGGCCCCGTTTTTGACGCCAAAGCCTTTGACAACCCCCACCCCGATATTGCCGGTGGCGTGGTGGCGCTCGGCCACTGCGATTTTATAAAACTCCCCTTGGGGCTGGAAACAGCCGCCCGCAGTGGGCACGGCAGAGATTTCTTTCTTGGTGACGATGCTCCCCGGCAGAAGGGTGATCACCGGGATCTCCCCCTGGACGGGGAGGGCTAAGCTTTCTGGAGTGAGGCGCCCCAGGTGGACGGTGTCCAAGCAGGCAGGGTCGATGGGCCGGGGGTTGGGCGGCAGGGTGGGGGAGCTGCCCTTTCGGGAGACCAGAACCCCATCTTTATACACGCTGTGGACGGCCATCTCTTCCAGACTGTCCAGCACCACCAGATCGGCCCGGAATCCAGGGGCAATGGCCCCCAAATCTGAAAGGCCATAGAGGTGGGCAGGGTAGAGGGTGGCCATCTTTACTGCCTCCCCAGGCGGGACCCCCAGCTGAATGGCCCGCAGCACATTCCAGCGGATATGGCCCTCCCGGGCGATGTCGTCCAGGTGCTTGTCGTCGGTACAGAAGACAAACCGGTCCAGGGGCAGGCCCATTTTTACAGCACCGGTGAGGATGGCATCCAGGTTCCGGGCGGCAGAGCCTTCCCGCACCTGGATGGTCATGCCGCAGCGAAGTTTTTCCAGCGCCTCCTGGAAGGTAGTGCATTCGTGATCGCTAGAAACCCCCAAGAGGCGGTAAGCGGCCAGTTCCTTGCCGGTGAGGCCAGGGGCGTGGCCGTCGATGGGCTTTCCAGCGAAGAGGCGGAGCTTCTCCAGCTTGTCCGGATCTCCGGCGAGGACTGCGGGGCAGTCCATTACCTCTCCCAGGCCCAGCACCCGGGGATGGTGGAGGAACTGGGCCATCTCCTGGGCAGAAAGGGGCGCGCCGTTGTGTTCAAACCGGGTGGCGGGCACGCAGGAGGGCAGCATGAGGTAGACGTTGAGTGGGAGGCCCTTCGTCTCCTCCAAGAGATAGGAGATCCCCTTGGCCCCCAGCACATTGGCGATTTCATGGGGGTCGGCAATGAGGGTGGTGGTGCCCCAGGGAAGGATTTTTTCGGCGAACAGCCGAGGGGATACCATGGTGGATTCCAGGTGCATGTGGGCGTCGATCAAGCCGGGGATCACTACCCGTTCACCCAGATCCACCTCCCGCTCCCCGCGGTAAGACCCCACCCCGACGATGACCCCATTCTGCACGGCGATGTCACCGGGGAGGAGTTCCCCGGTGAACACATTGAAAACCAAACCATTTCGAAACACCAGCTGTGGGGTTTTCTCTCCCAGGGAATGGAGCCGAAGCGCCTGCCGGTCGTCCATAAAATGCCCTCCTTTTTGGGATGGCGCGGCGGGGAAAGAGGCCCCGGACCCGCGCGTTCCATCAAACGTATGTGAAGATAAGTATACCACATTCCGGGGAAAAATCTAGGTCAGTCCACAGGGCTTAAGTGGGGGAAAGTGAGGACAACATAGACGGCTTTTAAGTATTAGGAACAGTTCTCTGTAAAATGCAGGTAATTCTATGTGTGCTTTGTGGAGGCTCTTCCAACTATTTTGTAAATTACACACAAAAAAATTTACAAAATTGTATTAAATAGTAAATGTCAATTGTTTTTTCAGAAAATGATGCTATAATGGCACAAGTATGGAAAAACAATGTTTTGCCTAGAATTGACGGCAAAACCGCTTTGGAGGGAAAAATCTTGTTATCCTTTATTCAAACGTTTAACCTCGCCATCTTTTTGTTATTTACCTTTTCTTATGCATACCAGATCTTTTACGCCCTGGTGGCCCTGGTCCGCAAAACCCCGGACCTGACCCCCAAGGACCTGCACAAGTTCGCGGTAGTTATTGCGGCCCGCAATGAAAGCGCGGTCATCGGCCAGCTGATCAACAGCATCAAGAAACAGAAATACCCCGCCGAGCTGGTGGACATTTATGTGGTGGCCGACAATTGCACCGACAACACCGCCGAGGTGGCCCGCCAGGCAGGCGCCCAGGTGTATGTCCGCAACAACCGCCAGATGGTGGGCAAGGGTTACGCCCTGGACTTTATCTTTAAAATTTTGCAGCGCACCAACGACAAAACCCAGTACGAGGGCTATTTTGTCTTTGATGCGGACAACCTGCTGGATGAAAACTACATCGCCGAAATGAACAAGGTGTTTGACGCCGGCTACCGGGTGGTTACCAGCTACCGCAATTCCAAAAACTACGACACCAACTGGCTCTCCGCCGGATACTCTTTGTGGTTCCTGCGGGAGGCTAAGTACCTCAACAACCCCCGCATGATTCTGGGCACCAGCTGCGCCATCTCCGGCACCGGCTTTTTGGTCCACAACGACATCATCAAAAAGAACAACGGCTGGAAGCACCACCTGCTCACCGAAGACATTGAATTCTCGATAGACAGCGCCATCGCCGGCGAATGCATCGGCTACGCGGGCAAGGCCAAGCTTTACGACGAGCAGCCCACCACGTGGGAACAGTCCTGGAACCAGCGGCTGCGCTGGGCTAAGGGTTTTTACCAGGTGTTCTACAATTACGGCGGCAAACTGGTCACCACCATGTTCCCCGACCGCAACTTCTCCTGCTTTGATATGCTCATGACCATTTCGCCGGCCATGATCGCATCGCTGCTCACCGTTTTCATCAACGCATTTTTCCTGCTGTGCGGCCTACTGAACATCACGACCATCCCCGGGATCATTCCTGCGACCACCAGCGCGCTGATGGCCTCTTTGTGCAACTTCTACCTGGTGCTGTATGCCTTCGGCCTTCTGACCACTATCACCGAGTGGAAAGAGATCAATACCACCCCTTGGAAGAAGATCTGGTACACCTTTACTTTCCCCGTCTTTATCTTCACCTATGTGCCCATCTCCATTGTGGCCCTGTTCCGCAAGGTGGAGTGGAGCCCCATCACCCACAACGTCTGCAAATCCATTGAGGAAGTGCAGCAGTAATCGGATTCTGTTATACAAGGCATAGAGGCAGACCTGCTTCTATGCCTTGTTTTTTTCTGGAAAAGAGTTATGGCGGGTCCGGTTTTTTGCGACTTCTGTGGAAGGAAAGGAGACGTCCTTTCAAGTTCGGGCTGTGGCGGTGCAGTTAAACTTGCCCCAGGGAAGAAGGTCAAAAAAATCCCCCTCAGGGGGGAAGCCGGGAATACCCGGCCCCTTCCACAAGGGGGCAAAAGCGATTAGGGGCGGCTACGCTCCGCCAAAAAAACCTTGAGAATTCCGATGACATACCGCTTTTCTTGGGGTGTGCACTGGGCTAACAGCTGCTGGATGTCGTCGTTCATATACTGTTTCCCATCGGTGACGGTGCCCATCAGCACAGTGTCTGGGGTGACCTCCATGGCCTCACACAGGCGCACCAGGGTCTCCAGGCTGGGGATGGAGCGGCCGTTTTCAATGTTGGACAGGTAATTATTGGAAATTTCCGCTTTTTCTGAGAGTTTGTCTTGGGTCAGGCGCCGCTCTTTGCGCAGGCGGGCAATCCGCCGACCTAAAAGATTGTAATCGATTTTCATACGATCCCCCCTCTAGATAAAGGGTAATGAATCTTGGACAAAATATACACCATTTAATAGTGTAATCCAACTTGAAGTATTTGTTTTTATCGGTTATAATAGGATTACACTACAACGATTAGAACAGGGGGATACATGTGAAAGGATGGCTGGCACTCGTCTTGTGTCTCTGCCTCGGCTTATCGGGTTGCGGCGGCTGGGCGGCAAACCAGCAGATTGACCGCCTTCAATCCCAGGTGGAGGAATTGCAGCGGGAGCTGGAAACCATCCAAGGGGCTTCCGCCCCGGGGATAGAGCAGCCGGTCCCCTGGTGGGAGGAGTGGCTGCCTTGGAAGGTGGCCTGGAGGATGCTTGCGCAGGAGAGCAAAAGGGATACCAAGTCCGAAGGCCAGTATTGGTGCATGGGCAAGGGGGATAGCTGTCAAAATCCCACCTCCGGCCCCTTGGATTTGTACTGCGACAGCTGCGACCCCGATGGGGACAACCGGGAGGGCTAAAAGCCCGGCCCCTCGGCCTGTTTGCCCACAGGGCGATATTTCTTCATGTCTCATACGGCGGCAAAAGGGCAAGGATTTTGTCCACAGCATATACAAAAACTCCCCCAAGCGCAATGCCTGGGGGAGTTTCTTATGTATCGGTTGCAAGCTTGGAGGAACTAGCAAACTTGGAAGCCCTTGGAAGAAAGGGCGGTTTTGATCTCCTCGATGTGCTCGAAGTTCTTGGTTTCCATGGTCAGCTCCACAGCGCAGGAGGTGACATCGCCTTGGGTTCTGGCGCGGTCGAAAGTGACACCGATGATGTTGGCGCCGGTAGCGGCTACAGCGGCCAGGATTTCGGGCAGCTGGGAGGATTTATCCGCCATCTCCACAGTGACCTTGGCCATGCGGCCGGTGTAGGTGAGTCCTCTGGTCAGCACCTTGGTGTAGGTGTTGATGTCCACGTTGCCGCCGGAGACCACGCAGACCACTTTTTTGCCTTGGACAGGCAGTTTGTTGAAGAGGACAGCAGCCACAGGGGTGGCGCCGGCGCCTTCGGCCACGATCTTGGATTTCTCGGCCAGGGCAAGCATAGCAGAGGCGATTTCATTCTCGGAAACGGTAACTACATCGTCCACGTATTTGGAAACCATCTCAAAGGTCAGGTCGCCGGGCATTTTTACCTGGATGCCGTCGGCAATGGTTTTGGCGTCGCACTCGGTGATCTTCTTGTTTTTAAAGGAGACCGCCATGCCAGGGGCGCCTTCGGACTGCACGCCGTAAACTTTGCAGTTGGGGTTGATGGTCTTGACGGCAAAGGAGATGCCAGAGATCAGGCCGCCGCCGCCGATGGGCACAACCACAGCATCCACGTCTTTCAGCTGCTCCATGATTTCCAGGCCGATAGTGCCCTGGCCAGCCATGACATCCACGTCGTTGAAGGGATGGGCAAAGGTGTAGCCTTTTTCCTTCTGGAGCTCAGTGGCCCGTCTGGCGGCGTCATCGTAAACGCCCTCTACCAGGACAACCTCAGCGCCGTAGCTTCTGGTTGCCTCCACTTTAGCCACAGGGGCGGAAGCAGGCATGCAGATGACGGCTTTGGTGCCGCTTCTCTGTGCGGCCAGTGCGATGCCCTGGGCGTGGTTGCCGGCGGAGCAGGCGATAACGCCGTGGGATTTTTCCTCCTCAGACAGCTGGGAGATCTTGTAGTAGCCGCCGCGCAGCTTGAAGGAACCGGTCAGCTGCAGGTCTTCGCATTTCAGATACAGGTCACAGCTGTTGGTCAGGGTGGGGGCGGAGATCAAAGGGGTTTTGCGGGCAACGCCATCCAGGACGGATGCCGCATGTTTTACTTTTTCCAGAGTAAGCATAATGATCCTCCAATCCTGCATTTTACAATGCAAAAAGCGATTTTATTTACACCATTATCTTACACCATCCCCAGCGGAAAAGCAACATTACAGAAACAAATTCGGATATTTTGTATGTGATGGGCATACAAATCTGGTAACTTTACCATGGGTAACAGGAGGGGATCCCCCGTAGGCGGCCAGCCTTTGCCGCCCTGGAGGCGTGCCGGAAAGCAGCCTGCTTTCGGGGAGCTTATCAGTGGTGGGAAAAACGGATATCCCGGGCCGGCATATGGCTCCACTCCGGATGCTGGGGAAGCCACTTCTGGGCATAGGGGCAGGTGAGGATCACCTGCCGGCCCTGGGATTCCAGCTGGGCGAGGGCAAGCTCCATCAGCTGGGAAGCGACCCCTTTCCCCCGGTGGGCAGGCTCCACAAATATATGGTCGATGTTAGAGACCTTGCTGTTGACCGACGGGAAGGTGACAAAACCCGCCCGGGTCCCGTCTTCACAGAAGAGAAGGATCCGCTCTTTTTCCACAATGGATTTCATAATCAAATCTCCTTTCAGGGGATGGAGGTATCAGGGGAGGTGGTTGGATTGATCAAGCGGCTTAGGGTGCTGGCCTTGGGGGAAGAATCCCTTCCATAGTATAACGAGCCAACCTGTGAAAAAACCGGCCGGGATCATTGTCTCCGGCCGGTTTTGTGGGTTTTGTTGCCGCGGGAGGGGTCTTAGAACTCCAGCGGGGTTTTGTCGAAGTGGAAGTGGACCGGCATGCCGGCTTGGACAGGGCAGCTGCGCTCCCCGGCGATGAGGGGGAGGAGGTAGTCGTAGGCCTCCTGGGAGAGGTCTTTGTTGCCAGGCAGGATCCATTCGGCAGGGACTTTACGCTCCTTGTTGGCCGCCTCTTCCAAGGGGAAGGTGCCCAGCTCTACCGCATAGGAGTCGTTGCTGGTGCGCACCAAGGCGATCATCCGGCCGGTCTCCCCGGCGAGGGCGCGCTGGACAGCCCCGGCACCCAGCAGGCGGGCTTCCTCGATGTCGCAGGCGGACTGGATGTGGGCGGCGCAGCGCTGCAATACGCTCAGCTCCACTGAGCGGACCTTACAGCCCAGCTTTTCCAGGACATACCGCTCCAGGTACTTGCCGATGCCGGAAAGATACTTGTGGCCGAAGGCGTCCACCGTCTCATCCTGCACCGATTCGGCCACATAGCGGCCTTCGGCGGTTTTCACCCCTTCGGAGACTGCCACCAGCACAGCTTTGTGTTCCAGCTGGGCGGCTTTGATGTCCTCGATGAACTGGTCTGGATCAAAGGGTACCTCGGGCAGGTAGACCAGGTGAGGGGCCTTTTCCCCTACCACATGGGGCAGGACCGAAGCGGCGGTCAGCCAGCCGGCGTTGCGACCCATGATCTCCACAATGGTGACACTGGGCAGGTTGTAGACCTGGGTGTCCCGGATGATCTCCAGGATGGAGGTGGCGATGTATTTGGCCGCCGAACCGAAGCCGGGGGTGTGATCGGTGCAGGGCAGGTCGTTGTCGATGGTTTTGGGGATGCCCATGACTTTGATGTCAATCCCCTCCTCGGCGAAGAACACCCCCAGCTTGTGGGCGGTATCCATAGAATCGTTGCCGCCGATATAGAAAAAGTACCCGATTTCCAGGTCCTGCATCACCCCGGCGATCAGTTTGTACACGTCGGGGGCGACACTGTACTCCGGCAGGCGGTACCGGCAAGAGCCCAAGGCCATGGCCGGGGTGGATTCCAGCAGTTGGAAATCCCCTTCGCTGTGCATCTGGCTGTCCAGGCGGATAATCCTCCGGTCCATAATGCCTTGGATGCCGTTGAGGGCGCCATACACCGCGCCGATTTTCTCCTGGCGCATAGCCTCTTGAATCACGCCGGAAAGGGATGCGTTGATCGCGCAGGTGGATCCGCCGGATTGGGCGACCAAAATGTTGTTTGCCATAGATGAAGCTCCTCCCAGATTTAAAATATCCGCCTCCCCGCCTGGGCGGGAAGGGATGAACCCCCTGACAAAGGGTTTTTTACGAATCTTGCAGCGGTTATAGCCTAGAGGTTTTACGAATCACCGCTTTGCGGTTTGTCCTAGCTTGGAATTCACACAAACCGGAAAAAGCCAGGCGCCGCTTTTGCGGCGGGAAAGGCTTTTTCACGAATAGCCGCTTTGCGATTATTATAGCATAAGGAATATTGCCGATACAATTTGCGAAAGCCCCCACAGTTTCGGTTTATTTTACAAATAATTGTGTAGAATCCATAAATGGAAGGGCGCGTTGTTGACAAGGCTGGGCTGGAACGGTATAATCAAACCAGCAACCAAATAAAGAGGATGCAGCGATGGGAAAAACCGCCGCCTGCACCTGCGGGTAGAGAGAGGAAGGCCGCGGCTGAAAGCCTTCCAAAGCAGGTGGGAGCAGCGGGAGCCGCCCCGGAGCACCCCGGTGAGGAATCGGGGCGTGTACAGCGCGTTATGCTGTGTAAAGTGGCGCCGGTTTCCGGCGCAATTTGGGTGGTACCACGGAATGCACAGGTTGGCTTTCGTCCCTTTTAGCGGGGGATGGAAGCCTTTTTTGTTATTCCACAGCACATGATAAAATGAGAATAGGAAGTGACTTACTATGGAATGGACCGGTTTAAACGACCTGCGTGAAAAATTCCTCAAATTCTACGAGAGCAAAGGCCACGTCATCCTGCAAAGCGCCCCCCTGGTGCCCAAGGATGACGCCAGCCTCCTGCTGATCAACTCCGGCATGGCACCGCTGAAAAAGTACTTTTTGGGTGTGGAGACCCCCCCTGCCCGCCGCGCCACCTCCTGCCAAAAGTGCATCCGCACCCCCGACATCGAGCGGGTGGGCAAAACCGCCCGCCACGGCACCTACTTTGAGATGCTGGGCAACTTCTCCTTTGGCGATTACTTTAAGCACGAGGCCACCAAATGGGCCTGGGAGTTCATCACCCAGGAACTGAAGCTCCCAGTGGACCGCATCTGGGTCTCGGTCTATGAGGACGACGACGAGACGGTGGACATCTGGGTCAACGAAGTGGGGGTAGACCCCAGCCACATCGTCCGCCTGGGCAAGGAGGACAACTTTTGGGAGATCGGTTCCGGCCCCTGCGGCCCTTGCTCCGAGCTCTACTTTGACCGCGGCGAGGAATACGGCTGCGGCAAACCCACCTGTGGCGTAGGCTGCGACTGCGACCGGTATGTGGAGTTCTGGAACCTGGTGTTCTCCCAGTTCGATTCCGACGGGGAAGGCCACTACACCCCTATGGAACATCCCAACATCGACACCGGCATGGGTCTGGAGCGGATCGCCTGTATCATGCAGGGGGTCAACAACCTGTTTGAGGTGGACACCGTCCAGCGGATCATGAAGCACATCGCCGGCATCGCCGGGGTGGAGTACGGCCAGGATGAAAAAACCGACGTCTCCCTGCGGGTCATCACCGACCACATCCGCAGCACCACCTTTATGATCGGGGACGGCGTTGTCCCCACCAACGAGGGCCGGGGCTATGTGCTGCGCCGCCTGCTGCGCCGGGCCGCCCGCCACGGCCGCCTGCTGGGCATCCACGAGCCCTTCCTGTACAAGGTCTGCGAGACGGTCATCGCCGAAAATGAAAAGGCCTACCCCGAGCTGCGGGAGAACCAGGACTACATCGTCAAGGTCATCCACAACGAGGAGGAACGGTTTGCCAAGACCATTGACCAGGGCATGGAGCTGCTGGGCGACCTCATCGACCGGATCGAGGCAGAGAGCCTCAGTGAGGAGGAGAAAATCCTCTCCGGCGAACAGGCCTTTAAACTGTATGACACCTTCGGCTTCCCCATCGACCTGACCCGGGAGATTTTGGAGGAGCGGCACATCGGCCTTAACGAAGAGGAATTCACCCGCTATATGAACGAACAGAAAGAGCGAGCCCGGGCTGCGCGAGCCGCCATGGGCGACGTGTCCTGGGAAGAGGACATTCTCGCCCCATTTAAAGACAACAAAACCGAGTTTGTCGGCTATACCGAGAGCGAGAGCGACGCTAAAATCCTGGCCATGGTGATGGATGGGCAGCTGGTGGATTCCATCAGCGAAGGGGACAGCGCCACCATCCTGCTGAACCGCACCCCCTTCTATGCCGAAAGCGGCGGCCAGGTGGGGGACATGGGCCTCATTCTGGGGGGCAAATGCGTCTTTAAGGTGATGGACTGCAAAAAGTCCGCCTCCGGCCTGTATATGCACATCGGCGTCATGGCTTCGGGCATGTTCACCACAGGGGATGAGGTCCACGCCTCGGTCTCCATGGCCCGCCGCCGCGCCATCATGCGCAACCACACCGCTGCCCACCTGCTACAGGAGGCCCTGCGGGAGGTCCTGGGCAACCACGTCCACCAGGCGGGTTCCTATGTGGATGAAGCGGTCTGCCGGTTCGACTTCTCCCACTTCAGCGCTATGACCCCTGAGGAGCTGGACCGGGTGGAATACCTGGTTAACGACATGATCCTTTCCTCCATGGACGTCAAGGTCGCGGAGATGAGCATTGAGGAAGCCAAAGCCACCGGCGCTATGGCCCTCTTTGGGGAGAAGTACGGCAGCGTGGTGCGGGTGGTCAACATGGGCGGCCGCTCTATCGAGCTGTGCGGCGGCACCCATGTGGCCAACACCGGCAACGTGGGCCTCTTCAAGATCGTCAAGGAGTCCTCGGTGGCAGCGGGCGTCCGCCGGATCGAGGCGGTCACCGGCCGCGGGGTGCTGCGGCTGATCGACACCGCCAACGCCACCCTCCTGGAGGCCAGCAGTAACCTGAAGCTCTCCAATCCCGCGGAGCTGGTGGCCAAAACTGCGGCTATCACCGCCGAGCTGAAGGCCAAGGACAAGGAGATTGAGCGGCTGACCCAAAAACTGGCCGATGTCCAGGTGGACGGCCTGTTCGGCTCCGCCCAGGAAATCGGCGGGGTGAAGTTCGCCATGGCTGGCTTCACCGGCACCAAACCGGACGCCCTCAAGACGATGGCCGACCGCATCAAGGAGCAGGCCCCCAACATGGTGGCTCTGCTGTACACCGTGGTGGGGGAGAAAGCCTCCATTGTGGCGGTCTGCGGCAAAGAGGCCCAGGGCAAGGGTCTGCACGCCGGCAAGCTGATCAAGGAATTCACCGCTCTGGTGGGTGGCAGCGGCGGCGGCCGTCCCGATGTGGCCATGGGTGGCGCCAGCGAGATCCTCAAATTGGATGAAGCTGCGGCCAAAGTTCCGCAAATCATTGAAAAAATGGTAAAAACCAAGTAAAATAAAAGGGAAGAAGCCTTCGCCCGGCGGAAAAATCCCCGGGCGGGCACCCCGATATACCCATGGGAAAGGAGGAAATTGGATATGGATTGTCTATTTTGCAAGATCATCGCCGGGGAAATCCCCTCCAAAAAGCTGTATGAGGACGAGAAGGTCCTGGCCTTTTACGACATCGACCCCCAGGCGCCGGTGCATTTTCTGGTGGTCCCCAAGGAGCACATCCCCTCTCCTGCCGCTATCGACGGGGAGAACTGCGCTGTAGTGGCCCACATCTATGCGGTTATTGCCCAGCTCGCCAAGGAATTGAAGCTGGAAAAGGGCTACCGGGTGGTGGCCAACTGCGGGGAGGACGGCGGCCAGACGGTGGGCCACCTCCACTTCCATGTGCTGGCGGGCCGTTTGCTGGCCTGGCCTCCCGGTTAACCGCACCTTTCTTTGCTCTCTTCCCCCAAAATTTGATTTGGAGATGAATGTTGTATGGACCATTACACCCTGCATGTGGCCGGCTTGACCCGGGAACTCCCCATCTGCCCGGTCAACGAGCATCTTTCCATCGCGGCGTTTATCATGTTCTCCGACGTGGAGCTGACCATCGCCTGCGCCAAAGAGCTCCTGGGCAAAGTCCCGGAGTTCGACGTGTTGATCACCGCGGAATCCAAGGGCATCCCCCTGGCGTATGAGATGTCCCGCCAGTCGGGGAAAAAATACCTGCTGGCCCGCAAGAGCGTCAAGCTCTATATGAAAAAGCCGGTGGCGGTGGATGTCAAATCCATCACCACTGCCAAACTTCAGACCCTGTACATCGACAGCGACGATATCGCCTCGATGGAGGGCAAGCGGGTGCTGATTGTGGACGATGTGGTCAGCACCGGGGAATCCATGGCCGCGTTGGAGCAGCTGGTGCACAAAGCCGGCGGCAAGATTGTGGGCAAAGCTGCCGTCCTGGCAGAGGGCGACGCCATGGAGCGCAAAGATTTGATCGTGCTGGCCCCCCTGCCGGTGTTTGAAAAGTAGCCCAAATAGGTGATTGAGATGAAGAGACCGTTTTTTCCAGTGGGAATTTCCTTCCTAACTGCGATGGCGGTCTCTTTTTCCTTTGGCGTCTTTGGCGGGGTGGGGATGCTCCTACTTCTTCTGCCCCTCGCCTTGGTGCTCCGCGGGGAGTCCCGGCGGGTACTGGGGCTTGTCCTGGCGGCGGTGGCCATAGCGGGGCTGCTGTTTCAAGGGCATTTGTGGCTGCGGTTTGAGCCGGCAGCCCGGCTGGATGGGCAGACCCTTCTCTTCACCGGCACCGTTCTGGAGCGGGAAAAGGCGGGCCGGGGAGAGCGGTACCAGCTCAAAGGGAGGTTCCCCCAGGTGGAAGGGGTGGGGGGGACTGCCATCCAGCTGACCAGTTTTTCCGGCTGGAATCTCCTCCCGGGGGAGGAAGTAGAAGCCCTGGTGGAGCTTTCTGCCCTCTCCTTTGACACGGCCTGGGGGCGAAGCGCCATCTCCCGGGGTGTTTATCTGGCTGCGGAACCGGTGGGGGAGCCGAAGATTGTCCCCATCCCCAGCCACCCAGTGGAGGGGAGGCTCGCTCGGTACCGCTGGGAGCTTGGGCAGAGGATTTCATCCGCTGTGGGCGGCCGGGAAGGCGCTCTTTGCACCGGCATGGCCTTGGGAGATGGAGGTCTCCTCTCCAGAGAGGACAGCAGGGCTATGCGGGGTGCGGGCCTTTCCCATCTTCTGGCAGTGTCCGGCTTCCACTTGGTGGTGCTCACCGGCCTTTTGCGGCAGCTGCTGAACAAATTCCGGGTCAAAAAGCGGTGGAAAATCCCCCTTTTACTGGCTCTCACCTGGGGGTATGCCGCCCTTTTAGGATTCCCCGTCTCCATCCGGCGGGCGGCGGTGGTCTTTACCCTCTCCTTGTTGGCGGAGGCGGTGGACCGCCAGGCCGACGGCCTCACCTCCCTGGGGGTGGCGGCCTTACTCATCGGGATGATTGACCCCTTCTCGGCAGGAAGCCTTTCGGTGCAGATGACCTTCCTCTCCTCCCTGGGCATTCTCCTATGGACCGGGCCGGTGGTTCGTTTCCTGGAGGGGCGGGTGCTCTTCTTCCTGGGGCCGCGGCTTCCCCGGGTGCGCTGGGCGGTGGAGGCGTTTGCACTCTCCCTGTGTGCGGGGTTGGCCCTTTCGCCCTTGCTGGCCTACCATTTTGGGGTGGTGGCCCTCTATGGGCCCCTTGCCGCAGTGTTCACCGCCCTATTGGTGCCTCTGGCATTGGGAGCAACGGCGGTTTTGGCCTTGCTGCCTATGGCGGAGCCGTTGGCCGCGCCTTTGGCCCGCTTTGCCGCTGCCGGGATTTTACAGGTGGCCCACGGGGTATCCTCCTTGCCCGGGGCGGTTTGGCCGGCGGGGGATGGGGCTGTTCCCTTGGTTTTCGCCTTCGCTGTGGCGCTGCTGATGTTCTTAGCCCTAGCGGAAGCGGAGGGGAAAACCGTCCGACTGGCGGCTTTGGGGTTGGCGGCGCTGCTCTTCGGGGTGCTGTCAGTGGAGCAGATTCTTTCCGCCGGAACCATCCGCCAGGTGGGGATGGAGGGCTGGGATGGATTGGTCCTTCTGCGCCAAGGCCGGGCAGTTGTGGTGGGAAGCCCTGGGGGCGCCTCCTCCGGGGAACGGCTCTGCGACCTGCTTGACCGCTATGGGGTGGAGGGCCTGGATCTGTTGGTCCTTCCCCGCAAGGCGGAAGGCACAGGACTTGACCTCCTGCTGGAGGAACACCCCGCGGCCTGCATCGTGGCGGCGGGGTCAGAGGAATACCGGGAGGGGCTGGCCGGGGAGGCCCAGGTGATCCCCTACGGCCCCATGGAGATCCGCCTTTTGGGGGAGGGGAGGCTGTTCCTCCTGCCGGGCGGGGAGGTCCGGGTGGAACGGGAAAAATAAGCGGTTAAAAAGTCCCCAAAAGTGTGCTATAATAATCGTTGATTGAGAAACACGAGAGGAAAGGGGGCGCCGCTGTGGCTGCCTACGGTTCCAAATCCGCCTATGAAGGGGAGGAACGGCTGCTGGCCGATTTGAAATCCGGCCAGTTCAAGCGGGTGTACCTCCTATTTGGGGAAGAGGACTATCTGAAAGAATACTACTTCAACAAGCTGGTGGGGAAGATTGTAGACCCTGCCTTCGCCAGCTTCAATTTGACCCGGCTGGACGGCAAAAAATTTTCAGCGGACGCCCTCTTTGAAGCGGCGGAGGCCCTGCCCTTGATGGCGCCCCTGCGCTGTGTGGCGGTGGATGACCTGGAGCCGGAGAAATTCTCCCCCACCGAGGCCAAAAAGATGGAACAGCTCCTCTCCGACCCGCCGGAGAGCTGTGTCATCCTTCTGCGGCTGGCGGCCAAAAAGCCCGACCCCAAAAAATCTGCCCGGGTGAAGAACCTCATTGCCCAGGTGTCCAAAGTGGGGGCGGTGGTGGAACTCGCCCCCCGGGACCGCACCAAGGTGATCCGGTTTGCCGTGGCCCGCTGTGACAAGGAGGGGTGTATCCTCTCCCCTCAGCTGGCGGGGTATCTGGTGGACCGCTGTTCCCAGGATATGTGGCTCCTGTCAGGGGAGATCGCCAAGCTCTGCGCCTATGTGGGAGGGGGGGAGATCACCAAAGAGGCCATCGACAAGGTGACTACCCAAGCGGTGGACGCGGGGATCTACGACCTCTCCCGGATGATTTTAAAAGGGGATTACGCCGGGTCCCTCGCCATCCTTTCCGACCTGTTTTACCTGCGGGAGGAGCCCACGGTGATCTTAGCCACCCTGTCCTACACCTTTGTGGATCTCTACCGGGCTAAGATTGCACGGGAGGCAGGGGTGGATTCCGGCCGCATCGCCGAGGATTTCGGCTACCGGGGCCGGGAGTTCCGGGTGAAAAACGCCCTGCGGGATTCTGCCCGCTATTCGGTGGAGTTTCTGCGCAAAGCCCTCTCCCTCCTGGAAGAGGCGGACTACCGGCTGAAAAGCTCCCGGGCGGACAGCCGGCTCATTGTGGAGCAGGCGGTCACCGAGCTGTTTTACACATTGCAAAAAGAGGGAAGCCATTGATCAAGATAAAAGAAGCCATTGTGGTGGAAGGCAAATACGACAAGATCCGGCTCTCCAGCCTGGTGGATGCCACCATTGTGGAGGCCGGGGGATTTCACATCTATAAAGACAAAGAAAAGCTGGAACTGCTGCGCCTGCTGGCCCAGCGGACCGGCCTTGTGGTGCTCACCGACTCGGACGCCTCTGGGTTTAAGATCCGGAGGTTTTTAAACGGGGCCATCGGCCCCCAGCACCTCAAACATGTATACATCCCCGATGTCTACGGCAAGGAGCGGCGCAAGGCCCAGCCCTCTGCCGAAGGGAAATTGGGGGTGGAGGGGATGACCACCCAGGTGCTGCTGGAGGCTTTCCGCCAGGCGGGCCTCCTCTGTGAGGAAGGGGCTCCCCGCACCGGGCGGCCCATCACCAAACAGGATTTTTATGAGGACGGCCTCACCGGCGGGGCTGGCAGCGCCCAAAAAAGGCAAGAGCTTTTGAAGCGGCTGGGCCTGCCGGAGCACCTGACCACCAACGCCATGGTCACCCTCTGCAACACCATGCTCACCTATGAGGAATACCGGGAGGCCGTGTCCTCCCTTTGACAGGCAATTGGGGGGGCAGAAGCCCTTTCTATGGGTTTTCCGCTTTCCGGCTGGCCGTGCGGCTTCATAAATTGGGAAAAAAGCGGCGGGGAGCACTCCTCCCCACATTTTAAAATACGTGAGAAAGGGGGCGGCGGCGTGCCCATCGATTCCTTGGGGTTTGTCTATCTGTTTTTGCCGGCATCTATGGCGGCGTACTATCTCACCTCCAACCGGTACAAGAATTTTGTGCTGTTGGTGGTCTCCCTGGTGTTTTATGGGATGCTGTTCCCCACCATGCTGCCCATGGCGCTGGGCTCGCTGCTGTTTGATTACCTTGTGGTGCAGCTGCTGGCCCTTTGGGAAGGGAATCCAGCTTGGAGAAGCTTGGCCGCCGGCGCCTCGGTGGTGAAAAACATGGGGATGCTGCTGGCCTTGGGCATGTTGGCCCGGCCACAGGCGTTGATGGCCCCCGCCGGCCTCTCGGTGATCAACCTGACCTCCATGGGCTATGTGCTGGATGTCTACGACCACGAGGCCCCGGCGGATTCCAGCTTTGTGCGCTACGGCATCCTCTGCCTGTTTTTTGGCAAGGTGTTTGTGGGCCCGCTGGTCACCTACAACCAGCTGGCGCCCCAGCTGAAAAAAATCCGGCCCTCCCTGTCTGGCATCGCCTCCGGTGTGGTGGCCTTCACCATCGGCCTGGGCAAAAAGGTGATCTTGGCAGACAGTGTCACCGCCCTTTATGAGAGCCTGCGGGCCACCCCCCTTTACGAGATGACCTCCATGGCCGCCTGGGTGATGGTGCTGGCCTTTGCCTTTGCGCTGTATTTCACCCTTTCGGCTTACAGCGATATGGCCCGGGGGTTGGGCAAGATCTTCGGCCTGGATCTGCCCCAAAACTTCTATTACCCCTACCAGGCCCGGACGGTCACCGAGTTTTTTGGCCGGTTCAACATGACGGTCAGCGAGTACTGGAAGCGGTACATCCGCCTGGGCCGTCCCGATGGCAGCCACGCCCGGCTCACCGCCGCCTTTGAGGCCTTGTTTGTCACCGCCTTGTGGGGGGTGTGGTTTGGTTTTTCCCCCAACTGCCTGGCCTTTGGCCTGTTGATCGGCGCCTTGGTATTGGTGGAGCGGCATCTGACCGGAAAGCTTCTCAGGGCCATCCCGCCGGTTTTTTCCCGGATGATCACCTTCTTGGTGGTCATCCTGTCCCTGGTGTTTCTGCTGGGCGGGGAGTGGAGCCAAATTGCGGCCTATCTGCGGATGATGTTCGGCCTTGGGAGCCGTCCCGCCACCGACGAGACCTTTTTATACCTCATCAGTTCCAATTACCTGGTGCTGCTGGGCTGCCTGTTCCTCTCCACCAGTTCAGCAGACATGCTGGGCCGCTGGATCAAGAAAAACTATCCCCAGCTGGACGATGGGCTGACCGTTGTATTCAATATCGGGCTGTTGGTGATCACCACCGCCCTGCTTTTGTGAGGTGAGGCCATGTTATCCAAACGAATTTCCGCCCTGCTTCTCCTCTCGGCCATCTGCCTCTCCTCGGTGTATATTGTGATGCGGGGGGGCTTCTTCCAGCGCCGTCCAGCAGAGGAAGGGGTAACCCTTTCCCAGGCGGCGGATGACTTTGTGGGAAACAACTTCCCCTTTGGGGAGCAGCTGAAACAGCTGGCCACCCGTTTCCGCCTCCTCTCCGGACAGTGGGAACAGAACGGGGTGTATATCACCGACGGCCACCTTCTGGACAATATCCAGGAGAAGGACCCCACCATCGGCGATGAAAACATCCATGCCATCACCTCCTTTGTGGAGACCAACAAGGTGCCCAGTTACCTGATGCTGATTCCCACTTCGGCAGCTATCCACCAGGAGGAAAAGCCCATGTATGCCCCCTTGACCAACCAGCGCCGGTATATCGAGGATGTGTACCGCAGTATGACCGGCCGGGTTTCCACCGTGGACGTCTACCAAACCCTGCTCAACCACCGGGAGGAAGGGATTTACTACAAAACCCAGTCCAACCTGACCGGCCTAGGGGGGTATTATGTCTATTCGGTGTTGGCCCGGCGGCTGGGGTTTGAGGTCAACCCTCTGGACTGGTATGAAATCCAGTACAGCCCCGGAACCTATTATGGGGATTTATACCAGCGGGCTCCCTATAAAAAGGTGGCCCCGGATTTGGTCTCATTCTTCCATTTTTCCAAGTACCGGCGGGAGTACCGGGTGGTCCACATCTACCCCAATGAGGTAAAGACCTATTACACCCTGTACCCCTCCCATCTCCTATCAGGGGGCCAGCCTTTTGACAGCTTTTTGGGGGGGATTTCCCCCATTGTCAAAATCACCTCCACCGCGCCTTATGACCAGCGGCTCCTCCTCTTTGGGGACCGGACGGCGGCCAGCTTCCTGCCCTTTTTGTGCAACCGGTACCGTGAGATCACGGTGGTAAATCTGTCCGGCACCACTCCCCAGATGATCGCGGACCTGGACATCCGCCAGTACGACCAGATCGTCTTCACCTATTCGGTGGACACCTTTATGAACGACCCCTCCATCACCAATGTGCTGGACGCCAAATAGCCCTTTTGGGAATTCCCTGTAAGAAATTGCAAAGAAAGCCCCCGCTTTTGAAAGCGGGGGCTTTTTATTTCTACAAAAGGTGAGATCACTTAGTTGTCATATAGACTATGCAACACTTTTTTTGTGGTATATTGATATTGTCACAAAAACAAGGAGGTAGATGGTATGGCTGCTAAGCAAGAGAACAAAGCATTCTATATGGAGGTCGGCAACCGCGTGCGGACGGTGAGGGAAAACCTGGGATTGACAAGGAAAGAGTTGGCGGGCCGAATCGGTCTATCGGAATACTTCTTGGTTTCAATAGAAAATGGCAGAAAAGGAATTTCTATTGCGACGCTGTGCAAATTGTCCAATACCCTTTGCACGCCAGCCGAATTCCTTTTGACAGGGCGGGAGAGTCCCTCAGATGTGACAAGTATTACGGCTATGTTATCAACAATGGAGCCCCGCGTTGTAAAGGGCGCAGAGAGAATTTTGAAAGCCTATCTGCTTGCCATCCGCGGTATTTGACCGTTGCGGTGCCAGGCCAAAAGAGAAACTCCCCCGGGGTACATCTGCCCAGAGGGAGTTTCCTTGTCTTTTGGGTATTAGCGGGTCAGGTCAAAGCTCAAATCCAGTAAGCTGCGGATGGTCTCTGGAGGGAAGGGGCTGTCCAGCAGAATGGTGATCCAATGTTCCTTGTTCATGTGGTAGGCGGGCAGCACCCCAGGTTCGTGGCGCAGGGGGCCGATCATCAGGGGTTCACACTTCAGGTTGAGGACATCCACCGTACCCTCCCCCTCCAAATGGAGCTTGCATCGGGGCACCTCCATCACCACAGCGAACCACTTCCGGTTGTGCCGGTGGCGCAGCACCCCGTAGGTGGGGTGCTTCTCCCAGGGGTATTCCGGCTGGGCGCCGTAGGTTTCGGCGGCGTAGGCGAGGATTTCCTCCCGGCTCATCATAGGGCTTCGCCTCCAGCATTACAGGATGGACTTAAAAGTGAGGCCCTGGGCCTGATGGGCTTCCAAGATGGAAAGCCGCTCCCGGAACCGCTCGGCCGCCATGGCGATGTCCACCGGGGTGGGGTGGAGGGCGGACACTTTCCAGCGGATTTCATTCTCCGGGGTGGCAGCTACCTTGCCATCCGGGCCGGGGGTGCGCCACTTTTTCAGCATGGCCGGAGAGAGGGCCCCGTTGCAGACAAAGCTGCCCAGGATGGCGTTGTCCTCCTTTACCAGGTCGATGCCCTTTTGCACCAACCCCCAACCGTGGTTGGTATCCGGGTGGTAAGCCAAGGTGGCGAACACCCCTACCGCCTTTCCGTGGATGGTCTTTAAGAATTGCTGGACATCCTGGCCGGGGGCGCCTTGGTTGGCCCAATAGCCCACCAGGATGGCGTCGTAGCCCTCCAGGCTGGGGGCTTCCTGGATGGTGGCCAAGGTCTTTTCCTCGTAGGGCAGGGAGGTGAAAATCCCCTCGGCCAGCCGCTTTGTCCCGCCGGATAAACTGGAATAGGCAACCAATACACGCATGTAAGACAACTCCTTTTCGGTCAATTTCGCTTTCTTTCAGCGTACCGGGAAAAGGCGTGTTTGTCAAGCGCTCTTTCGGAAGCAAAAAATTCCCCCGGCCAAACAGCCAGGGGAGAAGGAAGGCTTTTGTTTAGTTGGTGCCGCCGGTGGGAACTTCCGCCACGGAAGGCTCCAGGATTTCTGGCGCGCGCTGGAACTTTTTCTTAAAGACCATGCTGCCCAGAAGGCCAGCGATGGTGCCGCCCAAAATGGCCAGGGCCAAGGCCGCAACCACTGTCACCGGCGCATTGAAGGCAAAGGGGGCCAAAAGGCCGGGGATGGGGGAAGCAGTGCCCGGGGCGTTGTTGACGATGTTGAGGCAGGCGGCTGCAACGCCGGCCAAACCTCCGCCCAGGAAGTTGGAGCAGTAGATGGGGATGGGGTTTTGGGTGATGATGTCCGCCTGGGTCAGGGGCTCCAGCATGACAGCGATCACATTGCTGCGGTTGCCCAGTTTCAGGCGGTGGAAGATGATGCCGTTGGTGAAGGAGCCGCCTACGCAGGCGATGGCGGCGATGCCCATTGCCAAACCTTTGAGGCCCAGCATGGCGGTGAGGGCCATAGAGCTCAAGGGGGAAGTGCAGATCATCTTCATGATGCCGCCCAGGAGGAAGCCCATGACAATGGGGGACTGGCTGGCGGCAGCAGTGATGGTGTCGCCGATGGCCATCAAAGTGGAGTTGACAAAGGGGTCCACGGCGATAGCGATGATTCGGGCCAGGGGGGCGATGGCCAGAGCCCCGGCAATGGTGTCAAGGCCGGCGGGGAGGTGCTTTTCCAGCCAAGGGGCGGCAAAACCCACCACATATCCGGCGATGAATCCAGGCAGGATGCCATAGCCGCCCACGGCCACACCGGCCACTACCGCGAGGACCGGATTAGCCCCCATGCTGATGGGCACCATGATGGCAGCGGCTACACCGCCCATGCTGCCGGAAACCGAACCCACCTCCTGGAAAAAGGAGAGGTGGAGCAGGTCGCCGGTAATGTATTTGTGTACAGCTTCAATCAAAAAGGTGGCGATGGCCGCGTTGGCCATGCCGCTCATCGCCTGCTGGCCCTTGGGCATCTTCAGGCTGAAGAGGGAGAATGCGGCCAGGGTTAGAAGAAGCAGCCCTATGCCAGAAAGAATGGTAAACATATTTTGCAGTACCTCCTGTTGGGTTTTTGTTGACGATTCCAAAATACCCGATTGGTTACAGGAGGTTTCAGCCCGTGACAAAAAATCCGACAAGATTTTTCGGCAAAAATGAAATTTTGTACAAGAAATCAAAAATACCGGTCTTAAATTTGTCACTAATTTTGACAGTAGGCCACCAGCGCACTGAGAAAACTTTTGATAAACACCTTGCCGTGCTGGTCGGTGCGGCCGCGGATACAGTCCATCTCCCGGCGGACCTGTTCAAAGTTGTACAAGGTGCTGGCGTATTCGGTAAAAATCTCGTTGGTGTAATCCTCCAGCCCCAAGTTGGCCAGGTTGATAAGGCCGGTGCTGGCCGCCCGGCGGATGCGCTGCTCCACCGATTTGGGGTTCTGGCTGAACTTCCCGCACAATTCCCCTAAAGTGGAAGAGCCCAGGTCTTCGCCATGGGTGATGAGGTAATCCACCAGTTGCTGGATGTCCCGGCTGCCCAGATCCCCGATGATACCCAACCGCTGGAGCACCGTCTTCAGCTTGGCCAGGTGGGGGGCCTCCTGGGGCTTGGGGGCCGCCGGCTGGGGGGCCAGCTGCACCTCCTGTTGGAAGAGGTTCTGCATCTTGAGAAAAGCCCGGTTCATGGAAAGGCTGGCTGAAACCTTTTTGATCACCGTCTCCAGCTCCACGCTGTTGACCGGTTTTTGGACAAAAAATTCAATGCCTTTTTCATAGGCGTCGGCGATCATATCCTTGGAGGACACCTGGGAGAGCATGATAAACGCCAGCTGTGGGTGGCTTTTCCGCGCCTCCTCCACAAAGGTGAGGCCGTCCATCACCGGCATCAAAAGGTCGGCGATGACAATGTCCGGGGTAAGGTCCCGCAGGTCCTCCAGGGCGTCGGCCCCGTTGGAGGCGGAACCGATCACCCGCCCCAGGCCCCGCTTTTCGACGATCATTCCCACGATAGCCAGCACATTGCGGTCATCATCAACGAGATAAAAATTCATTCCGTCACCTCCATGGATTGTTTGGGTATTTCTAAGGAAAAGACAGCTCCCTCCCCGGCGTTTTCCACTGTCAGGCGGCCCCCCAGCTCGTGCTCCACCAGGTCGAGGACCAAAGGGAGGCCCAGGCCGCGGCTCACCGCCCCGGTTTCAAAGTTGATTTTGGTGGAGAAGCCGGGGGAGAAGATCTCAGAGAGATATTCCTTTGGCACCCCGCCGCAGTTGTCCGACACGGTGACAAGCCACCGCCCGCCTTCTTCCTTGGCCTTGAGGGAGAGCTCCACCGGCCCATCCTCTTTGGCCTCCAAGGCGTTGGTAAACAGGTTGCGCAGGATGCTCATGGTGTAGTAGGGCTTGTTGACCAAAAAATCCCGAGAGAGCTCCACCGTGAGGCGCACCTCCTTGCCCGCGGCCTTGGCCTCCCGTTGGAGGCTCTCCTCCAATATGCCGCAGATCTCCCTAAGGCCCATCCGCTCCTTGTCCAGGTCGGCGTCCAGGGCCTCAGAAATCCCCCGCAGGATCATCCCATATTCCTTCTTTACCTCGTGGATGTCCTTGGCCACCGTCAAGGCGGCGTCGGCCAGGGCAGGGTCGTGCCCCTCTTTTTTCAGCCGGTCATACAGCCGGTAGGAGGTGTTCATCGTCTCTTCAATGAGGGAGGCGTTTTTCTGCATCCAGACCATCTCCCCCCGCAACTTGGAGGTGAGCAGGAGGAGTTTGCGGTACCGCTGGGCGTGTTCCTTTTTCAAGAGGGAGAAGCCGTACAGCTCAAAGGCGGCCAGCAGCGCGGCAGTGAGGAGGCTGCGCCCCAGGGCCACCAGGATGAGGCGGGGCTGGATCTCCATGGCGAAGACCCCGGTCCCCAGCCGGAAGGAAAGCTCAGTCAGGTTGGCCAGGTAGTCGATGCCGGTCAGCACCGGCAGGAGGAGGGCGTAATCCTTGTGCAGGCTCCTCCTGCGCAGGTACCCGTACAGGGAAAAGCCGTAGACCAGGTAGAAGAACATCTCCGGCCCATAGGCGGTGAGGACGCCCTGCCAGCTGTCGGTGGTCAGCCAGTGGTAAGCCGACCGGAAGAGGAACACCCCCGGCGCACAGAGCAGGGTGACCACCGGCAGGTTGAAACCGGACAGCAGGTAGGAAAACACCGGCAGCAGCACCACTGCCACCGAGATTTTAAAATCGCTGACAAACAGGTTGATGTTGAGCTGGGCCGCCAGGATGATGGCCAGCGCCGGAATCAAATTGAACGAAACCGAATCGGGAAGCCGCTTGCTTTGCCCCATGCCGGTTCACCGCCTTTCCCATTCCATTGTGGGGATTTCCAGATTTAGGATTCCCTTTTATTATAGCGAACAAACGCGGGAGCTTGTCAAGATGCAGGAAAAAATCTTTTCCAGCCGCAGAAAACTCCTTTTTCACCAATGTTTTTGGGGGAAAAGCCGACATGAAATGGGAGAAAAAGAGATTTTTTGCCATTTCCTCAAGAAATTATTGCAAAAGGGATTTCAAAACCTGCTAAAAAATGCTATGATAAAGCGTATTCATTGTTCTAAGTTGAAACTTTGCAATATGAACAGGAGGATTTTTGGATGAAACAGGTATACCAGGGCAAAACCAAAGACGTGTTCGAGTTGGACAACGGCAACTACATGCTGAAATTCAAGGATGACGTTACCGGGGAAAACGGCGTGTTTGATCCCGGTGCCAACACTGTGGGCTTAAGCATTGACGGTATCGGAAAAGCCAACTTGAAGACCTCTGTTTATTTCTTTGAGATTTTGAAGGCTGCTGGCATCAAAACCCACTATGTGAGCGCTGATGTAGAGAACGCCACCATGGAAGTCCTCCCCGCCAAAGTGTTCGGCAAGGGATTGGAGGTCATCTGCCGCTACCGCGCGGTTGGCAGCTTCCTGCGCCGCTATGGCGCTTATGCCAACGAGGGCGACAAGCTGGATGCCTATGTGGAAGCAACCCTGAAAGACGACGACCGGGGCGACCCCCTGATCACCTGTGAAGGGCTGGAAGCTCTTGGCATCATGACCCGGGCCCAGTTTGATTCGATGAAAGAGCTGACCCAGAAAATCTCCGGCATCGTCCGCGACACCCTGGCCAAGAAGGGTCTGGAGCTGTACGACATCAAATTTGAGTTTGGCTACCACAACGGCGAGGTCATCTTGATCGATGAGATCGCCTCCGGCAACATGCGGGTTTACAAGGACGGCGTCATTGTCGATCCCATGGACCTGACTGCCATGATCCTCAAATAAATCCTTCTCTTGAAAAAAGCCCCCGGAAGCAGGTCCTGCTTCCGGGGGTGTTTTTGTTTTGCTGAGGGTCTAACGCGGCGCCGGGTTAAGCTGTTTTCTGCCGGGAGAGGCGGATGGTGCGGAAAAGCCGCACGCTGGAGGAGACAAACAGCACCCCCATGGCCAGGGAGCCGGCGATGCCGAAGGTGTGCATCCCGGTGCTGATGAACTGGTCCACCTGGCCGGAGATGCAGTATTCCATGGTGTAGTAGATGCCGTTCCCTGGCACCAGCGGCAGGATGGAGAGGATGAGGAAACCGGTAACTGGCGCTTTAAATACCCGGGCCATGCACTCCGAATAGGCGGAGATGACGCAGGAGGCGATGAAGAACTGCAACAGGTCGCTGTTGAGGCCGGAGGCCAGCAGGTAGACCAGCCATCCTAAGGAACCTCCCAGGGAGGCGACCACCATGTGTTTGGGGGAGCGGATGTCAAAGACAATGCAGAAGCCCATACAGGCCATAAAGATGTACAAACAGGAAAGATAACGCATCGGTGGGCCCCCTTTACAATAAAATCTGGGAGAGGGTGATGGCCATGCCCGCTCCCAAAGCGATGGCGGTGGCCACCAGCAGCGCCTCGGTCAGCTTGATCAGCCCGGCGATCAGATCCCCGGCGATGATGTCCCGCATCACGTTGGTGATGGCAATGCCGGGCACCAGGTTCATCAAGGTGCCGATGATCATCTTGTCCGAGTTGTGGGCAAGGCCGATCCGAACAAAAAAGAGGGCGATTACTGCCGCCGTCCCGCTGGCGATGATGTTGGTAAAAAAGCTGTTGGCTTCAAATCGGGACATGTTGTGGAGCACCAGCTTCACCCCGATGCCGCAGAAGATGGCGAAGCAGGCGTCGGTCAGATCCCCGCCGAAAAACAGGGTGAAGGAGAAAGAGATGAGGGCAAAGGCAAACAGCTGCTGCCAAAAGGTGTAGCCGGTGCACTGGTCGATGCGGCGGATTTCCCGGTGGACCTCCTGGAACTCCGGCCGTTCCCGGCAGATGCGGCGGCACAGGGCGTTGAACTGGACTACCTTTTCCAGATCCATCCCCAGGCCGCGGATCCGCCGGATCTTGGTCAGGGAGTGGCCGTCTTCATCGCAGACGGTGACAATGATGCAGCTGGGGATGACAAATACCTCGGCGGTGAAGATGCCGTAGGCTTCAAAGATGCGCTGGATGGATTCCTCCACCCGGTAGATCTCGCCGCCGCTTTCCAGAAGGCGGTACCCGATCTCGGTGGAGATGTTGAGCAGCTCGTCGTAGTTCATGGTTCTCTCCCATACAAAAAGAATTGGCGCCGCAATGGTTCGGCGCCAGAGAAAGGGGAAGGCCCTGCCATTGCCACAAACAAGGATTATAACAATGGAATGAGGGCTCCTTCCCCAATGGTTGTTGTGCTACAATAATCGCTTTGCGGTTGTTGTAGCCTGGGGTGGGCAGGGACTGGAAAAATTTCGGTACGGCTTTGCCGCAGGAGGGCGCACCGCCCGAAAGAAATTTCTTCCCCAATAATCGCTTTGCGATTATTGTAGCACAGCCTCCCCCTGCAAAACAATGGATATTCTGTAGGATTGCTTTCCCCTGTGGCGAAAAGAATCGGCAAAAGAGCACAAAGCACAGAAAAAATCCGCTGGGGTGAAAGTCCCAGCGGATTTTTGCCGCCCCGGTGCAGAGGCGGAATTATGCTTTGGTGTAGATGGGTTCGCCCTCCTTGATGGTGGACAGAACTTGGATGGAGCGCAAGTCTTTGGGGTCGATTTCCAAGGGGTTTTGGTCCAGGATGACCAGATCGGCCAGTTTCCCCTCCTTGAGGGAACCCTTTCGGTCCTCTTCAAAGTATTGGTAGGCGGCGTTGCAGGTAATGCCTTTGAGGGCGTCATACACCGAGACTTTTTCCTCCTCGGCCAAGGGAACTCCCGCCCGGGTGACCCGGTTGACGGCGCACCACAAGGTGGTGATCATGTCCGGCAGGAGAACCGGGGTGTCCTGGTGGAAGGTGTACACCACATGGTTGCGGATGGCGCTTCCCGCCGGGCTCACATGGCCGCCCCGCTCCTCGCCGAAGTTTTTCAGGTGGACATCCCCCCAATAATAGGTGTGGGCCACATAGATGGAGGCCACCATCCCCAGTTTGGCCATCTCGGCCAACTGATCGCCCCGGGTCAGCT
The DNA here is from genome assembly GCF_902471145.1 of uncultured Merdimmobilis sp. Classification (NCBI taxonomy): domain Bacteria; kingdom Bacillati; phylum Bacillota; class Clostridia; order Eubacteriales; family Oscillospiraceae; genus Merdimmobilis; species uncultured Merdimmobilis sp. The sequence goes on from NZ_CABRJC010000018.1 coordinate 33,434, forward strand.
GGCAGTGGATCATCACCGGCCGGCCGTCGGCGGGCTCTCCCAGCTTTTGTGCTGCCGCCTTGTAGGCGTGGATCATCTGGTCGCTGGCGGCGTCGCCGTTGCAGTGGGCTAGAATCTGCCGGCCCTCCTTCAGGGCAGTTTCCATAAAGCCTTCCACAGTGGCGTCATCGTAGATGGGATACCCTTTATAATCCGCGTCTCCGCCCAGATAGGGTTTGGTCATCCAAGCGGTGCGGCCTTGGGGAGAGCCGTCCAAAAAGATTTTATACCCGCCGATTTTCAGGTGGTTATGGTACTGCTCGATGTAAGAGGGATTTCCCTCCATCACCTCTTTGGCGTTTTTCAAATCCACATAGGCGATGGTGTCCAGCTTAAGCCGCCCTTGCTGGGCCAGGGATTCCAATAGCTTCCATTCGGCGGCACGGGTGGCGCCGTCCTGGGCGGTGGTGATGCCGAAACTGGCATAGATGTTCTGGGCTTCCTCCATCTGGTCCATCAGCTGTTCCAGGGAAGGGCGGGGCATGCGGCTGGAGGCCAAGACGATAAAGGCATTCTCCTCCAGATAGCCGCTCGGCTCTTTGGAACCCTCCACCCGGCCGATCATCCCGCCGGAAGGGTTTTCGGTAGAGGCGTCGATGCCCAGCTTCTGGAGTCCCAGGCTGTTGGCAACCCCCATGTGGCCGGAGCGGTGGGCGATGAGCACCGGGTTTTGTGGGGCGGCTTTGTCCAGGGAGAATTTATCGGGGTGGCGGCCTTCCTCCAGGGTGTTGTGGTCATACCCCCGGCCGATGATCCACTGGCCGGGCTGGATATTCCGCTCTTTGCGGTAGGCGTCGATCCGCTGGGCAATTTCATCAAAGCTGCCCACATCATCCAAATCCACTAAGCCAAGGGTATTGGCGAAAGAGGTGATGTGGCTGTGTGGGTCGATGAAGGCGGGGAGGAGGGTGTGTCCCTTCAGGTCGTAAAGCTGCGCATCGGGGCAGAGGGCCAAAAGCTCCTCTTTTTCGCCAAGTTTGCGGATTTTGCCGCCCTCAACCAGCAGGGCGGATGGGGTGCTGTCCGGCTCCATGGTGATGATGGGGCCGCCGAAATAAATGGTTTTGTTCATGGGGTCCTCCTTACAATCCATATAAAAACTGAATATATCCAGTTTGGTACAAAGTCAGTATGGTCATCCTACCGCGAAATTATGGCACCGGTGTGGACATGGCTGGGAAAATTTGTGAATATACTAGGGGGAGACATCCATTCCCTTGGCTCCCTAGGGCCTGTAGCCCCGCGAGGGCATCCGCGCCAGCGGAAAAATCCTTCGCTTGAGGTGTGGAAACCGCTAAGAAGGATTTTCCGAGCGTACCCATTGTGGCACACAAAAATAGGGGGATCGGGGTCTCCCCGGCGGGTTTTGCTTCCTTTTATCCGCATAAAAGGAAGTGCCGGGGGTGTGAGGGGCTGGCAGGAGGGCCCCTCATCCCTGCGGGGTGCAGGGGCGCTAGGCGCCCTGCATATCCACTGCTTGTGCTTAGTATAGCACAGAAATAGGGGGAATTTGGAAAAAAATTTGTAAAATTCGGCGGGTGTTTTGGCACAATACACACAAAAGGGAAGTGGCCGGCAGAATTTGGCAGTTTGCCAGCGAAAAAACCGCGAATACTGTTAGGGTGATTCCAGCAAAATTGGGAGGCGCAGTATGAACAGCAATACCCCAGAAAAAAGTTTAACCTTTTTGGAGGCGTTGTCCCTGGTTGTGGGGATGATCGTCGGGTCCGGTATCTTTTTGAAGAGCGGCGTGGTGCTGGCCGAAGCTGGCTCCATCCCCATGAGCATCGCCGCCTGGATCACCGGCGGTGTGATCACCCTGGCTTCCGCCCTTACAGTGGCGGAGATCGCCGCAGCCATCCCCAAAACTGGCGGCCTCTATATCTATTTGGAGGAACTGTACGGCGAGCCGGTGGGATTCCTCCTGGGCTGGGTGCAGACGATGATCTCCTATCCCGCCTCCATCGCTGCCCAGGCTATTGCCTTTGCCACCTATTTTACTATTTTTGTCCCTATGACCGCCGCCCAAAGGCAGATTTTAGCGGTGGGGGTCCTGTTGTTTCTGCTTGCGATGAACATCATCTCCACCCAGTTCGGCGGCCGGATCCAGCTGGCGGCCACGGTGGGGAAACTGCTGCCCATCGCGTTGATTGTGGCCTTTGGCTTAGTGCTGGGCTGGGGAGGGACATCTTCCATCCAGCAGCCCCTTCCGGCAGGGACGGGGTTTGGCGCTGCGGTGCTCAGCACCCTCTGGGCTTATGATGGGTGGATCAGCGTCACCAATGTGGCTGGGGAGTTGAAAAACCCGGCTAAGGATCTGCCGCGGGCCATCGGTACAGGGGTGTTTTTTGTCATCGCCACCTATCTGCTGTTTAATCTGGCCATCTTCCGGGTGCTGCCTATGGCGGATATTGTGGCATCCTCTACCCCTGCCGCCGACGCCGCAGTGCGGATTTTTGGCAGGATCGGCTCCACCATTGTGGCCTTAGGGATCATGGTGTCGGTGTTTGGTTCCATCAACGGCCTGCTGATGACCGGTTCCCGGGTGCCGTACTCCATGGGTTCCCAGGGGCTGTTCCCTTTCGGCAGGCTGTGGGGCTGGGTGAGCCCCCGGTTTGATACCCCTTTCTTTTCCCTGCTGCTCATGGGGGCAGTGGCCCTCTTTTACCTCTTTTCCGGCACCTTTGACACCTTGACCAACTTATTGGTCTTTGTGTTGTGGATCTTCTTCACCATGGGGGTGGCGGCCATCTTCCGGCTGCGCCGTGTCCACAAGCCCAGACCCGGTGGTTACCGGGTGCCCTTCTACCCCTTGACCCCCATTGTGGGCCTTTTGGGCGGCGTCTACATTTTGGGGAGCACCATCTGGAACCAGCCCCTTCAATCCCTGGCGGGGCTGGGCATCACCTTGGCGGGGCTGCCGGTTTACTACCTGACCCGCTGGAAATCCGCCCGATAAAGAAAAAGCGCCCGCTGTATAGGCGGGCGTTTCTTTACCCCTTAGGGGATTGGGAGCCACTCGGGGGAGGCTGTGGGGGGAAGGACAATTTCATCAGCGCAGGGCGCTGCGGGCGGCGAGCAGGTTTTCCAAAGCCGCAGTCAGGCTTTCGGAGGTGGGCTCCTCGGCGGATAGGGCGCCTTTGGCGGCGAAAATTGCCTGGTTGAGGGAGTTCCACAACACTGGATCCTGATTTTCCTCCGGCAGGGATTCCGCTTCCCGGATCAGTGGCACCAACCGGGAGTAAACCTCCATCACCTCGTGTTCCCGGCGCAGCTCCACCAATAACTGGAGGATGGGCCAACCTTGGTTGGATTCGGTGAGGACGGCTTTCAGGTCGATTTTGGGCACCCCCGCCTTGCGCAGCTGTTCCAAGAGGGCATTGACCTGAGGGGAGGTGAAGTGGCACATCCCCAGGAATTCACAGTCCGGGGCCTGTCCTTCATAGGGTGGGATCGCCGGGTCGGGGGAAGCGGCCAGCGCTCCAAAGGTCTGGTTCAGCTGGCTGGGGGAAATCTCCCGGTAGGGGAGTCCGGCGGCGTCCAACGTCCGGCGGAGCAGCTGCCCCTTGGGGGTGGAACCGCCCAAGCGGTACAGGAGCACCAGCGGGCTCTTAGCGGGAATTCTGGCTTTCATAATTGGGTTGACCCTCCCATCGCCCCAGGGGGGGAAGCCCCCATAAAAAGGCGAAATTTTTGATAGGCAGTTTTTGCCAACAGGACTATTGTACTACAGAAAGGGGGAGATCACAACCGGGAAACCGTCGAGTCCGGGAATTTTCATCGATCGATCCGGCGGGGAAAAACAGAAGAGAATATAGATGAAATTCATAGATTGTTTCCATGTATCAGGAAAAATCTACTTGATTTTGCACAACAAAAGGCGCATAATAAAACCATAGATTTTGGCAAGCAATTCATTGACATACAACAAGGAGGTATTTTGCTATGGATTATGTAGTTTCCCCCAAGGTGAAAGAAATCGTCGACAAAATGGTTTCTCTGGACGCGGTGAAAAAGGGGTTGGAGTTCATTAAAGAGGACAACGACCAGACCGTGCAGAACCAGCTTGACCTGGCAATGATCCCCTCTCCCACCTTCCATGAGCAGGAGAAAGCCAAAGCCTTTATGAAATATTTTGAGGATTTGGGCCTTTCCGATGTACATATGGACCGGTTTGGCAACGTAGTCGGCACCCGCAAGGGCAAGGGCAAAGGCCCCACCGTCCTGATGGAAGGCCATATGGACACCGTGTTCCCCATGGATACCAAGCTGGAGCCCAAGATTGAAAACGGCGTCATCCATCTGCCCGGCATCGGCGACGACACCCGCGGCATGGTGGTCTGTCTGACCGTTGCCCGGGCTTTGGACGCTGCGGGCATTGAAACCGACGGCGACATTGTCTTTGTGGGCACTGTGGAAGAAGAGGGCATGGGCTCTTTGGGCGGCATGAAGAAATTCCTGTCGGAGAATAAGATCGATGCAAGCATCAGCGTAGACGGCCCCAGCCCCATCGGCATCACCTATGAGGCCACCGGTTTCAAGACCTATGAGGCCACCTTCTACGGCATCGGCGGCCATGCCTACGGCGCTTTCGGCAAGGTTGCCAATCCGCTGCACGCCGCAGCCAGAGCGGTCGCTAAGATCGCGGATTTCCAGGTCCCTGAGGACCCGAGAACCACCTTCTGCGTGTCCAACTTCCACGCGGGCAGCGACGCCAGCATCCATGCCATCGTGCCCAGTGCCACCATCAAATTCAACTTCCGCTCCAACTCCGCTGAGGAACTGGAGAAACTGAACACCCGCATTATGAACGCCCTCCAGGAGGCCGCCGACGAGGAGACCGCCAGATGGGGCAAAGACACCATCACCTGGGATTACAAACAGTACTGCGACGTTCCCGCCGCTTCCCAGGACCCCCACACCCCCATCGTAGAGGCGCTGTACACCATCATCAAACACCTTGGCTATGAGCCCAAGTTTGAACAGGGCGGCTCCACCAACTGCAACATGGCCTTGGATGCCGGTATCCCCGCCGTTTGCCTTGGCTCCGGCGGCCCCAGCACCGATGCCCATATGCTCTCTGAGTTCTTTGTCATCGATAAAGCTTATGAGGGTGCCCAGCAGGCATTCCTGCTGGCTTTGGCCCTGGCTGGCGTCAGCGGCAGTTCCCCCAGCGTCATGGAATAAATCCCTAGTTATAAAAAAACTCCCCCAGGTTTTATAAAGCCCGGGGGAGTTTTTGGTGTAGGATTCGGGCGCCGCTGCACCCGCTTTTGAAGCAATTCGGATATCCGCCGGCTTTCTGTGCTCAGCGGGGGAGGGGCTGTTCAGTAGGCGGGCAACTTATTTTCTGGCCCGGTCTGTGGAAGGCTTGCCGGCCCGATATTTGGCGTATCGCGCCTTCTGTCCCCTCCATTCTATAAAGAACGCCGCCCGTACTTTTTTAGAGCCGACTTATTCCCTGGAAAGCAAGACAACCGTCTCCACATGGCAGGTGCGGGGGAAGAGATCCACAGCCTGGGCTTTGACCGCCCGGTAGCCCAGTTTGGCAAATTCGGCACAGTCCCGGGCGGCGGTGGCGCTGTTGCAGGAGATGTACACCACCCGGCTGGGGGCCATCCGGGCGATGGCTTCCAGCACCGGGAGATCGCAGCCTTTGCGGGGCGGATCCACCACCACTACATCCGGCCGGATCCCCTCGTCGGCCAAGGCCGTGGCTGCCTGGGAGGCGTCGGCACAGAGGAACCGGGCGTTTTTCACCCCGTTTTTGCGGGCGTTTGATCGGGCGTTTTCCACCGCTTCTGGGATGATCTCCACCCCGATCAGCTCCTTTACCTGCCCGGCCATCGAGAGGCCGATGGTTCCCGCCCCACAGTAGAGATCCACCAAGGTCTCCTCTCCGGTGAGGGCGGCGAACTCTGCGGCCTTGCGGTATAAATTCTCCGCCGACGAGCGGTTCACCTGGTAAAAAGCCAGAGGGGAGATGTCCACTTTTACACCGCACAGAACATCGGTGATATGGTCTTTCCCATAGAGGGTGCGGCACCCTTTGCCCAAAATCACATTGGTATTTTTGGTGTTGGTGTTGAGGATGACCGAAGTTATAGCCGGCTCCACCTTCAATAGGCGCTCGACCAACTGCTGCTCTTTGGGCATGCTCCTGCCGTTTGCCACCAGGCAGACCATGATCTCCCCCGTCACCTCCCCATAGCGCAGATAGATATGGCGCACAAGGCCCTTGCCGGTGGTTTCATCGTAGATGGAGATGTTTTCCCTTTCTAAAAAGCCCTGGATCTCGGTCAAGATTCGGGCGAAGGAGGGGGGCTGGAGCCGGCAGTCCACACAGGGGATCACCTCATGGCTGCGGGGGGCATAAAAGCCGATAGCCACCTTGCCGTCCTTTTTCTGCACCGGGAATTGGGCTTTGTTGCGGTAGCCCTCTTCTTTTGGGGAGGGGAGAAGGGGTACCTGAGGCAGGTCCACCCCGCCGATCCGCCGGAAGTTCTCAAACACCCAGTTGTTTTTAAACCGCTGTTCCTCCTCGTAGGAGAGGTGGCGGAAACTGCATCCGCCGCAGCGGCGGTAAACAGGACAGTCGTTTTCCACCCGGTTGGGAGAGGGGGAGAGGATCTCTTCCACCTTGCCAAAGCAGTAGTTTTTTAAAACCTTGACCACCCGGACTTTCAACTGGTCCCCCACGGCGGTCATGGGGACAAAGACGGCGATCCCCTCGTGATGGCCCACCCCTTGGCCTTCGTGGGTGATGTCGGTGATGGTCAGGGGGATGATCTGATTTTTTTGCAGCATAGTTGCCTCCAGGAAAAAGGGGCAGCCCCCTTCTTTTGATGTAAATGGTAATATGGCCGAGAAAACTCCCGGTGAAACGTGCCGCAAGCTCTGTTTGTAACATTGGGCGGCAAATTTCTTCCCAATAATCACGTTGCGATTATTGCAGCATGAAGTCTGCACAAACAGGAAAAATTTCGGTGGGGCTTTGCCCCAGGAGGGCGCTCCGCCCGAAAGAAATTTCTTCCCCAATAATCGCGTTGCGATTATTGTAGCACAGTTAGACCCCAAACGCCAGGGAAGAACGACAATATCTTTGCTTTGCACCGCCGGATACAAGGGAAAATCCGGGCTCCCAAGCGCCAGGGGAGTGGACTTTTTGCCCGGAACAGGCTACAATAAAAAGGACAGGCTCTTTTTCCATTCTGGGGGAAGCTGGCCCCCATCGCCTGCCAGTGCCGGAAAATCCTAATCGGTCCGGCCGTATCGGTTTGTCCAGGGGCTGAGGAGCCCCGCCCGCGGCAAACCCTCTTTCATCCGCTTTAATCTGACATTTGCTATAGGAGAATACCAATGCTGTTATCCCTGGAAAACGTGACAAAATACTATGGCGGGACCTTGATTCTCGACCATGTGAATTTAAAATTGGAGGACGCCGACCGGGTTGGTCTCATCGGCGTCAATGGGGCGGGAAAATCCACCCTGCTCAATATCATCGTGGGCGACCTGGATGCAGACGAAGGGGTCATCGCCCGGACCGGCGGCAAGACCTTTGGCTTTCTGCGGCAGAACAGCGGCCTCTCCCTGGGCAACACCATAGGGCAGGAGCTGCGAAGCGTCTTTTCCCATCTGCTCGCCTTGGAGGAGGAGATGCGCCGGGTGGAGGGGGAGATGGCCTCCCTTTCTGACCACAGCACCGGTGCCTACCATGACCTCGCCCAGCGGTATGCCGCCATGCAGGCGGAGTTTGAGGCGGGGGATGGGTACCAGATCGACGTGAAGATCAACACCATCCTCAACGGTATGGGGTTTGCCGGCCGGGACCGGGACACTTTGATCGACAACCTCTCCGGCGGGGAAAAAACCCGCCTGGCTCTGTGCAAGCTGCTGCTGGAGGCCCCGGACCTGCTGATCCTGGACGAGCCCACCAACCATCTGGATTTTAAAACCCTCATCTGGCTGGAGGAATACCTGAAAACCTACAAAGGCGGCCTTTTGATCGTCTCCCACGACCGGTACTTCCTGGATAGCCTGGTGACCAGCGTCTGTGAGATCGAATACCACAAGCTGGTTCGCTACCCGGGCAACTACACCAAGTACGTGGCCCTCAAGGACGAGCGGCTGGAGCGCCAGCAGAAGGAATACGACCAGCAGCAGGCGGAGATCGCCCGTTTGCAGGAGTATGTGGACAAGAACATCGTCCGGGCCACCACCGCAAAAAGCGCCAAAAGCAAGCGCAAGGCCATTGAGCACATGGAGCTGGTGGAGAAGCCCAATCCCCCGGTGAAATCGGCTAAAATGCGGTTCACCTATGAGCTGGAGCCGGTGAAGGATGTGCTCCATGTTTCCGACCTCTCCATCGGCGTGGGCTGGGGGGAGAGTGCCAAGGTGCTGTTTGAAAGCCTCAGCCTAGATGTGATGCGGGGGGAGAAAATCGCCCTCATCGGCGCCAACGGGGTAGGCAAATCCTCCCTGCTCAAAGCGGTGCAGGGGCTGATCCCCGTCCGCCACGGCCGGGTGGAGTGGGGCAAAAACACCAAAATCGCCTACTATGAGCAGGAGGACATCCTCCTCAACAGCCAAAAAACGGTGCTGGATGAGCTGTGGGACCGTTACCCCCACATGCTGGAGGTGGAGGTCCGCACCGTGCTGGGGAATGTGCTCATCCGGGGGGAGGACTGCTACAAACTGGTCTCTGACCTCTCCGGCGGGGAGAAGGCCAAGCTGAAATTCGCCATCATGATGCTCCAGCACGCCAATGTGCTGATCCTGGACGAGCCCACCAACCACCTGGATCTGATGAGCAAAGAGGTGCTGGACAAGGCCTTGGGGGAGTACACAGGCACGGTGATATTGGTCTCCCACGACCGGTACCTCCTCAACAAATTCCCCACAAAGATCATTGAGATGTTCCCCGACCGGCTGGTGTCCTACAGCGGCAGGTACGAGGAGTATGTGGAGAAAAAGCGGGAACAGGCAGCTTTTGCAGCAGCTTCCCGCCCGGTGGAGAAGAAAGAAGAAAAACCGGAGACTTCTTATCACCGCACCAAGCGCCAGCGCAGCGAGGACGCCGCCCGCAAGCGGAAGATCGCCCAGCTGGAGGAGCGGATCGCCGCGGCGGAGGAGGAGATTGCCGCCCTGGAGGCGGGCCTTGCCGACCCGGAGATCGCAGGGGATTACCAAAAGCTCCAGGAGCACTGCGCCCTGCTGGAGGAGAAGCGGGTCCAGTTGGCGGCGGATACCGACGCCTGGTGCGAACTGGTGGAAGGCTAAGCAGCTGCATCCGATGTGCACTAAGGCAGAGGCGGCGGTGTTTGTAAAGGAATAGCAAATTTTTTCCAATCCATCTGGCTTTTTTTCCCCAGATCGAGTATACTAAGACCGTACCGGCAATCTGTTGGGAAGGAGTCGTGAAGTTGAAAATTGAATGGAACCGGAAATACAACACCATAGCGGTCTACGCCTTTTTGGTGGTGGTTGCCTCCATTGTCTTTTTGGCAGGGGTGTTGAATTTCCAATGGCTGATGGGGATGACGATGAAAATCATCAACCTGTTGATGCCGTTTATCTATGGCTTTGTTATGGCCTATATCCTGAACCCGGTGCTGCACTTCATTGAATCGAAGATCTTTCCCCCATTGTTTGGGGATCGAGGCAGTTATAAACTGCGGCGGGCACTGTCCATTTTTTTAACCTATTTGTTTGCCTTTTTTACCATCGGCGTGTTCTTCAGCAGCGTGATCCCCCAGATTGTGGAGAGCGTCTACAACCTGGCCTCCCGCATTCCCTCCTATTTGGGTTCCATAGAGGGGATTATCCGTCAGATTGTGGCGGAAACCAACTCGGTGGATCTCCCCTCCGATGTGGTGGACAGCTTGGTAATCAGCTTTGAAGATGCCCTCAATTCCCTGTATGCCGTCCTGCGGGCAACCCTGCCAGTGCTGATGGACTTCACCGTAAAATTCTCAGCTGGGGTGCTCAACTGGGTGCTTGGCCTCATCATCTCGGTGTATATGTTTATGGGCAAGGAGCGGTTTTTCGCCCAGGCCAAAAAACTGCTGTACGCTTTGTTTGAAAAGGATACGGTGGATGAAATCCTCCGCCAGACCAGGGACAGCCACGCGATTTTCAGTGGGTTTATCACCGGCAAAATCCTGGATTCCCTGATCATCGGGCTGATCTGTTTTGCCTGCCTGAGCGTTTTCCGCATGCCCTATGCCATGCTGATCAGCGTCATCGTCGGGGTCACCAACGTGATCCCCTATTTCGGCCCGTTTATCGGGGCGATCCCCTCGGTGTTTATCATGCTGACGGTCAGCCCTATCAAGGCGCTGTTTTTGGCTTTGTTCATCCTGGTGCTGCAGCAGTTTGACGGCAACATCCTGGGCCCCAAAATCCTGGGACAGTCCACTGGGCTTTCCGCCTTTTGGGTGGTGTTTTCCATCATGCTGTTCGGCGGCTTGTTCGGGTTTGTAGGGATGTTTATCGGGGTGCCCACCTTCGCGGTGATTTACTCCAACATCCGTGCCTTTGCCGAGCGGCGGCTGCGCCGGAAGAACCTCCCCTTGGCTACCAGGGATTACGCCGTAGATGCCCACGACCTTGTGGATTGATACTGGAAAATAATAAAAAGAATCCCCTTCCTGACCTGGGTCAGGAAGGGGATTCTTTTGTGGAAGCAGGCCCCTGCGCACCCACACGTCCTGTGAAAACAAGGGGCGCTGCCCGCCCCCAAACCCCCGTGGTCCCTTTCTGACGAGAGAAAGGGACAAAAGCTCGCCGGGGAGACCCCGGCCCCCCACATCGCCGCAATGGGTGCGCTCGGAAAATCTTTCTTAGAGGTTTCCCCACCTCGAGCGAAAGATTTTTCCGCTGCCGCGGATTCCCTCGCGGGGCTGCAAGAAGCCCACTTTT